>NZ_AP019773.1:1187500-1300000 GCF_009936175.1 Bartonella quintana | reverse complement strand
ATCTCGAGAAGCTGGTCTTTTCTGCTGATATTTTTGTTTGTTTTGCGCTTTGTTTTGCACAAGACAAAGAATGCCGACAAACATTGAATGAATATTGGCAATGAGAACGATCAAGTGTCTAAAGGGCATTTGGTGGATGCCTTGGCATGCACAGGCGATGAAGGACGTGATACGCTGCGATAAGCTACGGGGAGGTGCGAATAACCTTTGATCCGTAGATTTCCGAATGGGGCAACCCACCTTTGGTGGCTGGAAAAATTAAGCTGTTTTCTAAAAAAGACAGTTTAGTTTTCTAGTCATCAGATAAAGGTATCTACATTTGAATAAAATAGGATGTAAGAAGCGAACGCAGGGAACTGAAACATCTAAGTACCTGTAGGAAAGGACATCAACCGAGACTCCGTTAGTAGTGGCGAGCGAACGCGGACCAGGCCAGTGACTTAAAGAAAGAAAAGTAGAATCGACTGGAAAGTCGAACCAAAGTGGGTGATAGTCCCGTATACGTAACTCTTCTTTAAGTCCTAGAGTAGGGCGGGACACGTGAAATCCTGTCTGAACATGGGTCGACCACGATCCAAGCCTAAGTACTCGTGCATGACCGATAGCGAACCAGTACCGTGAGGGAAAGGTGAAAAGTACCCCGACAAGGGGAGTGAAAAAGTACCTGAAACCGGATGCCTACAAACAGTCGGAGCCCAAGATTTGTTCTGGGTGACGGCGTACCTTTTGTATAATGGGTCAGCGACTTAGTCTAACGAGCAAGCTTAAGCCGATAGGTGTAGGCGTAGCGAAAGCGAGTCTGAACAGGGCGTTTAGTTCGTTGGATTAGACCCGAAACCGAGTGATCTAGCCATGAGCAGGCTGAAGGTAAGGTAACACTTACTGAAGGGCCGAACCCGTATCTGTTGCAATAGATTGGGATGACTTGTGGCTAGGGGTGAAAGGCCAATCAAACTCGGAGATAGCTGGTTCTCCGCGAAATCTATTTAGGTAGAGCGTTAGTCGAATTCTCCAGGGGGTAGAGCACTGGATGGGCTAGGGGTCCTCACCGGATTACCAAACCTAACCAAACTCCGAATACCTGGAAGAACTAACTAGCAGACACACGGCGGGTGCTAACGTCCGTCGTGGAGAGGGAAACAACCCTGACCACCATCTAAGGTCCCCAAGTTATGGCTAAGTGGGAAAGGATGTGAGGATCCCAAAACAACCAGGATGTTGGCTTAGAAGCAGCCATCATTTAAAGAAAGCGTAACAGCTCACTGGTCTAAATAAGGGTCTTTGCGCCGAAAATGTAACGGGGCTAAAGCCATACACCGAAGCTGTGGATTTACTCTTAGGAGTAAGTGGTAGCGGAGCGTTCCGTAAGCCTGTGAAGGGAGACTCGTGAGAGCTCCTGGAGGTATCGGAAGTGAGAATGCTGACATGAGTAACGATAAAGGGAGTGAGAGACTCCCTCGCCGGAAGTCCAAGGGTTCCTGCTTAAAGTTAATCTGAGCAGGGTGAGTCGGCCCCTAAGGCGAGGCCGAAAGGCGTAGTCGATGGGAACCACGTTAATATTCGTGGACCTGTGGGTAGTGACGGATTGCGTGTATTGTAAGGTCTTATTGGATTGATCTTGCAGTGAAGCAGTTCCAGGAAATAGCTCCCACATAGAGACCGTACCCGAAACCGACACAGGTGGACTGGTAGAGAATACTAAGGCGCTTGAGAGAACTACGTTGAAGGAACTCGGCAAATTGCACGCGTAACTTCGGAAGAAGCGTGACCCTTTAGCGGGCAACCGTTAGAGGGTGGCACAGACCAGGGGGTAGCGACTGTTTACCAAAAACACAGGGCTCTGCGAAGTCGCAAGACGACGTATAGGGTCTGACGCCTGCCCGGTGCTGGAAGGTTAAGAGGAGATGTGCAAGCATTGAATTGAAGCCCCAGTAAACGGCGGCCGTAACTATAACGGTCCTAAGGTAGCGAAATTCCTTGTCGGGTAAGTTCCGACCTGCACGAATGGCGTAACGACTTCCCCGCTGTCTCCAACGTAGACTCAGTGAAATTGAATTCCCCGTGAAGATGCGGGGTTCCCGCGGTTAGACGGAAAGACCCCGTGCACCTTTACTATAGCTTTACACTGGCATTTGTGTTTGTATGTGTAGGATAGGTGGTAGACTTTGAAGCAGGGGCGCTAGCCTTTGTGGAGTCATCCTTGAAATACCACCCTTACCGATATGGATGTCTAACCGCAGTCCGTTATCCGGATTCGGGACCGTGTATGGTGGGTAGTTTGACTGGGGCGGTCGCCTCCTAAAGAGTAACGGAGGCGCGCGATGGTAGGCTCAGAACGGTCGGAAATCGTTTGTTGAGTGCAATGGCATAAGCCTGCCTGACTGTGAGACTGACAAGTCGAGCAGAGTCGAAAGACGGTCATAGTGATCCGGTGGTCCCGTGTGGAAGGGCCATCGCTCAACGGATAAAAGGTACGCCGGGGATAACAGGCTGATGACCCCCAAGAGTCCATATCGACGGGGTTGTTTGGCACCTCGATGTCGACTCATCGCATCCTGGGGCTGGAGCAGGTCCCAAGGGTATGGCTGTTCGCCATTTAAAGCGGTACGTGAGTTGGGTTCAGAACGTCGTGAGACAGTTCGGTCCCTATCTGCCGTGGGTGTTGGAATATTGACAGGACCTGTCCCTAGTACGAGAGGACCGGGATGGACGTATCTCTGGTGGACCTGTTGTAGCGCCAGCTGCATAGCAGGGTAGCTATATACGGACGAGATAACCGCTGAAAGCATCTAAGCGGGAAACTCACCTGAAAACAAGTATTCCCTGAGAACCGTGGTAGACCACCACGTTGATAGGTCAGGTGTGGAAGTGTGGTAACACATGAAGCTTACTGATACTAATCGTTCGATCGACTTGATCGTTCCCATTTCCTATAAGCATTCATTAAAAATAACATCAAAAACTAGCTTCTCATCCTTTCTATGCTCTTTGCTGACTTGGTGGTTATGGCGGAGCGAACGCACCCGATCCCATCCCGAACTCGGCCGTGAAACGTTCCAGCGCTGATGGTACTTTGCCTTAAGGCACGGGAGAGTAAGTCGCTGCCAGGTCTGCTAAGCGCATAGAGCATCACTCACAAAATCTGAAAATAGAAAAAACACAAAACCAAGAAAACAATTAAGCGTGGACAAAAAATTACGCTTAATTTATTATCCTTCATAACGCGGGGTGGAGCAGCCCGGTAGCTCGTCAGGCTCATAACCTGAAGGCCGCAGGTTCAAATCCTGCCCCCGCAACCAATATAAATAAAAAGATCAGAATTTAGAAAAATTTCTCTTCAATAACCGCTTCCAGAGAAGTTCAGGTAAAAAATCCCCCCTGATCTGTATCAAAGACAAAAGCAAAAAAGCCACAGGCACACAGCTGCCTAAAGCTCCCCAGAATTATCGGTTCGTGCAGGACGAAAAGTAGGGTGTCATTTCTTCCCTTTGATTCTTCAAACAATGGGTGCGATTTAACAGACCGCGAGACTCCTTCAAACTCTCTCTTCTAAAATCATTATCATAGAAATCTTCCTGGCAGAAATTGCTAGAACCTTGCTAAAACAAGGACAAAACCTCACAGGAGCATTTTGGCTCATGTCTTGGTTAATGCTCGACAGAGGAAAAACCACAAATAAGAAAAAACAACGCAATCTATGGCTCGCAAACGCGCTTGCTCACACGCCAGCTCTGCTCAAAAACAAGACAAGCAAGAGAAAATCCATAAGGCTTTGCTGTTCCATAAAAAAAGACCAAAAACATTCCCTCTGTTTCTAAAGCGCCAAAAATCGGCTCTGAAAATCAAATATCTGCTCATAAGCAAAAGCCAATAACTTCAAGGCTTAACGTCGTAATCTGATCTCCACAGCACTGTCAATCCATCATGCACCTATTCAAAGGCTAAGAGCTTCCATGCTCGTTTAAATCAGATCAAGAGATAGCACGCTTGATGGTTTAAGCGGTCAGAACGCTAAACGAGCGTGCCAACGATTGCTCCCTGTTTGTTTTTGGTCTTTCCTTTCCATTTTTGGCGGATATTTGTCCATTTTGGAACATAATTGTTCAAGAGGCATTTTATCTCCATCATCATTCAAGGAGATAAAAACATGGAAACCCGCATTCCTGAAGACACACCCTTCGATACGCATTTTCTAGGAGAAACATCACTAGAGGAGCAGTATCCTCTCTTTTATACACCCATTTCATGGTCAGCAATCTTTGCTGGCCTGGTGACAGCTCTCGCTACCTCAATCTGCTTATCTTTTCTCGTTGCAGCTTTAGGTTTAAGCCAAATGGACTTCTCCTCTTCCTCTCCTTTTGAAGGCTCTTTCCTCTCTGTGGGGATTGGTTCTCTTATCGTTATGCTGATCAGCCTTGCAAGTGGGAGCTTTGTTGCTGGACGTTTTGCAGAAACATCAGGGGCCCTTCATGGCTTTTTAACCTGGGCTCTGTTAACACTTCTGATGGCTCTCCAAGCTTCCCTCTTGGTCTCAAGTGCAGCAAGCTTAAGCGCTAAGATTGTCTCAGAAAGTGGTGCAACACAACAAATCGTGGATAGTCTTAAAACAGATGTCTTTCCCCTTCTTTCAAAATTAAACGGCAAAAATGTTGAAAGTTTTTTGCGTGAGAACACCGAAAATGGGGTCGATTTTGATAAACTCCGCAGCGAGTTGCGCACCCTTCTCAAAAAAAGCGAAATCTCTGCTCTTGATCCTGACCGCTTGAAACAAGCCTATCAGAAAGCGCTCAAAGATGTTGGTTCAGTACTAACGGCTTTCAAAAACGATCCTTCTCACTCTCGCATATATTTGAGAGAGCTAAGACATCGTCTTTCTGACCATATCCAAACCATGACGGCAAAGTTTAATCAGAGCGAGATCATCGACGACCTTATGAAAGGGGGCATGACACGTGCTGAGGCACAAAAAGCAGCCAACCATGCACTGGATGTTTATCAAACAGCAGAGGCAAAAATTGGACAAACAATCAAAGCTTTTGAGCAACAGGCTAATACCTTGTCTGAAAAGCTAAACACAGCAAAAAACAATGCCCATCACGGTGCGGATAAAACTGCTAAAACAGCATCGCACATGGGATGGTGGGGCTTCTTGGGAAGCTTGATTGGTGCCATCCTTTCCAGTGTTTTTGGCTATTATGGTTACAGAAGCCGTAAGAACTCTTTCACGCTTTAATAACTTTCCTTTCATAAACCATGAAACCAATAAAAAGCTGTACAATCGGGTGCAGCTTTTTGTTTGCAAACCTTCTTATGCCTTTGTTGTAGGAAATGATCCTTCATACGCATAAAAGAACTAAGGGCTCTCTCTTCTGCGATCACTTAGCATCCTTGCTCAAAAACCTTGTATGGAGGAGAAATGAAGTCTCCCTGTTCAAGCACCATCTCCACCTTTACCTGCTGTAAACCAAAGACAATCTGTTGGCACGCTAGTTTAGCGTTCTGATTTGCTTAAGCCATCAAGCCTGTTCTCTTTTGAGCGGATTAATCCCATGGCGATATTTTAGCAAGCTTCGAACCAGGAAGCTGATCCTGTTCCTCAAGTAGATTGCCAAAAAATTGCCCAAAGTAATATTGTTTTATATGCGCAAAAGTGGACAATTTGCGCAAGAAATTTTTGAGAAAGTCGCTCAAACTTTATCCAGAAATGGAAGAAGATATTCACAATGTGGATGTGGTCGCTTTCTGGAGGGCAATTAAGCCAGAGAAGTTTGCTGGGATTGTTGCTGAAAGTATTTTGGGGATATGCTCTCTGAGCTTGCTTAAGGAATAAGAAGGTTTGCAAACAATTGGGGTAATGCCAGCTTGCCCTAGTCCAAATGGGGGACGCAATATCCTTATTGTCAGTCTGTTTAAAGAGAAAGAAGATAATCTTTACACAAGGAGGCTGTTTTGTGAAATATAATATGTGATGTTTGTTCTGTTTGCGCTGTGTCATGAAGTTTGAAAGTATTTTTAAATTTTATAAAACATGTTACCTATCACTTTTATAAATGAATTGCTTTTTGATAGTATCGGAAAATTTAAACAGAGATTGTGTTAGGTTGTAGAATGTTTTGTTCAGCTTTTTTAAAAAAGCGTGAAATATATGGACCGCTTTGTATAGGTTTTGATCCTAGTCACCACATTTTACAATCATGGAACTTAAGCTTTGATTATAAAGGATTAAAAGACTTTTGCGATATCCTCTTAGCGGCAGTTGTTGGTCATGTGGGTATCATAAAACCACAAGTCGCATTTTTTGAATTATATGGTGTGGAAGGCCTTCAAGTTCTCAAAGAACTTATTGAAAATGCACACGAACAAGGTTTATTGGTTATCGCTGATGCAAAAAGGGGTGATATTGGCTCTACTGTGGAAGCTTATGGGAAAGCTTGGCTTGGTTCAAGCAGCGCATTTAAAGCTGACGCTATAACAGTCAATGCTTTCCTGGGTTTTGATGCTCTTATACCTCTGATAAAGGTTGCAGAAGAAACAGCAACAGGAGTTTTTGTGGTTGTGCAATCTTCAAATCCAGAAGGCAAGCCCATTAGAAATGCACGTATCGGCAACCAAACACTCTCTGTTCATTTGGCACAGCGTATTTGTGACTATAATAGCCAGTCTTCAGGCAAGCATCAGTCTGTTGGTCCTATCGGTGCGGTCATTGGAGCAACATTAGGAAATGAATCAAAAGATACAATCGAGCAATTAAAAAACAGTCTGTTTTTGGTTCCTGGTGTTGGCGCTCAAGGTGGAACAATAAAACAATTGGCAGATCAATTTCCTCAAAGGCTATGGCAGAATATCATTCCCTCAGTTTCACGATCGATAACAGATGCTGGTCGCAATGTTGTTGATTTAAAAAACATTATTAATAGCTTTGTGGAGCAATCTCAAAGCACTCTCTTGTCTTGAGGTTCTTTTGCTTACGGTATAAAGATGAAAATCTCTTATAAACGAAGGGTGCTTATTCCAAATAAATGCTTTTGGGCTTATCCAAAATTAGCAGTTGCTAGAAGTGAGAATGACTAAAATCAAAAATTACTTGTGGTACTGCTAAAAATTACTGACGCATATTCCACTTAGTGTTTAGATAGGCATAAAAAATGGAGCAGATGATACTTGGGAGGCATTGATTTGATGGAGGGAAAGGAAAACGCAGTCAATTTTGGGAAACGTGTTTAAGTGCAAAAAGTCTTCCGCAGCCTGAGGTTGAGGTTAGTTTATCCCCTTCTTTGGAGATATTAGAAAACCAGAAAGTAAGTCTCGGACATGCTACAATGACTGTACAGATGACAAGCTATGGTGATGATCGTGTTTTTTTCCTATACACAACCGTTTTTAGGTGTGGTCTTACAGGAATATGCAGCTTGGTCAGTTTTAATATGAGGATGAGGCGTGGAAATTCATTGTCAAAAACAATATTGGTGCAAGACTAAACTGTTTGGTCTTGTGATATTTTCTTGTTTCGGGCACTCTTACCTGTTACCTGCGAAAATCGTGCGATCATAGTCCAAAAAGATGAGTGAGTAGATTGAATATGGGAGCTCTGAACCGTTTAAGGACAAAAGCCGTAGGAACACTGCGGGGATAAAAATAGATGGGCATTCGTCTCTGGCTCCTCCTCATTTTTGGTCAATGAATGTAAGGACGCTAACATAGAATTTACTTCCTGATATGGAAAGTGCAAAAATCTCTTAACGGATTATCCTAAAGGCGGCCCGCTTTGCCTGGTAAAAAGCAAAAACTTCTGAATATTACAGAAGGTCCAGATCGATAAAGTTATTGCAGCGTTTGTTTCTATACGATAGACACAAGTTGTCCGTGAACACATATTGTTGCTAGAGAATAACATGTCATCGAAACAAGAAAAAACCAAAGCTCGTTTACCACGTGGTTTTATTGATCGCACAAGCACGCAGCTGTATGCAACCGAAACCATGATTGCTCAAATTCGTGAGGTTTATGAGCTTTACGGTTTTGAAGCCCTTGAAACACCGATTTTTGAATATACGGATGTGTTAGGCAAGTTTTTACCTGATGAAGATCGCCCAAATGCGGGGGTTTTTTCGCTACAAGATGAAGATGAGCAATGGATGTCTTTGCGCTATGATCTCACCGCACCTCTTGCTCGTTATTTTGCGGAGAATTTTGAAATTTTGCCAAAACCATATCGGAGTTATCGTCTTGGTTTTGTTTTCCGCAATGAAAAACCCGGACCAGGGCGGTTTCGACAATTTATGCAGTTTGATGCTGATATTGTTGGAACACCAACAGTGGCGGCGGATGCTGAAATTTGCATGATGGCAGCAGATAGTTTAGAAAAACTAGGATTTCAGCATCATGATTATGCCATTCGTCTTAATAACCGAAAGATTCTAGAGGCTGTTTTGGAGCAAATTGGCTTGGTGGGACGTGAAAAAGCTGAAAAGCGCTTAACTGTTCTTAGGGCCATTGATAAACTTGATAAATTTGGTCTTGAAGGTGTGCGTTTGCTCTTGGGCAAAGGGCGTTTGGATGAAAGTGGTGATTTTACTAAAGGGGCACAGCTTAAGGACCAAGAGATTGATAGTGTTCTTGCTTTGCTCACAGGAGAAGCTGAAACAGCAGAGGAAACGCTTGATGCTCTTAGACACGTTGTTGGTCATCATATTCAAGGATTAGAAGGGGTGCGGGAGCTTGAGGAAATGCAGGCAATTTTTGCCGCAAATGGTTATCAAAACCGTATCAAAATTGATCCATCTGTGGTGCGGGGACTGGAATATTATACCGGACCTGTTTTTGAGGCGACATTGCTTTTTGATGTTCTCAATGATGATGGACAAAAAGTTGTCTTTGGGTCCATTGGTGGAGGTGGGCGCTATGATGGATTGGTTGCACGATTTCGTGATGAAAATGTTCCAGCGACGGGTTTTTCAATTGGTATCTCACGCTTGATAACAGCTTTGCAAAATCTTTCAAAGCTGCCTGTAAAGAAAACACCTGGGCCGGTTGTGGTGCTGATGATGGATAGAGAGCCAGAGGCTGTTGCACAATATCAAAAAATGGTCATGCAGTTGCGTAAAGCGGGAATTCGTGCTGAACTCTATCTGGGAGCATCAGGGATTAAAGCGCAGATGAAATACGCAGATCGCCGTCAGGCTCCTTGTGTGGTGATTCAAGGATCACAAGAGCGCCAAGACAGAAAAATACAGATCAAAGATTTGATCGAAGGTGCGCGGTTGTCTCATGAAATTAAGGATAATCAAACATGGCGCGAAAGCAGACCAGCGCAGATAACGGTGGATGAAGAGCGATTGGTCCAAGCTGTACAAGATATTTTAATATCCCAAAATGCACAAAAGTTTTAGCTTTTCAAATATCAGGATCATTACCTTAGGTTTTCCGCCTTAATAAGTAAGACGTGAGAGTAGAGGGAGAGGGAGAGGGGTGGTCATGGTCCACTTGTAAAGAACAGACGTGTTACCAGGGAGAATTATGAAATTTACCAAGGATTAGCAAAAGGATTTACCAGTTTATTAAGGATGAGTCTCTCAGAGGCCTGTTGGGTACTGAAAACCTTATTCGTCGTTTTATTGAAGAAGTTCATTTTATTTAAAAACGGAGGCTTCAATGCGAGAGTTTTCCCTTAGCCGCAGGCAAGGCGTTTGGCGTTCATAAAGTTATGATCTTGGTATCGAAAGGGGCATCCGGTTTTGGAAGCGCTTACCAAAAACTATAGGTTATGATGGTGCTCTGTGAGGATCGATGCCATCTTGTATTCTGGCTCTTCCCTGTGTTGGAAGCTCTAGATTGTGTGACGGGCATAGGGGGATCAGCATGAGATGGAAGACTTGAGAAGCAAGCCAAGATTTTACCTTGAAGAGTCATGTATGGTGCGGATACTTTCGGGCTAAGCTTTATGTTTTCTTTTTAACAATAGGGGCCGGAGTGCATTTACCCAAGCAGCTTAGCTTTTTGAAGAGGTGAGAATACAAAAGTTATTGCTGAGAATGGTTCTGTTCAGAGGTACAAAGAGAACGGATGAAGAAGGAAAATTGCATCCCTGTTCTCCTTTTCCACTCAAACAGGAAAATAGCACATAACGATGATGAACATTTTTACAAAGAACGCCCCCTTCTTGAAGGCTTCTTCAATAAACGTAACCACTTCAGATGTATCTCCTCGTGATGGGATAAAAAAGCTTCTTCTTTTATGGGATTCTTGGTCTCTACTTCAATCTTTTGAGGTGTGAGCTACACATACCCTTCACGCAAAACAGAGCACCATTGTGTTGCCCATTCATGTGCTTATTTTAAAGAAATATCTCTCAATGTTCCTAAGCCTATTTCACGACGGTACCCGTGAATGGTAGAACGGTAAGGCCATTGTGCATCATCATCTTTACGCTTATGAAGGTGCAAGCCGGCACCATCATTCTATTTTCCGGCCTTCAATGTTTCACCGGTTCTTGCATTGAGACGATTCATAAAAGGCATTTTTATTCCTTTCTTTAAGTGTTTTTCTCTACACGCCAATCCGGCTTGTGATGCGCAAGCGAAAGGTTTTGATTGATTCACGGGAAGAGGGCTTGAAATGAGAAAATCTTACGATAAATATGAAAATAATGAATTATCATTATAAATCAATATCTTATACATAAAACCCCAAAGTAACTAATCTCAAGTGAGTAAATTTTAAGTCACATAAAAAAATTCATAAAAATACAAACGGTATAAACTAAATTACAAACAGAAATTTGTGCCATTTAAACAAGCGATTTTGCTATGAAACGCGTTTTCAGTATTTTAAAAAGATTTTATTTTGGGAAGATCTCCTAATAAGGATCTGTTGTACAATTGTCCAAATAGCCTTCTTCTTTGAACCATTTTTCAATGACACCATCATGAATAACAGCAGCAAAGCGCCATGACCGCATTCCAAAACCAACATTGTCTTTAGCAACCAACATTCCCATTTTGCGGGTGAATTCACCTGAGCCATCAGGAAATCAATTTCACGTTTTCGGTACAAATTCCTCTTTGCGAAGGAATTTGTACAGTTATCTAAACGAGTGAGTTTGGTTTGCAATTAACCTTTTAGAGCTTTTAGAACATTTTGTGGTGAAGAGGCTTCATAAGGATCTGTTGTGCAATTGTCCGAATAGCCTTCTTCTTCGAACCATTTTTCAATGACACCATCATGGATAACAGCAGCATAACGCCATGACCGCATTCCAAAACCAACATTGTCTTTAGCAACCAACATTCCCATTTTGCGGGTGAATTCACCTGAGCCATCAGGAATCAATTTCACGTTTTCAATCCCTTGAGCTTTCTTCCAAGCGTTCATGACAAAAGCATCATTGACGGAAAGGCAATAAATTTCATCAATACCGACTTTTTTAAATTCATCATAGAGCTTTTCAAAATCAGGGAGCTGAAAGGTCGAACAAGTAGGAGTGAACGCTCCAGGAAGAGAAAAAAGAATAACTCGCTTCCCTTTAAAGTACGTATCACTGTTAACCTCTTGCCACCGATAAGGATTATTTCCACCTATGGATTCATCCCGTACACGTGTATGAAAAGTGGCATTGGGAACTGTTTTTTTTATCATAATCATGCTCCTGTATTTTCTATGAGAATTGTGTTTTAAAAAAGTCCTCGTCTTAAAATATATTGAAAAGAACGACTTAAACAGTCTTCTTTTCTAACGAGTTTGCAAGTATTTCATTGTTGCGTCAAGTAGAATTAATGGTCGACTTTGATAGATGTTTACTCTAGAATCAAACAAAACAAGATGAAGGCGCTTCCATGACTATCATGACAGTTTTGACTACGGCTTTTAATGATCAAAAACCTGGAACGTCTGGTTTACGCAAAAAAGTTTCTGTTTTCCAACAGCCCCATTATGTTGAAAATTTTATTCAATCTCTTTTTAATAACATTGGGCCTCTTGAAGGGAAACTGCTGATTCTTGGAGGAGATGGACGCTATTTCAACCACACCCTTCTTCAAATTGTGTTGAAAATGGCTGCTGCTCATGGTGTTGCGTGTGTTAAAGTTGGAAAAGGGGGATTGTTCTCTACGCCTGCTGTTTCGCATCTTATTCGCAAATACCATGCCCATGGTGGTATTATTCTCTCAGCAAGTCACAATCCTGGTGGTCTGGAGGGGGATTGTGGCATCAAATACAATATTTCCAATGGCGGACCTGCTCCTGCTTCTTTGTGTGATGCTGTTTTTGCAACCTCGCAACATCTTTCTTTTTATAAGATTGTTGAGGCTCCAGATATTGATTTAAGTACGCAAGGCACGACCTTTGTGGGGGCCATGCAAGTAGATGTTATTGATCCTGTAGCAGATTATGTTGCACTGATGCAGGAGATTTTTGATTTTGACTGTATTGCCAAGGCTGTGGCAGAAGGGTTAACTTTGCGCTTTGATGCAATGCATGCAGTAACGGGACCTTATGCGTATGAAATTTTTGAAAAATGCTTAGGATTCTCTGAAGGAACAGTAGTTAATGGCGTTCCTTTGCCAGATTTTGGAGGGAAGCCTCCAGATCCAAATTTGGTTCATGCGAAGGATCTTTATGATTTGTTGATGTCGGATCAAGGACCTGATCTTGGTGCGGCGTCTGATGGTGATGGAGATCGTAATCTCATTATTGGTCGTAAACAATTTGTCACGTCTTCTGATTCTCTGGCTATCATGGCGGATCATGCACATCTGATAAAAGGGTATAGGCAGGGTATTGTGGGTATTGCACGCTCTATGCCAACCGGGCGTGCGGCTGATCTGGTTGCTGAAAAAAAAGCATTAAACTTTTTTGAAACACCAACGGGATGGAAATTTTTTGGGTCGCTTTTAGATGCTGGAAAAGTGACCTTTTGTGGTGAAGAAAGCTTTGGAACCGGCTCTCATCATATCCGCGAAAAAGATGGTTTATGGGCTGTCTTATTTTGGTTAAATCTTTTAGCGGTAACAGGGAAAACTGTCGCACAAATTACGCAACAGCATTGGCACACTTATGGGCGTTTTTACACTTTGCGTTATGATTATGAAGCAGTGGAGGCGTGTAAAGCTCGCATGGTCATGGATGCGTTGTGCGCGCGTTTACCAAAGGCAGGCATGAAAATTGCGGGACTCCAGGTTGAAAAAGCAGATGATTTTACCTATCATGATCCCATTGATCAGAGTATCAGCACGGGGCAGGGAGTGCGTATTTTTTTTAAGAATGGAGCACGGTTAGTGGTGCGCTTATCAGGGACAGGGACGGTGGGCTCTACCCTACGGCTTTATTTCGAGCAGTACGAAGCTGACCCATGTAAACACAATCAAGATCCGCAAAAAGTCCTCCAACCTTTGCAAAAGGCAGCGCTGGAATTGTTAAAAATACAACAAAAATTGGGTTGCAAACAGCCTGATGTTATCACATAGAGAGCTGTTTCAAGTTGTTTCTTGCAAAGGGGGGCATCATTGTTTTACAAGTGCTTTTGGGCTGATTTTTTTGTCATGATGGAAAGTCTCAACTTTATTTTTTGGAAGGCTTCGTTCACTCAAACATAAGCGCGAGAAGCTGATTCCAAAAACCGAATGCCATTGGCAACAAAATTGGGTGGTAAACGAACGCTCTGATGTTCGAGGTTTTTCTTAAGGAGGTTTCTCTCCTTTTGTCTCTTGTGGATGGAGCATCTTTTGGGAATCGAGCAGCTGGTCATCATTATTGCCAGCTTCCCATTTTTAATGCTTCAGTGCGCAAAGTCATGTTATTTTTATGCATAAAAAGTTTTAAAGTTTTCTGACCTTTGCAACAGGTGGCCTTGCAAGGCATGTGTTTTTTTGAGACCAGAGCGCGGTTGTAGAACACTTGTTGGGAACAAGGGCGGTAGGAGTATCCTTACGGCTTTCTTTTGAGCCGTATAAAGCTGACCCCACACAAACACAATCAAGATCCACAAAAAGTTCTTCTTCTCAAGAGGGTGGAGCAGAGTGGAGCGCGCTTAACTGATTATTGCAAGAGGTGGGGATTAGATTGTTTAAGATCCAATAAGAATCGGACCGCTTGCGGTCCGATATTCTAATTCCGATATTCTAATAGAGAGGTCTATCAGGAATAGAGAGGTCTATCAGGGAGGTTTCAATCTATTTGTTTATTGCGGGTGGATCATCTTTTTGGGATCAACCAGCCGATCATAATCATCTCCAGAAACTCCCGCTTTGATAGCTTCAGTACGCAAAGTCGTGTCATTTTTATATGCTGCTTTAGCAATTTCGGCAGCTTTTTCATAGCCAATTTTCGGTGCAAGAGCTGTTATTAACATGAGAGAGCGTTCCATGAGAGAGTGAATATGGACTCGATTGGCACGTAATCCTTGAATGCAATGCATGTCAAAAGAACGCATGCAATCACCAAGAAGCGTAATCGACTGTAAAACATTATAGCCAATAACAGGTTTATAAACATTGAGTTCAAAATGTCCCTGGCTTGCGGCAAATGTTACACTGGTATGATTGCCGAAAACTTGGCAAGCAACCATAGTCATTGCTTCACACTGCGTGGGATTGATCTTGCCTGGCATAATGGAAGATCCTGGTTCATTTTCTGGAAGGCTTAGTTCACCCAGCCCTGAGCGTGGACCGGATCCCAAAAACCGAATGTCATTGGCAATTTTAAATAGATCAGCTGCTAATGCATTCAAGCTTCCATGAAAATGTGCAAGGGCTCCATGATGGGCGAGTGCTTCAAATTTATTGCTGGCAGTCTTAAAGGTTATTCCTGTGAGGGTGCTGATTGTTTGCGCAAAAGCAACGTCAAAACCTTGCGGTGCATTGAGTCCTGTTCCAACAGCTGTCCCTCCTTGGGCAAGCATTTGGACATCGGCAAGCGCACTTTCAATGCGTTGGCGGTTGGCTTCTAGTGCTGCGCGATAACCTGAAAATTCCTGTCCTAATGTCAGAGGTGTTGCATCCTGGGTATGGGTGCGTCCGATTTTGATGATATCGGCAAATTCTTCTTCTTTTTTTCTTAAAGTAGTAATAAGAGCGTCAAGGATGGGAAATAAGTGTTGGCGTGTTTGGAGTGTGGTGGCAATGTGAAGTGCTGTGGGAAAGGAATCGTTTGACGATTGGCTCATATTTACGTGATCATTGGGGTGAACGGGTGCTTTACTGCCAAGTTTTCCTCCCAAAAGCATGCTGGCATGGTTGGCGATGACTTCATTGACGTTCATATTACTTTGGGTGCCAGAACCAGTTTGCCAGACAGAAAGTGGAAAATGCGTATCAAATGCTCCTGCGAGCACTTCATCGGCGGCAGTAATGATTGCTTTTCCGATGTTTTGTGCAAGCTTGCCTTTTTCCATATTGACAACAGCTGCAGCTTTTTTGATAAGGCTTAAGGCATAGATGATGGTGAGAGGTTGTTTTTCTGTGCCAATATTAAAATTATGCAGAGAACGTTCAGTTTGTGCTCCCCAATAACGATCTTGACGTACTGAAATCGTTCCAAAGCTATCTGTTTCCTGACGTGTTTCAACCATGGTAAGATCCTTTTATGTTCAGTGGTTAATAAAAAGGGTAAATAACGCAAAATAGAAAAAAGAGGCAAGACTTTGAAGCCTCTTGAGAGAAATTATTTGTAAAGAACCTTGACATTGGAAAGTGGCGATTTTATATTACCGCTACTGTTAGCACTCTCCAACTATGAGTGCTAACAAGGACTTAAGATTAATGCAATTATATTAAGTTTTAAGGATTTGAAATATGGCTAACATACAATTCCGCCCACTTCACGATCGTGTCGTTGTCCGTCGGGTTGAATCTGAAAACAAAACTGCTGGGGGGATTATCATCCCTGATACAGCTAAGGAAAAACCTCAAGAAGGTGAAATTATTGCTGTTGGCAATGGAGCTCTCGATGACAATGGAAAGCGTGTGCCTTTAGAAGTGAAAACAGGAGACCGTATCTTGTTTGGAAAGTGGTCTGGAACCGAAGTGAAGATTAATGGTGAAGACCTCTTAATTATGAAAGAATCTGACATTATGGGAATTTTGGGGTAATCCAGCCTCTCAATTTTTTCATTTTCTACTATTTAGGACATAACTCCAAGGAGAAATTAAATGGCTGCTAAAGAAGTCAAATTTGGCCGTGAAGCGCGTGAGCGTTTATTGCGCGGCGTTGATATCCTTGCTAACGCTGTTAAAGTAACGCTCGGCCCTAAAGGTCGCAATGTTGTAATTGATAAATCATTTGGTGCACCTCGCATCACAAAAGATGGTGTATCTGTTGCAAAAGAAATCGAGCTTGAAGATAAGTTTGAAAATATGGGTGCGCAAATGTTGCGCGAAGTTGCTTCTAAAACCAATGACATTGCTGGGGATGGAACAACAACTGCAACTGTTTTAGGACAGGCTATTGTACAAGAAGGGGTGAAAGCCGTTGCTGCTGGCATGAACCCAATGGATCTCAAACGTGGGATTGATGCTGCTGTTGAAGAAGTGGTGAGTAATCTTTTCAAAAAAGCGAAAAAAATCCAGACTTCAGCAGAAATTGCACAAGTGGGAACAATTTCCGCCAATGGTGCTGCAGAAATCGGTAAAATGATCGCTGATGCTATGGAAAAAGTTGGCAATGAAGGCGTTATCACCGTGGAAGAAGCGAAAACTGCTGAAACGGAATTGGAAGTCGTTGAAGGGATGCAATTCGACCGTGGATATCTTTCCCCTTATTTCGTCACCAATGCTGATAAAATGGTGGCTGATCTCGACGATCCTTACATCCTCATTCACGAAAAGAAATTGTCTAATTTGCAATCCTTGCTTCCAGTGCTCGAAGCTGTTGTTCAGTCTGGCAAACCTCTTCTTATTATCGCTGAAGATGTGGAAGGTGAGGCTTTGGCAACGCTCGTTGTTAACAAGCTGCGCGGTGGTTTGAAAATTGCTGCTGTGAAAGCTCCAGGATTTGGTGATCGCCGTAAAGCCATGTTGGAAGATATTGCAATCTTGACATCGGGTCAGGTTATTTCTGAAGATGTTGGCATTAAATTAGAAAATGTTACTTTGGATATGCTTGGTCGTGCGAAGAAAGTGAATATTTCTAAAGAAAATACGACGATTATTGATGGTGCTGGGAAAAAAGCTGAAATTAATGCACGCGTAAACCAAATCAAGGTACAGATCGAAGAAACAACTTCTGACTATGACCGTGAAAAATTGCAAGAAAGACTTGCTAAACTCGCTGGTGGTGTTGCTGTTATCCGTGTTGGTGGTGCGACAGAAGTTGAAGTGAAAGAAAAGAAAGATCGGGTTGATGATGCCTTGAACGCAACACGTGCAGCTGTGGAAGAAGGTATTGTTGCCGGTGGTGGAACTGCATTGTTGCGTGCTGCAAATGCCTTGACAATTAAAGGAAGCAATCCTGATCAAGAAGCTGGTATCAATATTGTTCGTCGTGCACTACAGGCACCAGCACGCCAAATTGCAACTAATGCAGGTGAAGAAGCAGCGATTATCGTTGGCAAAGTGCTTGAAAATAACGCAGATACATTTGGTTACAATACCGCAACTGGTCAATTTGGTGATTTGATTGCTCTAGGAATCGTTGATCCTGTGAAGGTTGTGCGTTCTGCTCTCCAGAATGCTGCATCGATTGCCAGCCTTCTCATCACAACAGAAGCAATGGTTGCTGAAGTTCCAAAGAAAGACACTCCAATGCCTCCAATGCCTGGTGGCGGAATGGGTGGAATGGGCGGAATGGATTTCTAAGCCCTTGCATAAAGGTAAAAGGAAACGGGCCACTGAGCCCGTTTTTTTTGTACAATTTTTTTGTTTCATTAAAGTTTCTGATGTATCGTTATGATGTCATCAGATTTTGCTCTTCTCTTATGCTTTTTTCTCTTGTTCAATATAAGTGTTTTTATGAAAGCGTTTTTCTTTAAGAATGCTCTGTATCGGTATTTTGTAAAATCTCATCCTCGTTTTATTTTGGAAGGACTTTAATCCTTTAGAATTCCAGGATAAAATGCCGTAAAAGATTTTCAATACCAGTTTTTAGCGTTGCAGTTGAAGAGGGGCATCCGGCACAGGCTCCCCACATATTGAGGTAAACAATACCGTTTTCAAATCCACAGAAAGTAATATCTCCACCGTCATTGGCAACGGCTGGGCGAACACGTGTTTCAAGAAGTTCCTTAATTGTTGAGACGATATTGGCGTTTTTTATTGCGGCATGGCTTCAACACCTAAAACTTCTGGGATAAAATGTCGTAAAAGATTTTCAATACCAGTTTTTAGTGTTGCAGTTGAAGAGGGGCATCCGGCACAGGCTCCCCGCATATTGAGGTAAACAATACCGTTTTCAAATCCACAGAAAGTAATATCTCCACCGTCATTGGCAACAGCTGGGCGAACACGTGTTTCAAGAAGTTCCTTGATTGTTGAGACGATATCGACGTCTTTTTCGTCATAAAATTCTTCGTTAAGGGCGTGCGTTTGCGCTTGTATTGTGGCATTTGTGTTGATAACCGGGGCATCGGATAGAAAATGTTCCATAATGGTGCCTAAAATGGCTGGTTTGAGATGTTGCCACTCGCCATCTTTTTTGCTCACGGTAATGAAATCATAACCCAAAAGAACACCATTAACATTTGGAATATTAAACAGTTTTGCAGCTAAAGGTGAGTTTTTAGCGGCTTCTTCACTGGTACGAAACTCTAAGACACCCTTGGAAAGTACCACACGACCTGGCAAAAATTTAAGTGTTGCAGGATTTGGTGTGGTTTCAGTTTGAATAAACATACACTCTCCTTTTGGTGTGAAAGGTTAGGAAGGTCGTTGAGTTCAGAATACTGTATTTAAGCAATGGATTCAATATCTTCATCGGCAAGATTGCTTGGAATAACGGTAACAGGGATTGAAAAAGCTGTTCCCCGACTCCCGATAAGTTGGACAAGTGGGCCTGGTCCTTCTGTGTGTCCACTGGCAGCTAAAACAATGAGCGCGATCTCCTTATTTTCGTCGATCAGGTTGGCAATTTCATCAATTTTTTTTCCCTCACGCACAATTATTTCTGTTTTAAGGGCGTGTGTGGTGCGTACATCATCGGCAATTTCTCCCAATATTTTATAGGCAGCTTGCGTTGATTCCGATCGCATAACGTTATTTACGCCCAGAAAATGTTGAAATTCTACACTATCAACGACACACAGCAACACCAATGTTCTATTGGTATTTTGGGCATGCTGTGCGGCAAAAGCAACGGCACGTCGACACTCTGGCGTTTCATCAATAATGACTAAAATTTTCCGTTTGTGACCTGTTTTCGGATTTTTTTGCTTGGAAACCATGGGGTTTTCTCTATTTTCTACAGACAATTTTTTTACTTTTTACAGTTTAAGTTTTATTGTTTCATGCATCGTGCAAAAATCCAACAATTTCACGGATTTTTTTCATATTTTTTTCGGCCAGTGCACTAGCACGTTCTGCGCCATTGTGTAAAACAGAGTCAATATAACTGTTTTCTTGGTGAAGTCGACGTAATTCTTGTGTGATTGGGGCAAGCTTATGGACGGCAAGGTCAGCTAAGGCTGTTTTAAAAAGCGAAAATTGTTTTCCAGAAAACTCTAAAAGAGCCTTTTCTTTGCTTATTTGTGCAAAAGCAGCATAAATACCAAGCAGGTTATCGATCTCTGGGCGTCCTTTTAAGGCTGTAAGTGTGTCAGGAAAAGCTCCGGAGTCAGTTTTTGCTTTACGTATTTTTTTTGCGATAAGATCCGCATCATCAGTCAAATTAATGCGTGAAAAATCTGAAGGATCTGATTTTGACATTTTTTTTGTACCATCGCGTAAAGACATAACGCGCATCGCTGTCTTGCCAATAAGCGCTTCTGGTATGGGGAAAAAGCTTTGTCTTTTTTCCTCACCCATTTGCATACAGACACCAAAATTTAAATCTGCAATACGGTGTGAATAGTCGTTGTTAAATTTTTGGGCAATATCGCGGGTCAATTCAACATGCTGTTTTTGGTCGTCCCCCACCGGAACATGCGTGGCGCGATAGAGTAAAATATCGGCAGCCATAAGACTTGGATAGGCAAAAAGCCCAAGGGATGCTTGTTCGCGATCTTTCCCTGCTTTATCTTTAAACTGCGTCATGCGTTGGAGCCAGCCAATACGGGCAATACAATTCAAAATCCATGCTAATTCAGCATGCTGAAAAACTTGAGACTGGTTAAAAATGATTTGTTTTTGGGGATCAATACCAGCAGCTAAAAAGGCTGCTGTGACTGCTCTGGTGGATTCACGTAAGATAAGTGGATCCGGGTTCAGTGTGAGCGCGTGCATATCAACCACGCAATACAAGCAACTATAGGACATTTGCAGTTCAACCCAATGCTTAATGGCTCCAAGGTAATTGCCAAGATGCAGATTACCAGTCGGTTGTACGCCGGAAAAGACAAGGGGTGTAAAGGTGTCCATAAGAGAGTTCTTTCTTAAGTAAAGTTATTCGTTTTGTGTTTTGTGACAAAGGATCTTTCTGAAAGCAAGACAAAGTATTATAGACGTTTTGTATTATAGACGTTTTTTAAAATTTTTAAGGGTGAGGAAAAAGGAACGGGTGCCAAGTAAAAAATAGGCCATACAATATACCAAGAATATGACAATCATGATCCCTGCCAAGGTGAGAGCACGCAAGAAAAACGATGCTTGTGAGGATAAAGGGAAAGAAAAAAAGCAAAGAATATCAAGCACATAATATAGGGCTATAGCATTTAAAAGAGTCGTGATAATCAAACATACCATTCGTTTTATCAGTTGTGTATCGTATTTCCAATAACCACGTTTGATGAGAATGCCCCAAAGCAATAGTGTGTTAACCCACCCAGAGGTAATTTCAGCAATGACAATGCCCCGTGCTGACAAAATTGGAAAGAGGATTAAGGCTAGGCTGATATTGATAAAAACGCAAATACCTGTGAAAATCATTGGTGTTTTTGTATCTTCATGGGCAAAGAAATTAGGAATAAAGACTTTGATCAGTACAAAAGCTGGAAGTCCTAGCCCATAAAGCCCAAGTAATTGTGCAACATGGTGTGTTGATTCACTGGTAAATTGTCCACGCTCAAAAAGTAAACTGACAATTGGGTGAGAGAGCAGCAGAAAAGCCACGGATGCAGGTAAAGTTAACAACAGGGTCAATTCAATAGAGCGGTTTTGCAAATCGTGGGTTTCTTTGTGGTTTTTACTGCGGAGGGCTCTTGTTAATTCTGGTAAAAGAACGGTTGCAACGGCAATTGCTATCACACCGAGTGGTAATTGGTAAAGACGATCGGCATACATCAAAGAGGATACAGCACCCGATTGGCTGGAAGCAATGTTGGTATTGATTAATAAATTGATTTGCGTAATCCCTCCTGTGATAGCAGCAGGGAATGCCAATGTTAAAAGCTTGCGAACATTGGGGCTAAGATGGGGACGGCGGAGGAAAATTTTCATTCCACTTTGACGCAGAGCAACCGCGATTAAGGCGAGTTGGAGAAGTCCTGCAGCCAAGACGCCCCAGGAAAGATTTAAGCCGATATGCCAAGCATCAAATTGGTATATCCAAGCATAGGCAAGCACGCTAATCAAAATAATATTTAAAAAGAGGGGGGCGATGGCTGCGATAAAATAGCGCCGCAAGGCATTTAACATGCCCCCCATCATGGCTGCTAAAGACATGCATGTTAAATAGGGAAACATGATTGCGGTAAAATGAATTGTAGCGTTAAATTTTGTCGCATCCTCTGCAAAACCTGGGGCAATTATGGTTCGTACTAAAAAAGGCATACTTAATTCCATGACAATGGTTAAAAGTAACAGCAGCGAAAAAAGAACACCAAACACCTCTTCTGCAAATTTGCATGCAGTTTCTTGACCATCTTTAGTAATTTTTTTTGCAAAAAGAGGAACAAAAGCTGCATTAAAGGCGCCTTCAGCAAAAAATCGGCGGAATGTGTTGGGAAAACGAAAAGCAGCGTTAAAGGCATCGGAAACAGGACCAGTTCCCAGGGCTGCGGCCATCAGCATTTCGCGTATAAAGCCAAAAATACGGCTCATGAGGGTTCCAGAAGCAACAGTTGCAAATTTTTTAATCAGGGTCATAAAAATACATCGGGTTTATCATGAAGGAGCGATGAGGAAAAAATAAATAAAATTATTGATCATAAAAATTTGAACAGCATGCCAAGACAAGAATCCATTTTTGAAGTGTTTTACGATGGTGTTTATCCTTCTGTCAACAAGAGGACATTCATACTCTTTAACCTCTATTTTTATTGCTCCATTACAGTTTGTATTGTTTTCATAAAACAATCAATATTGTTTTTTCTTGAGCTGGAAATGGAGGGCAATAGAATGAATACAAGGAGAAAGAAAGAATGGGAAGCCGGTGGTTATTTATGCTTCGTGCTCTGTTTCATTTCTGCCAGATATGATAACCGGGGATGTTTTCTTTTTTGCGCTCTGTTGCCATAAATATCGCTTTGATGTGTTCATAATGCTCCAAAACGCTTCAATGTGCTTTAAACTATAGGGAGAGCATAGATATAGGGAGTATAGAGTTTATTCTGTGATGTATTTTGTATCGCTTCTGTAAAGAAGCTTTTCAGTTTAGTGTTTGGAGATGTAATTTTACACCAGATCAAAAATCAGAGAGCAATTTTGTCCTATTTGCTTTATTTTGCTGTGTAAAGAAACATAATAAAATAGAAATTAAGCTTATGCGTATTAACTGAAGAAAGATGGGGGAAGTTATTGGATCAGAGATTTGCTCACAAACTTAACAACAAAGAAGCAATTTTAAATGAAGAACAGTCTTTTCTAAAGAAAATATGTGTTTGGTATCCAAAGAGCGTTTAGGGATGGTATACAATGCTTTGATTTGTAAAGATAATTCAGCGTTTTAAATTGAACTAGAACCTCGAAGAGCGTAAGATTTTTGCATTTCAAACCTGTTTATGTTGAATCAAACAAGATTCTTTACTTGCACATCACAAGTGGGATTGGCGTGTAGAGAGAAACACTTTGAAGACGGGAGTAAAAATGTCTCTTATGAAGTGTTTGAATACAGAGATTTTCGCAACATTGGGGGCTGGCAAATACAATGAGGATGTCCGCTTACTTCTTCATAAAAACACTCCTTATGTTTTTTTATTCATTTTTTCTCTTCATAAATTGCATCGTAGGAGATTGGGGAAGTGTTCATAAGATATGGCCTGGGATATCGGCATAGCTTCGCGCGAAGGAGAAACAGAGGAGGCAGATGGATCGTTGTTAAGAGTCATGAGAAGTGGTTCGGGTATCTTTTTGTTTAGTAGTCTCTATGGCTGTTTGGTTTTATGTCGCACTTTTCTTTGCTTCTAGTATCACCTGCTTACGAATTTACACTCTATGACAAGGGGTGTTTTTTAAATATTTGCTATAACAAACCACAACAGTAACACTCTTGGCGCAATTTCCATAAAATAATTGGCGCCAAGAAATTAGACGAAGAGATCATATTAAAGACCAAAGCTTGTGCATGTTAGCTGGCGAAAGCCATTGCTTTTGCTGCCCCAACTTTGCGTGGTCGAACGTCTGGCGATTGCTGCTGTGCTTGCCTGGAGGCTTCTACACCCTCATGCGCAGTAACTGTTGAATACTCAGGCAGCTTATGCCGCTTTGATAAAGCTTGCTGTTTTTGCAAGTCTTGAGCCAATTCCACAGACTGTTCTTGGCAGTTTTGTTGTGCTTGATGGGTTTGCACAATATTGTCTCTTACTTGTTTTACAATATCTGCATAATTTTCAATGGCGCTACATAAGGTAGAAAGACCTTCTTCGGCTTTTTTGCGTGTTTGATTTTTTATGCCAAGCATTTGCCTACCCGCAAGCTTATGAAAAAACGTAGGATGGTTTGCAACTTGCCATGAAAGCTCTTCTCCCATGCTGGGACTTTTTTGAATCTCTTCAATTCTTTCCTGCAAAATACTCGGGTCGCCATAAGCGATTTTGCACCAATAGCAGACTTCTGCTTGAGCATATTGAACCGATGGATCTCTTTGAATCCTGTTGGCAATTTCCTTATTCGAAAGAGGTGCCATCTCCTTTTCAGGATGAAGCGGCTTTCGTAGATTTTCAGCTCTTTGTCCTCTCAGTGTTGGTTCTTCATGGTGGCTTTGTTCTGCATGAGTAACACGCATAGTGGTTTCTTGTGAGTATTTTACAGTATATACATAACCCTCAAGAGTAGCACAAAGAGATGAAAAATTTTCTTCAGCTTCTTTGCGTGCCTTCGTTTTCAAGCCAAGCATTTTTTTACCAGCGAATTGAGCAATAGACTGGGGATTTTCTGCAACTTCTCGTGAGAGCTGTTCTCCCAGAGCAGGGTTTTTTTGAACCTCTTCCATTCTTTCGTCTAAAATAAGCCGATCGCCATAAACCATTCCGCACCAATATCGAATTTCTTCCTGATATGCGTCGATCAAGAGCTTTTGTTCCATTGTGTTAACAAGTGTCTTTCTCACGTGAAGTGGTTTTTGCGGAGCAGCTGTAGCGTAGAGGGTTTCACTTTCTGCGGCGATACTGCTTTGCCCTCTGGCTTTCATGCGAGGTGGCTTTGGTGGAGCAGCCATTGCGTCTCCAATTTCTCTGGCTTGTTCCATCTGAGCCAATTTCTCTTTCATGCGAGGTGGCTTTGGTGGAGCAGCCATTGCGTCTCCAATTTCTCTGGCTTGTTCCATCTGAGCCAATTTCTCTTTCATGCGAGGTGGCTTTGGTGGAGCAGCCATTGCGTCTCCAATTTCTCTGGCTTGTTCCATCTGAGCCAATTTCTTTTTCATGCGAGGTGGTTTTGGTGGAGCAGCCATTGCATCTGCAGTTTCTCTGTCTTGTTCCATTTTAGCCAATTTCTCTTTCATGCGAGGTGGTCTTTGTGGTGGGACAATCTTTACATCTGCAGTTTCTTTTGCTTGCTCCATCTGAGCCAATTTCTCTTTCATGCGAAGTGGTCTTTGTGGGGCAATCGTTGCAGATAGAGATTCTGAAGAAGATGTTTCTGTGGGAGGGTGTTCATAGCGTTTTTTTAATGCTTCCAGTTTCGGGGAAGCCTGTCTTTTGTCTTTTGGAGAAATCCTTGCAGAGAGGGTTTCTGGAGAGGATATTCTTGTGGCAGGCTGTTCGTAGCGTTTTTTTAATTCTTTCACCGAAAGAGGTGCAGAAGGGGCTGGTTGGTTTTTTTTCATGCATGTTTCCTTTCAAGTTTTTACAATATTTGTTTTTAGAAAATTTCTTTGATGCACTTTCCACCATTCTGTTTTGAAAGCTTTTTTGAAAGCTTTTTCTTCAAAGAAGGATGCCCATTTGAAAGAGTCTCAAAAGATTTTGTGTTCTTTAGTACGGATCATCATTAGTATTTGTAATCATTGAGGTAAATGAGGGGAGATATTTGATGAAATTTTGCTGTAACATCGCACACTCTTCCTTTACGCAATTGCCATAAAATGATTGGCTTCAAGAGATTAGACTAAGAAATCACATTAAAGACCAAAGTTGATGCACGCTTAGTGAGTGAAAGCCATTGCTTTTGTTGTCCCAACTTTGCGTGGTCGAACGTCAGGCGGTTTGCTGTCTACTTGTTTGGAGGTTTCTCCACTCTCATGACGCGCGGTGACTGTTGAATGCTCAGGCAGTTTAGGCCACTTTGATAAAACGTGCTTTTTTTGCAATTCTTGCGCTAACCTAGCAGACTGTCCTTGGCGATTTTGTTTTTCTTGATGTTCCTTGATAATGCTCTCTTTTGCTTGTTTTACAGCATTTGTATAACTGTCAAGAGCGTTACAAAGGGAAGAAAGACCTGCTTCAGCTTTTTTGCGCACCTCGTTTTTTATGCCAAGCGTTTGGTGACCCGCGAACTTAGCAAAAAATGTAGGATGATTTGCAACTTGCCATGAAAGCTCTTCTCCCATAGCAGGATTTTTTTGGATCTCCTCTGTCCTTTCCCGCAAGAGACACGGATTGTCATAAACAATGTGGCACCAATATTGTATTTCTGCTTGACCATATTGAACCGATGTATCTCTTTGAATCCTGTAAGCAATTTCTTTGTTCGAAAGAGGGGCCATTTCCTTTTCAAGATGAAGTGGCTTTCGCGGCTTTTCGACCATTTGCACCCTCTCCATCGGTTGTTCATAGCGTTTTTGCTCGGCATGATAATTTTGCAAGATGCTCTCTTTTTCCCTTTTTACAGTCTTTGCATAATCGCCAATGGCGTTACAGAGAGAAGGAAGACCTGCTTCAGCTTCTTTGCGTGCGCTGTTTTTTATGCCAAGCATTTTGTTACCCGCAAGCTTATGAAAAAACGTAGGATGGTTTGCAACTTCCCATGAGAGCTGTTCTCCAAACATGGGGTTTTCTTTAATCGTTGCAATTTCTTCCTTTAGAGCGTGTGGGTTACCATAAACAACTCTACACCAATGTTGAATTTCTGCTTCACAATATTGGATCGATACACTTCCCTGAAGCCTTTTCGAAATCTCGCCTTTCGAGAAAATCGTTCTTTTCTTTTGTGGAGCAGCCCTTGCGTAGAGAACTTCACCCCCTTGGATGGGTGCGGCGCTTTTCTCTTTATCTTTTGCACGAGGTGGCCTTTTTGGAGCAGCCTTTGTGTAGAGAGCTTCACCCCCTTGGATGGGTGCGGCGCTTTTCTCTTTATCTTTTGCACGAGGTGGTCTTTTTGGAGCAGCCTTTGTGTAGAGAGCTTCACCCCCTTGGATGGGTGCGGCGTTTTTCTCTTTATCTTTTGCACGAGATGGTCTTTGTGGAACAGTCATTGGATAGAGAGTTTCACCCTCTTGAACAGCTGCGGTGCTCTTCTCCCTGTCTTTGGTGCGCATTGGTTGTTGTGGAGGAGGTGTTGGGTAGAGAAGCGCTTGTAGCAAGCTTTGTTCTGATGTAGCAGTAGATTGTTCATCAGGTTTTTGCAATTTTCCAGGCCTTTGTGACGTGTGCGGCTGTCTTTTATCTTTGGGAGAAGCCCTTGCTGATAGGCTTTTGGGTATAGATGTTCCTGCAGCAGATTGTTCATAGCGTTTCCTTAATTCTTTCACTGCAGGAAATGCTGAAGGGAGTGGGTGTTTTTTCATGCATGTTTCCTTTCAAGTTTTTACAATATTTGTTTTTAGAAAATTTCTTTGATGCATTCTCCACCATTCTGTTTTGAAAGCTTTTTCTTCAAAGAAGGATATTCATTTGAATTGACCTCAAAAAATTTTGGCTCTTGGTGTAAATTCATGTACTTGATATAATTTAATCATGAGATTAAAGAACGGAGGATCTTTGATGAAACTTTACCCGAACACTCCATAACGATCCTTGGCACAACTCCTATCAAATAGTTTGCGCCAAGAGACGAGATCAAAAATCAGACAAAGGATCCAATTAAAAGGCCAAAGCAGATGCACACTTAGCTGGCGAAAGCCATTGCTTTCACTCCCCCACCAATTCTGCGAGGTCGAACGTCTGGTGATTGCTGCTTGGAGGTTTCCTCATTACGCGCGGTTACAGCTGGACGTTCAGGCAGTTTAGGAGGTTTAGACAAGGCTTGTTGTTTTTGCAAGCTCTGAGACAATCCAGAAGCCTGTTCTTGGCGATTTTGCCTTGTCTGGTGCTTCTGCACAATACTTTCCTTTACTTGTTTTACAGCATCCCCATAGTTTTCAATGGCAGTACAAAGATGTGAAAGGCCTGCTTCAGCATGTCTGCGGGCACTATTTGTTATGCCACACACATTAACCCCTGCAAGCTTATGAATAGCCTGAGGATTTGCTGCAACTTGCCATGAGACTTCTTCTGCCAAATTGGGTTTTTGGAGAATCTCCTGCACTCTTTCTTGCAAAATACGCGAATTGCCAAAAACAATTTGGCACCAATAGCCAATTTGTGCATGATATCTTTGAATGGATGTATGGCTTTGAACCATGCCCAGCATTTCCTCATTTGAGAGAGATGCACTTCCCTTTTCAAGATGATGCGGCTGCAGACTTTGGGCACTGCGTGTCCTGTCCTCTCCATGACGTCTTGCTTCCGCGTGAGGAATGTGCATAATGTTTTCGTGTGCTTGTTTTACAGCATCCCCATAGTTCTCAATGGCAGTACAAAGATGTGAAAGACCTGCTTCAGCATGTCTGCGGGTACTATTTGTTATGCCACACATACTAACTCCTGCAAGCTTATGAATAGCCTGGGGATTTGCTGCAACTTGCCATGAGACCTCTTCTGCCAAATTGGGTTTTTGGAGAATCTCCTGCACTCTTTCTTGCAAAACATGCGAATTGCCATAAACAATTTGGCACCAATGTAAGACTTCTTGTTGATATGCTTGAACCGATGGACTCTTTTGAATCCTGATCGCCATTTCCTCTCTCGTGAGAGATATTGCTTGACTTTGGGGAGCTAGATTTTGGGGAGCAACCGTTGCGTAGAGGGTTTCATTGTCTGGATTCTTTCTCGGGTGTTTGTGGCCCGTGTGAGGCGGATGAACAAGCGATGCATATACGATTTCCTCCTCTTTCTCTCTCATGGGAGACATTGCTTGACTTTGGGGAGCAACCGTTGCGTAGAGGGTTTCATTGTCTGGATTCTTTCTCGGGTGTTTGTGGTCCGTGTGAGGCGGATGAACAAGCGATGCATATACGATTTCCTCCTCTTTGATTGTTGGTTTATGGAGCTCCCTGTCTCTCAGGCGAGGCGGCCTTTGTGGAGGAGAACTCGCTGCGAAGAGAGGCGCTTGTGGTACTCCTTGTTCTGGCTTTTTCGCTGTATGAGATGTGTTTTTGTTCACTGTTGCGTACAGGGGTTCTGGTGGAGATTCCTCTCTGGGAAGAGCTTGTTCATAACGTCTTCTTGCTTCTTCCACAGAACGGGGGATAGAAGGAGAGGATGGTTGGTTTTTTTTCATGCAGGCTTCCTTTCAAGCTTTTTCAATATTTTTATAGAAAAACTCTTTGGTGCACTCTCCACCTTTATGCTTTAATAGCTTTTATACAAAGGAGAATGTCTATTTGAATGACCTCCAAAGATCCTCCGCTATTCGCCCCAAGCATAATCGACATTTGTGTCTTTTATACAGTTTTTTTGTGAAATTTTATCAATAAGTTACATAAAATTACAGGAGTTGTTTTGATAGATACTTTCTGTAACATTTTGCAACATTTTTTCACACAATCCTCCCAATAGTTTGCGTCAAAAGATCAGATGAAAAACAAAAATTCTTTTGTGTTTAGCCGGTCAGAGCCATCAATGCGGAGCGGCAGACTTTAAGAGTATGCATCTGACATTGTGCCTCTTTGGTGTGCTTCACAATTTGAGCAATCTCTTTTGCTTTGCTTGCCGATACACCAAGCAGACAAGAAAGTCTTGTGCAATCGTTTTCTTGTATGGCTCGACGCTCCTCTGATGATAAACGATTTTGCAATTGACGCGAAAAACGATGGAGTTGTTGTTGCAGCGTAGGGGAATGAGACAAGACATCTCTTTGTTGTTCTGGGAACAAGGCAAAAAGGTTTTGCAAGTCTTTCCCAGGATTTTCGACAGAGCGCGCTGTGCGTCTTTGTTCTCTTGAGTATTGCTCTATGATGTCAGTCATGGTCTTATGTGTCATATCGGCATAACTTTTAAGTGTGTCACCCAGCTGTGAAACAGTCTCTTCCGCACGTTTGCGCGCTGGGCTTCTTAGACCCAGGATTTTCTTCCCGGCAAGCTTACCAACTGATTTAGGATTTTGGATAATGTGATCAGCAAACTGTTCGCCTAAACTTGGATCTATATTGATTGTCTCAATCATTTGGCTTAATGCTTGTGTGTTGCCGTAAACAATTTTTGATAACCACTCGACTTCATGGCGGTATGATTCAACCCCACAATGGTTTACGAGCCTTTCGGCAAGGATCTCATTGGTGAGAGGCGCTAATATCTCGCTTGGGATAAGTGTTTCTCTCATGTTTTGAACATTGTTTTTCTGAAAGGAGATGAAATCACCATTCTGTAATATTTTCACTTGCTCTGGCTTAAGATCATCTTTGTGCCCGACGATGAAAGTGCCACCTTCTAATTCTATGACAAAACCTTCAGCTGAAGAACCTTTATAAATGCCATCATAGGTCACACCTTCTTTTGCTGCCAAAACAATATGATTGTTAATTTCGTCAAGTCCAGCGCTTCTCATCTGAAAGATAAATTCCTTTAAAAGAAGGGATTTTTGAGGGTGAGTGATATCCTCAAAAAGATCTTTCATGGGTTCTGGATTGTTATGTTGCATCGCTTCAATGCTGGCATATGTCATACGTTCTTTTGTGATCAAAGAAAAATCAATCTTATAGCCTGCCGCTTGTCCGAGTTTTTCCATAAACATTCGTTGTGTGCGCCCATTGCCTTTTCTGAAAGGATGCGCGTGGTCGAGAGCTGTAAAAACTTCAGCAGCATTTGCAGCAAATTCTTGGCGCGATAAGCCTTGCAAATTATTCTTCGCGATTAGTCTTTGTTCTAATTTTTTAAGCTCTCTTTGAATTTGTGAACCGACAGCAAAAGGAACCTTATAACCTTTTGGTCGCATAGCTGGCATACATGCAGTGCTGCCATCTTCAAATGTAAAGGGCTGATCTCGGGTAACACCAGCCCATTCAAAAGTGTTATGGAAAAGGCACCAGTGAATTGTCCTTAAATAAGCGGCATCAAATTCCCGTGGTGGCGGTTCAAGGCGAAAATTTACAGCTTCTTTGGCTGTCTCATGAGCACAGCGTTCATACAGTTTTCGCGGGTTTTTTATGCCATGTTTATTTTTCAGTGTTGCGCTGTTTTTATAAAAATAATTATGCTCTAACATAGGGTCTCTCCTCAGTAAGGCGGGTGGTTTATGAGGTGGTTAAACTCTTCAGGTGAAAAGTCCCCCTTCGCGTATTCTTTTGAGATTTTGAGCATTTTGAAACGGAGCGTTCTTCCCTCAAGAGCATGAATGCTAATGGCTTTATCAATCGTCTCACGCTGCTTTTGTAATTCTTCTAGCATAAAAGTTGCGAAATGGCCTGTTCGGGTTATTTTCATTGCCGATTTCCTTTTTAAATTTGCTTTTGGAAAGCTTCTTTGGTGTATTCTCAACTTTTGTTTATCATTTTCACAAATGATAATTTTTCCTAGACTTTCGGGCATCTTGCCTTCAATAAAGCTACCTTCACGAGTTTCTTGCAGATGTTGAAAGCGTGGCATGGTGGTCATGATCGTCGTTGATCTCTTGGGTATTTGGGGGTTCTTCACAAGGAGTGTTTGCGCTGGTAAACACAGACATAAAAGCAATCCTTAAAGATTTTTCTTCATCATGTCTTTCTTGTTGCGTCATGTAAAATTCTTTTTTAAGGAGCTTTTGTGAAACAAGAACATATCATTTCTCCTTTTCTGCTGTTGTACTTGTTTTGATGTTCAAATTCATCATAGGGTGTTTTTTAATTTTTCTTTGCTTGTGGAGCAAAACGGTTTTTGTTAGCAGCGGCTAACATTTCTTTTCTTCTAAAGTAAATTGCTCGACCACATCGTAAAGGGGGTTGTCCTTGCATAAGAATGATTTGTTCATCTTGGCGCATTTCCTGAATAATTTCATGGGGTAAAATCAAGGCTCTTTGTTGATAATTGACGTTGTAAGAGCTCTTTCCCAAAGACAAACCTCTCGATTTGTTTGTTCCGGTTACTTCAACTGTCATTTGACCACAGCGCTCTGAAATGTCTTTGGCTGTTTGGAGATCTTTAATGGCGGCGTAACTGACAAATGAGCAACTTTCAAACCATGAACGCGCCCCCGCTTCTCCAAAGTGATTGACCAACTGACCAGAGGATTGATAAAAGAGCATCAAGGATGTGCCGTATTTACGCCCACGGTCGCGTGCTTCCTCTAAAATATTCATATAACCAAGAAGATCAACTTCATCCAAGACAAACAAAACACGCTTTTTATATTTTCCGTCAGCCGTAACCATCGCATTTAAAAAAGCGCCAATAATCACGCGTCCAATCGCTGGATAACTGTTCAAAATGCTTGCAGGAAGATTCAGAAAAACATCTGTCTTTCCATTTGCAATATCCGAAGACGAAAAATCATTGCCACAAACAAGATCAGCGTAATTGGACAAAGAAAGCCACTGGGTATCTTTTGATGCCGTTGTATAGACCCCTGAAAAGGTTTGGTCTGCCATTTCGGTGAAAATACCAACCATTTCACGAATAAAAGGAGAAGATGTTGTTTCTTGAATCATGCGCAATTGATTCACAACAGCCGTTTCTGACTGAGAAAGGATCGCGCGCAATGTTTTTAAATTGCGCTCACTGTCTTCATATTCATCAGAGAAAATGACATGTGCAAGAAGCGCGGTTAAAAGATTATGTGCTTGTGTCGAAAAATATTCTGCCGAAGAATTCTCTGATTTTTTATCCGTAAGAAGCAGTTTGGAAAAACCGACAATATTAGCTTCACGTTGTGTGCGCGGTACGCTATCGTCTAAAAGCCAATCAAGTACATTAAAATTTTTTGTTAAGAGGGAATTGGGATCGAGAACAATGACATTTCTATTGTCCATTTTTTTCCGCGCAAACCTAACCATTGGCGCAATTTCTGTTGAAGGATCAAGGCAAACAATAGGTCCTGGATAGGTTAAACAGGTCGGAACAACTGTACTTGTTGTTTTATACCCACCAGAACCGGCAAAAAAGATCATGTGGGTTGAACCAAAATCAAGATTAAAGGTAAGCAAAGGGGCTGTTCCCCCTTTTCCCCATGTTGTTTTATTGCCAGGCGCAAAGGGAATATTGCACACACCGTCTTGGTCAACACGGTATCTTTCGCCAACAACAATTTGACCATTGGCGGGAAAAATTTTTGCTGCTTCTTTTAAATTCATCCATGAAGCATCCCCAAAAATTCCTTTTTTCGCACGCTTGACTTTGCTTGTGGGCGGAGAGCTTATCATGACTTGAATTACTAAAAGAACAACACCACAAATGACGCCAAAAACAACCATAGGATCCATGAACTTGAGAGCATAGCTCCATGTTATCCCTTGTTGCCCAACATAGGGAGTTAAGCGTTTTATTTCACCGCCAATAAAGTAAAGAGCAGTGATCCCAAAAAAGACAGCGGAGACCAGCGTGATTGCTTTGCGCAGGTGCAGCTTTTGCGATAGGGTATAACATAATGACACAGTAGCAACCAGCATCAGCACCAATAAGGGCTCTGAACGAACATACCAGTAAACGTGATTGGCTTTCAAATCATTGATCACAAATGACAATAAATGCGGGACAAGGAATATCGTTAAAGCACCTAAAGCGATTGGCGTTAAAATAAGCGCCAGCTGTATCTTTGTGTATTTCATTGTGTCTTACTTTCGGTTTTATCAGGGTATAAAACAATACCTTTTAAAATCGGTCTCACACCACTTACCCCCCCTCTCTTTTTGGGGACGCGAGAGTGGCAAAACATCCTCTTTCATGCATAGTCAAAGGAAGGTGCAAGACCTTGTATTTTTTTTAGCAAACTATTTTAGCTTGCCCCATGGCGAGCACTTTTGAGCGACTGACTGTCCGTGTTTGCAATTGTTTTTGTGCCTCTCTGGCTTGTGAACGGTCTCTGTAATTTCCTTTGTGTTTGGCATAACCACCTCCTTATAAGTTAGCATTGTCCATAAGCGTGTTAAATCCCTCTAGTGAGGTATTCCCCCCTCGCATATCTTTCTAAAATTCGAGCGTTTTGGGATGAAGCTTTATACCTTCAAGGGTATGGGTGCTGATGGCTACATCAACTGCTTCGCGGCGCTTTTCCAATTCTTTCGGCGTGATCGACAAAAAATTTTCTTCTGTCTCTGTTTTCACTTATTTTTCCTTTCCAGCTTTTCAAGAGTTGCCTTAAAAAAGCCTTTTGGAGTAGGCGTGATTTCTATTTAGTTCCCTCCAAATATGTTTCGTTGTTTAAACGGGTCATAATAAATTTCTGTGACCTTAAATTTTCCTTCAACCCGTTTGCATTGAACAATGATATCAATCATTGAAATCAACAGCCCTCGAATATCATCACGCTCTAAATCACCTCCGCCTTCACTTTCTTTGACCAAGAGGGTCATTTGCTCAAATGCAGCGAGTGCTGTTGATGCATGAACCGTGGTAATTGAACCTGGATGTCCTGAATTGATATTGCGGATATAATAAAAGGCTGTACCATCTCGAAGTTCTTGTAGAAGAATGCGATCAGGACGCATGCGCAAAGCAGATTCAAGCAATTCTTTTGGACCGACAGAGGCTAAGCCTTGACCATCTTTTGAATAGATCATAGAGACATAATTGGGCTGTGGTACGACCAATTCTGGTGTATCTTCAATGGTGATAATACGCTCATCATAGGGAATTTTAGCGATTAATGCCTTTGATAGCGTTGTTTTACCAGAACCCGTTTTCCCTGCAATTAAAATATTTTTTTGACATTTTACGGCTTGATTTAAAAAAGAGACAAAATCCTTATTAGAGTAGGCGGTTGCCAAGCTATGCTCAATGTGTTTGAGTTCACTAAAACGCGATTGATAATCATTTAATGGCGTAAATGACACTTGTTCACACACAGAAAAGAGACCTTTATTTGCCAGCTCTTCGAGTGAAAAACTCCGCGATGATGGTTTGCGAATTGTCATGCTGATTGTGTCTTTTTCCACCGCCGGAGGAATGACAATTTGAATACGTTCATTCCCCGGTAGGGTAGCTGATAATATTGGATTTTTGTCGGATATATTTTGCTTAGAATAGGAAGCGACAACTTTAGCAATCCCCATAAGCTCATCAAACGAAAGAGCTGGTGCTTCTATTGTTTTCCATCCCTCAATACCTTCTGTCATTACTTGATAGGGACGATTGATGACAATTTCAAAAAGGCTCTTATCTTTCAGAAAGGCACTGATAGGTTCAAGTTTTGTTAAAACAATCGCGACAGTTTCATTGCTCAATTTATGCAGGTTTTGGTTCATTTCAAAATCACCGCAGAATTTTTATAAAAGTTTCTTAAAATGGATCGATTGACAATCTGTTTTTTGTTTTCGATCACTTTCAATTTATAAACACTGGAAAAATCTAAATCGCGGGCGACAAAAACATTGACCATTTCCCCTTGGTTTTTTGTTAGTGTGGGAGGAATGTTGGCGTAATTTTCCACGACAATATTTGCAATATTTGGTCCCGAAGAGATTGTGTCAGAATTGTTCTTATCTTGATCTTTTGGCAACCGGCTTCTCGCATAATTGGTTGCATCTCGGACAATCGATACAAGAAGCGCAGATCCAATCCGCTCAAACCAATGATTATCAACATCTCCATCAACACCAGAACGCCCTAAGGCATCCGTTGCCGGTGAGGCTAATGTTATAATAACACCACTTGGTGTTTTGGCTCTATTCCATAACACAAAAAGACGATTTTGCCCCTTTTTTAATCCGGCACGGTATTCGCCAACGATTTGTGTGCCCTTATCAAGAAGGACAACGCGACCATTGTCTGACAAGATATCTCTAGAAACGATACAACTGGTAAATCCCTGTTGGTCACTGCTGATCGCCGTTTCTAAAATACATGGAATGGAAGCACCCATTGCGATGATGTAATTTCGATTAGTAAGTGTTGAAGCATGAATACCTTCAAGGTTTGTCGGTTTGAGAAGATGATTAAAGCGTTGTGCTGTTTCATCAGGTTTTCTTTCGAGTTGGTTCGGTGAAGTGTCGTTATTTTTTTCTGCATTTGCTTGGCTTTTTTGTGGGCTGGCATAGGCTAAGACAGGAGCACGTTGTGCTGCTTCTAAGAGTGAATCATCGGCATTTGTTTGGTTTCTTTTGGGCGTTGGCAATTCAACCTTGGGCAACAGGACGTTATTTTTTTCAGTCGGCTCGAGGAGTACAGGCTTGGGCTGTGCAGGGCGGAAACGCTCTGTTTGCTTAATAATCGCCTCTTTTGGAAGTTCAACCGGCTGTTTTTTGTTTGTGACAAGCGTTGAATACGCTAAATAACCACAAACACCCAAAAGAACGAGAAGAACAACTGCTTTGCTTGTATTGGAATGTAGTTTTTTTTCTTGACCGTCTTTTATTGTACTGCGATCATTTATGTTGTTTTCATCTATTTCGTCATTCATGACCATTTCCTATGTTCACTCTACGTTGTACAGATGGTGATGTCGTACCGGTCTCAGGGTTAATCCCTTCAGGTACAAATCTTTTATTAAAGATGCACAGCACGTCATTCCCGCGGCGCAAAGTAAATTGCGCAGCTGTGGCATGAACAATAACCTTGTTCCCTTTAATTGATTTTGGAATGAGAGATTCTTGCCCATCAAGCGATACGAGATAAATAGCAGGGATTTCGGTATTGCCCAAAAATGTAAAGGTTGTTGTTTTACCGTTGTCATAGACAGAAGCAGGTTCAATGAGGGATGAACCTTGCGCTTCATAAGCCCAATTGCGTGGTCCAAAATTTTCATGGATGTTAAAAACATCATTGACAAAATTTTCTTCACGCTGTGCAGCTTCTGCTGCTTTGGCTAATTTCTTGCGCAAAGCTTCATCTTCTGGATAACGAAACTTTACGAGGAAATAGGTATCATTGCCGGCTGAAACGTCGCCTTCACGCACTTGGAGTTCAAACTGATAGGACCGTTTTGTCCCGTCTTGACGGCTTGTGACAATTTGTAAATTGGTCACAGGTTGAACTTCGCGCGGTTTGAGAAATACAAAATGTCCAGCTGGTGCAACTTGCCAAGCAACAGAATTGCCAATGCCCACATAGGTCACTTCTTCATCATCGGCAAATTCAAGCTGAACAGAAGAACGAATAGATCCGATGATTTGTGTGACATTGTATGGGTCATAATTGACAAATCTGATGCGATTGTCTTTGCGCGCACTCACAGGAGCTGTTTCAGCAAATAACGGGACTGTTGGGCAGCTTATTGCAAAAAGGAAAGCTAAAAAGATTATTTTTGAAAATCTCATCATTTTATCACCTCTGGATCAGATCGATATTCTGACACTTGAAAACCAAGCGGGTTGATTAGTCGGTCTTCTGTTGAAATGCGTGCATTAATGTAGGAAAAATTGAGGATCGAGACCCAATGGGAAATATTTTCTTTTCCATTAAATTCTCTGATCGTTTTATAGTAACGCACTTGAATAAGATCTTTGCTTAAAAAGGAGATTGACTTGATTGTGACCTTAGCAGTCATGTTGTGGTAGATATTTTGCGGACTTTCTGGATTGTTGCCCGAATACCATTTTGCAAAACGGTTTTGTTCTTCTGGTGAAGATAAAAGAGAAATCAAGCGAAAATTGTATTCCGCCTCTGATAATTGAAAACCTTCGCGTGCACGAACATATTTGCCAGCAAAATAACGTGTTATTGCTTCATCATAATCGTTTGGCGTTTCTTTTAAGGCACTTACTGTCTCAATAATACCTGTTGAATTATCAACGCGGATAACAAAGGGCTCTACTGTTTTTAAGGGTGTTAATGCTGCTACAGCCAAAGCCAAGGCGATTGTCATTAAGCCAAAAAGCACTGTCAAAGCCATGGCAATTCTCATTCGCTGTTGTAGGCCATGCATGCGGTCAATATCAAATGAGCGTGCTTCTTTTACATACTCATCAAATGCATCACTTTTCACGCGCGACCTCCGTATTTTGATCAGAGAATGTTTCATGATTTATAGAATCCAATGAAGCTGGATGAAGCGTCACGTCAGCTGTTGCTTTTTCACTTTCCAGCGTGTTGAGGATGATGGGGGTTGTAACAGGTTTTACGATTTTTTTTTGTATGATGATGTTTTTATTGTCCCAATCCCACTTATCTCTATTTAAAGCGCGCGTATACTGGCCATTACATCTTGGTGGTTTTTTGGGCCCACTAAGAGAAGCACAGCCCGTAAGGGCAATCATCAGGATCATAAAAAAAGTTATTTTTTGTTTCATTTTTTGAACTCACACAAATACTTTAAAATACAACACATAACCGCGTGACCCCATAGAGATGAGGTGTGGGGCTCTTGCTTTGAACAATTTCACAAAAGCGTGCGATGAAACATTTTGATTGGTCTTTATGAAATCAAGGATCTCAACTGTTTCACGCAATATGTACATTGTGCGCTCTCTAGCGCGCGCAATGCAAAAACAAGAACTCTCGTTCTTTTTAAGAGGTATCTGACATCAAAATCGACCACGGCCTCTATCCCCAATTTTTGCAACTTTGGCTGCGGCACCTGCTGTACCAGAGAGAGTTGATGCTGCGCTTTTGGCTGCGTTTCTGCCCGTTTTCGCGCCACTGGAAAGCATTGTAAAAATTTGTCCTCCTGAAGAGATACCAGCGTTAAAGTATGGTCCTCCACTAGAGAGTGCAGAGGCAATGCCAGGAAGTGCGCGGAAGAGAATAGCCCCCACTATCGAGATAACGACGACAGGTGGGAAAAGGAAATAGATTGAATCATAGGTGCCATTGAGAACATGCAGGATAATTTTGCACATGATCGTTCCAAGCATGATCACTAAAACTTGCAAAATGGTAAAATTAATCAGCGTTGTAATCCATGCATCGGTGAATTTTCTGGTTGCATTGAACAAATAGAGGCTGATGAAGAGGGGACCAAGACCTATAATCATTACAAGTGCAACCTGTGCAAACATTTGTACGATAAAACCACCTATACAAAAGACAATAACGGCCATAATCATTAAAGATCCAAGAAGACCAACCATGATTTTTTCAAGAAACCAAGCAGCTGCTAAAACTTCTTGATAACGGGCACTTGTCTTTAACAGAATATAATCAAAAACATTTGCGCTAGCGGGGTTGCTGTTGAGCGCATTCCCAATAGCGTTTGCTAAATCACCAAAGAAAATATCTTTGACATAGGTATTAAATGTATCCGCATTCGTTGCCATTGCCGTCACAACGACGATTTTCACAACATTGTTGAGAAGGCTATGCATCGAAAGGGAGACACGACCAGTCATAACATTATAGCCATACAGAAAGATAAAAATGATCGAGGCAAGATTTAAGGGTGCTGAAATAGCAGAAGATAACCCACTCACTGTCGTATTCATTGCATTTTCGAGTGGATTTAAAATATATCCAGAAATGCTCTCAAACGGGGAAAAACTAAAGTCGGACATCAGAATTCCCAAGTTTTTCTTTTAATTTTTCTTGAAGGTCTTTATGCTTTTTTTGTGTTTGCTCTTCACGGATATCTTCTTTTGTTTTCGTATTTTTCGCTTGAATCATAGACAGGAATTGAATTTTTAAAGTATCTGCTTGCAGCTGTGCTTGAAGAAGAGACAGCTCTACTTGAAGAGCCTGAAATTCTTCAGGTTTGGTTTTTTCAGCTGCCTGAGCCTTTGTAAGCTTCTCGTTTATTTCCTTAATTTTATTAGCAGTTTCATTTGCAGATGCATAAATAGATTCCGCTGTTTCTGATTTTGCAGCATCTAATTTTTGCGTGTGTTCTAATGCTCTTTTATAATATTCATCAGCAAGTAATGGGGTTTCTGCTATTGTATGAGAGACGCAAGATAAAGATAAAAGTGTGACTAAGCCGTATTTTTTCATTGATTTTCTCTCCTTTGGTGAAATATGGGCAGCCATGTGTCGGGATCTGCTCCATAATCGTTGATAATTTGGTTCACCAGTTCGATGTTTTTGGTCGTACCGCTTAAGATGGCGATCTCATCGTTCATTCCACGTAAATTGAGTTCTGCAACGACGGAATTTTGTCCCTGTTTTATGAGAAAACGACGGGATTCTCTGCTTAATTCTGACTGTATCAGTTCAAATTCACGCTCAGTCAGTTTAAAATCTTCAACATAATCTTTGTAATTTGCTTTTTGATTTGGAAAAAATATTTGGGTGGGGCATTGCTCAATAATCGTGTGTGCGATTGTAGAGTTCAAAGCATCTTTGGGGCTTTGCGTAGCAAAGAGCATCATACCATTTTGTTTACGGATCGTTTTAAGGCGATCTTGCGCAAAAGCTTTGAAGGAATCATCTTCAAGAGCTTTCCAGAATTCATCAATGACAATAATAATGCGCCGTCCATCAATAAGATCGAGAATACGGTTAAACAGGTACATCATCAAGGGGCGCCGAATTTCTTCATTGTCTAAGAAATCGGTCATGTCATAACCAATGAATTGTGAATCTAAATTGAGATCATCTTGGTCGTTGTCAAAAACCCAGCCTAAGTCATTGCCTTTGATCCAGCGTTGTAACCGTATAGCAATTCCTTCTTTTGATGTGTTATCAAAAAACAATTGAAGGGCACCAAGAGAGCGTTGCGCATGTGGAAGACTTTCCAAGGAATCTATGGCTTTGGCGATATCTTGTCGCTCTTGTTCTGTCACCATTTGCCCTTCAGTTGTCACCAGCTTCAAGACCCAACTGCGAAGAAAGATTTTGTTTTTTTCAGTGTATTCCATGCCCTTTAATGGAGCAATGCCCGTGGGCTGTCCGTTTTTCAAAGGTTTATATTTTCCACCTCCGGCACGCACAAAAATCTCTGCGCCTTGATCTTTGTCAAAAAAGACCATTGTCGGGTTATGTTTTTGTAATTGTGCGAGAAGGAAATTAACAATCACAGTTTTACCAGATCCTGATGGACCGCAAACAAAAGTGTTGCCAAGGTCACCATAATGAAAATTAAAATAATAAGGTGAACCAGCTTGTGTTTTCAGCAATGCTACAGCCGCTCCCCAAACATTGCCTTCAAGTTTGCCAATGGGGAAGGAATGGAAGGGCGATAACGCTGCAAAATTTCTGCTGGTAATGGCTCCAGATCGCGCACGATAGCTGAAATTTCCAGGCAGTTGCGCCCACCATGCAGCTTCTAATCCTAGATCTTCTCTGGCGATAACCGCTCCACCATTGGTTAAGTGAGCGCGCGCTTTTGAGAGGTATTCAACCAATGTTTTTGGTTGATCAGCAAAAACGGCTAGAGAGAGATGATGTTCACCCAAAACAAAACGGTTTGATTCTAAATCATCAAGCGCTTCATCAAGTGCATCAATTTGTGAGCTAGCACGATCCGCTGCATTAATCATCTGATTTTGTTTGCGGCCCATAATGACCCTGGCAGCTGCTTTACTCTTAAAGACAAAGGATTGTGTTAAGATAAATTCAAACGGTGCTGTGAGTAAACCATCTGTCATCCCTGGGCGTGTTTTAGAGGGATATTCTTTCCAGCCAAACATGCCAACAAAACGTTCATTGCTTTCATGACGAATTTCGATCGTTTCTTTGCCAAAAATGACACGGTCTGAGTAAATCGTTGAGGCAATGGTGCCAAATGTGAGAGGAATCCGCTCACGCCTTCCTCCTACTAACTGGTGTAGAAATTCACTTTGTTCGGAAAACAAAATGCCCTCATGTGCATAGACTGACAAGAGGCGCGCTTCATAGCTCTCCAACCCTTGTATAAGATCTTGGCTTAATGCTTCAATTTTACGAATGGCTTCCATGTCTGGTTCAGATTGTGTTTTCTTCGCTTTTGTTAAGCGCTGAAAAAATGAAGCGAGTTGCTCAGTCTTATCCGATGTTGGATTCCACAGCAGTGAAACGAAGAGATCATTTCTATACAGCTCTTGCGAAACCATTTTCTTTTTGTATTTTTCATCTAGTGTTGCTGCAAAAGATGAAAAAAAACGACTCTCCGGATAGATCGTTTCGCGCCGACGAATGATGTGAGAATATAAAGCAACACGTTCATCCGCGATATTTCTCAAGAGAGTGTTTAACTGGTTGTGTAAGAAATTTAAGTGATTGATATCTGCAGTATCAAAATTCACGCCCTCAACAGCCATTACAGTCATTAAGCAGCGTGAATTTAATGCAATGACGTGTTGGTTGACGTGGCGTATGTAAGGAATATATTCTTCAGGTAAAGACTCCCGTTTCATAATTGACATCTGTTTCACCTGTTCAGTTCCTTATAAGTACGGATAAGGCGTAGGGGAGATGTAGATCCTCCTCCCCATCTGGTGAGGTTTTTTTGTTTTCCTCTTGTGTTGAGCCAAGCAAATAATACGCGAAACTGGTTGTGGTCGTATTTTGTCACTTCATGCAAAACAAAGTGCAATCCAATGCCAAGACCAATCATTGTAAAGTTGCTGGTCAAAATAAAGAGAATGGATGTCGCCATGACATTAAGGGCCATTCCTTCCATTGTGACACCGGCAAACATAGCTGGTCGCGTACAGGCAAGAAAAAGAGTATCTTCATTCATTTATGATGAGCCCATTAATGTACTAACAAGAGTGGGGGCACCAAAAACAATCCCAATGCCGAGAATACAATAAGCGGCTTTGCGTAAATCAATAAAGCCGGACATCCAGCCAATGCCCACAGCTGCAACACATATAATCGCAATCAGCTTTGCTGTTGTCCCTGTCATCATCGTAACAATATTCTGTAAAACACTATCAACGTTTCCCAGACCACTCGCACTACTCGCAGCATAAGAGGGATTTGATACAATAAGTGCTGTTAACAGCAGCATGATAACGATAAAAATAATATTTCTGGATATAGTCTCTGTCATTTTACCTCTCTTCAAAAGAATAGTTATGTTTTGACATCCTTTTGCCCCTAAAGGACGAAAACTGTACCCGTCTTAGACTTCACTTGCCTAAGTTCCCCTCAGTTTTTTGTTTTGATAGTGGACTTTGCTCACCGCCAAAATTCCTTCCCCAAGAGAGAGAAGATTTTTAGTTGCGTCAATTTCATTAAGCAACTATTAGTTGTACTATTTTTATCAAAATGACAATATCTAAAATGTAAAAATAAAATTTTCCCCCCAAAATGTGGTTAATTTGCAACACATCATGCTTAGAATTTTCTCTTCAAAAAGAGGGAATTGTTCATAAAAATGCGAAAGGATAGAGAAAAAATGAAGTTTTTAAGCGAATATGCTAAGAGAGCACGATTTAAATTGATCATTATTGTCTACATTATGGGTTCTATATTGTGGGGGCTGAGCCAATATAAAGATGAAATAGATTTAAGTTTTCTCAAGACATTCACTCTGCAAGATATCCAAGATATTGTTGAGATGCATTTGGAAGAAAAAAAGCCAACTGAACCCATCATTAAACAGCAATTCGCAAAAAACGAATCGACTCTCAATCTGCAGAAGAACATTTTACTGAACAATCGAGATATTTTTCATGGTAAAGCATCGGTTACAAGTGGTGTCACATTTAAGTTGGTAACTCCTGTTGCGCAATCTTGGCGTACACATATCACGCGTAATATTCATTTATACGGTGTCGATACTTGTGCACCGCGTCAAAAAGCGAAATTAAGCGATCAAGAATGGCCATGTGGTGCAGTTACAACAGCTTGGTTGGTCACCAAAACACTTGGTCAAAATTTATTGTGTAAACAGGCTCTTATGCGTAATGGTATTCATTATGCACAATGTTTTGTTGAAGGGGTTGATTTAGCTGAAGTAGGCCTTTCAGAGGGTATGCTGGTGCTTCTAAAAGAGAATAAAAATCCTGTTCCAGGACATTATCATAGTGCTGAAGAAGCAGCACGCAACAACAAGGTTGGTCTTTGGTCAAGTGATTTCGCCGAACCTGTCCAGTGGCGGCGGGATCATGGATCTTACAATCCGTTTGCGAACTTGTAATTGATTTTACTGATATACCTTACTGGATGTTTATATCGAAGACCTTACAAATAAAATTGAAAAAGGTTACAAGAGTTTTCACCTATGCTTTTGGTTTATTGCTGCTTTGATAGCTATAACAATCATTGAGCCATATATTATGATTCATGCATCTGGTTTTAGAGCTTCCTAATGGACACAAAGATATCACTCTAATAATGACATATGTGATGCTGTATCTCTCAGTGTAAAGCTTTTGATACTCACACTCATAATAATTTTGGTTACTGCTATTCACAAATAGGATAGTGAAAAGCCTATGATAGTTCATCTGTATTAATGTGGATCTTAATAGGCACGTCATGGATATGTGCATATTTTTTCAAGACTCTTTCAAAAATTGTTCGTGGTTTAATTTCTGGTAGCCAAGCAGTGGTGGGGGGTAGCTATTGGAGCAATGTCGAGAGTATTGCTGTCGTTATGGAATAGCCTCTGGAGGAATGGTAAGGATGGTATTGGTGGTGGAATAGGTGGTGGTCTTCAAGCTATAGGAAACGTAGGCGGCGGTTTGGGTAGTCGTATGAGAGACGAGGAAAACAGCATAAATGCTTTTCTTTTCAAATCACAGATAATCCTTTTTTATTTATTGGTATTTCAATCGTTGATTTCTCCCCTTCATGTTATGGCCCTTTTCTCGTGATCTTTTATGCTCTCCTGTTTTCAGAGTATATAAAAAAACAAGAAACGACACTTTCTTTCACAAGAGATTCCGTTGTTATTTAAAGGTTGTTGAAGTAGATGAAGCATAAACAGTTGTGTTTGAAGCCTAAGTGGACAGAATTAATCTTGCGGATAGAATAAAAAGCCATACCGTCACGCAATTCTGCAAAAGAATTCTATCGAATTCCATGCTTACATGCTTAATCCAGATTCAAGGAGCTCTCCTTAGCTCTCGCTTGCTCTTGCATTATCTTTTAAATAAAAAAGTTGCACTTTTTTGTATGACGCCTCAGTCTGTTCAGATGTTATACAGGTAATAAGTTGTGTTACTTGTAAAATGATCACGCCTATAGATGAAGGGTGGAGAAAAAGAATTGTTCACAAGATCCGATTATATGATGTTGAAACCTGTGAAAAACAGCAATTTTCCTCACGCAATGGTATGAAATGGCTCTGCGGTGCTTTTGTCACTGCGTGGCTTGTGTAAAAAACAATTGATCAAAATATCACGTGTCGGCAAACGCCCGTCATTCAACAGATTTATTATGCGCAGTGTTTTTTTAACGGGGTTGATCTTGTGCGCTCAGGCTTTGCGGAAGGGATGATGGTTTTGACGAAAGATCAGCGTTATTTTCCAGCACCAGCAGACTATAAAGACTTACAATCTGCCGCTCAAAAAACGCAAAGTGAATTGTAGTCTAGCGAATTTGAACAGCCAAAAGAGTGAAGAAGAGACAATGGTACCTAATAATCCCATTGGCCCTTAAAGAATATGCGTAAATCAAGAAAACAAGTGAAATGTCAATATGGCTAATTTCCGGCCTTTTGACTGTATTTTGCATAAGTTCTGTAGAAATGGGTACACTCTCTTGCTTAATTATTAGTCATAGAATGTAATCTTGGCATGAGGTGGTGTTAGACGCAATACGAGTACGTCATAGAACCAAGGTAAATATATGCCGCTCAACTACGTGGTGGCTCCCATAATTACAAATGGTCTTCTAAGCGTTACTGTTTTGTCTTCTGCTAATTCTTACATGTAAAAAAAGAGAGTTTTTTTTATGATGAAAAAGCTTGCGTCATGCTCTGCCCTGTTTCAAGAATATCCCAAAGGAAGACGAACAGTGCGTGATTGATCGAATACTGATTTTAACAACTTTGCTTGCAAAAAACTTCTCAATATAAGCTCTTTAAAGTCATTGTGAAACGTCTTATCGCTCATATCAAGTTTCACACTCTTTAAACCATTATTACACCAAATTAAGGGAATGCTCTTTAGTTAATTGAACAAGGTATTATGTCTCTAAAACTTCTATAAAACACGATATTTTATACGGGGCAGATTAAAAATTTCTTGAATACTATCTAGAAATACTCTTTTAAGCTTAAAAATCAATATATTTAAGAAATGCCTTATATTTCCTGGGTTGCACAGTCGGTTTGTATCCAGGGAAGTGGAACTTTTTCCTTTCTGGCAGTTTTTTCATGAAAATGTTTATTCGTGGGTTTTCAAAATAAGAACTTGAGTGCTTCAGATGATAAACTGTATCAATAGAATTGTTTTTAAGATTGAAATTCTCATGATTGTAGAATGATAAGTTTTTAATCGAGGCATTGCAGAATTACGCACCACTTATAATACAATAAATTATTTATTTTGTCGTTTTTCATGATCTATAGATGCGATGCAAAGCAACGAAGATGGATAAATACAGTGTTGAGAAAGCAGATGACAGAAGAATTATCTTCCGATAAGTAGTTTTTAAGTAAAAAACAGTTTGATAAATGGCAAACATATAAACTAGGTGCAACATGAATGAACTTACCCATATTGATACTGTTATAGCGCATTATGATGCTGTTTTTTGCGATGTTTGGGGTGTTGTGCATAACGGTGTGCACGCATTTGAACCGGCTTTGAAAGTGTTACACAAAATCCGACAGATGGGAAAAAATGTCATTTTCTTGACCAATTCGCCTCGACCGCGGAAAGATGTTGTTGACCAATTACAAAGCATGAATATTCATAATGATTATTATGATGCCATTATTACTTCAGGCGATGTGACGCGCGATCTCATTCGTGCTGCACCGCGTAAAGTTTTTTTCATTGGGCAGCAACGTGATTTGGTTTTGTTTGAAGACTTAGACTGTGAATTGGTTGAAGAGTGGGAGGCGTCTGTAGTGGTTTGTAGTGGCTTTCTTGAAGGTCTTGACGAAACACCACACGCTTATGAGAATATGTTTCATCGTATGCGGGCGCGGAATTTACCGTTTATTTGTGCCAATCCCGATGTCATTGTACATTATGGAAACCAGGAATTTTGGTGCGCTGGTGCACTGGCACGTCTTTACCAACAATTAGGCGGTGAGGTGCGCATTGCCGGTAAACCTCATGCACCTATCTATGAGTGTGCTTTTGAAAAACTTCAAGAAATTCGTGGGACAGTGGAAAAAAGTCAGGTTTTAGCTATTGGCGATGGTCTTTTGACCGATGTAAAAGGTGCAATCCAGTTTGGTCTCGATGTCCTTTATATCATGGGAGGCATTCATCGTTATGATTATATGCAAAACGGTGTGGTGGATAAGCAAGCTTTGCACTCTTTTCTTCAACGTTATGGCTATAAGCCACAAGCAATCATGTGGGCACTTCAGTAATGTCTGATTTTGTGCGTTTTCAGGGGGCTCATATGCTGCCTTTGGATTGGCAAGGGGCAGTGTTGGCACTTGGAAATTTTGATGGTGTTCATTGTGGGCATCAGAAAGTACTCCAAAAAGCGCTTGATTTAGCACGCATGAAAAATAAGCTAGCTCTTGTTTTAACCTTTGAACCACATCCAAGAAGTTTTTTTCAAAGCTCAGCTCCTGTCGATCGCTTAACAGAGGCTGCTGAAAAGGCTGAAATTTTAAAAATCCTCGGGTTTAATGGAGTGATTGAACAGCCTTTTTATGCACATTTTTCTGCTCTTTCAGCGGATGAATTTATCAATGTGATTTTAAAAAAAGCCCTTGATGTTTCAGCTGTGGTAATCGGTGACAATTTTCAATTTGGTCATCAGAAGAGTGGAACTGCGCAACTTCTTTGTCAAAGGGGAGAAGAATGTGGATTTGAGGTCGTTAAAATTTCTTGCGTATGTAGCACACAAGATCAACAAAAGCGGATGATTTCCTCTAGTTTTATTCGTCAGCTTCTTTCACAAGCTCAGGTGGGAAAAGCAGCCCATTTGTTAGGTTATCATTATCGGGTTCGTTCAAATATTATCCAGGGCGAAAAACTTGGACGCCTTTTAGGTTTTCCTACCGCTAATCAGATATTACCTCCTCAAACTAGTTTGGCTCATGGTGTTTATGCTGTACGGTTGCGTCGTGCTAACGGTGTTTTGCATGATGGGGTTGCAAGTTTTGGTTGTCGTCCAACGGTTATTAAAGATGGAGCACCGCTTTTGGAAACCTATTTATTTGATTTTAACGACGACCTTTATGGAGAAAACTGCACTGTTTCTTTCTTACAGTTTTTACGAGGACAAGAAAAATTTGATGGACTTGAACCTCTAATTGCACAAATGCAACGTGATGAAAAAGCAGCAAAAGCAATTTTGATGACAGTACAACCATTGTCGCAGTTAGATCGGCTGCTCACTTTTAAAAATATGCCTTAAGTTGATTTGAAAAAGATATGAGAGCAGCAAAAAAAGCACTTAAACTGACTATGATTCCAAAAATATATTCTAAGACATCGTGAAATATATGAATTTTTCGTTGTTGGGAGGGGAAATAAATGTCTGAAGATCTGATTTCATCATTGTCTTACCTTTTGCTTTTTTTATAACCCTATGAAATTTTGCGGCTTTTATGATGGTTTAGAAGTTTACCGCTTGTTTTTTTCTGGTTTGTTAAGACAAGGGATTAAAGACGCGCTAAACGATAAAGATGCATCGAGCGTGTTCCGTAGTGACAATAGGCAAGAAGAGGTGTGGGGGCTGTTTTTAAAATTGTTTGCATAGTTTCAATATCTGATCTTTCTATGGTAGGAGGTACAATAGGAATGTGATAGGCTTTGATTCCATATTTGTGTGCTTCTGTTTTAATGATGGAAAAATCAGGTTGATGGGGGTCTTCTTGATCGGGGCGGTTGCAGATAATCGTTTTAAAGCCCATTTGTGCTAATTTTTTAATGTTTTCAACGCTGATTTGGGCACTGATGAAAATATCAGGTTCAATTTGTTGTAAGTTCATCCTTGTTCGTTCCCGATAGGGTATATCTTCAGACTGTTCTTTTGTTTGCTCTCCAAAAAGACCATTATAAAGATGAGGTTTTATAAGAGAATATCTTAACAGAAAGGCGCTATCTGTCTAGAAGAAAAGACCTGGTTGAAAAAAATATGACATGCGCTTAAGACATATTGTTCATTGTTCTATCTTATGATGTCTTGTCTTTCTGGTTTTAGTGGTTATGTCTGATATGTTGCATGAGTGGTTTGCGGCGGGCTGGCTTTTACGAAAGAACGGATTTTGTTGCTGCTGTTGAAACAAGAGAAAGGTTATTCGTTTCTAAAGATTCTTTTAATTTTCTTTGGGGGATGCTAAAAAAATAATGCGTTTACTAATTTTGGTATTGTTTTTTATATTCGCAACAACATTAGAAAGTGGGGTAAAAATTCTTATCCAAAAGGTTGTCAAGTGAGGGGACTATTAAGGAGCCAGGATCAGAAACTGCAGTTGATGTTTTTACAAGCAGCAAATCAACAAAACCAATACTGTCTGTCATCAAGGTTAAACAGCTTTAGGTGAATTTCTTTATGGAGCAGTTTATGAAAGAAAAGAAGCGATTAAAAGCGAAAAGGTACGAAAGCTGCTGCCAGAGGTAAAAGACTTTAAACATCATTGATAGCTGTGCAGGCAATGTTACCAACGCAAAGCTTACAAATCAAGCCATCGTCATATCATGCATAAAGCTATTATAATAACTTTGCTTCTTTGCACTGGGATTATTGCTGCTGGTTGCGAAAAAACTATGTTTAGAAAGATCAAAAGTTACTCAATAAATGGGAAAAGAAGTGTTCCTTAGAAAGAGGATCCGCGGCTCAAGATATTCTTTTGGGACACTAAAAATCACTCTTAAAACCTTGTAAATCAGAAAAATAGCAAGACAACCGTGCAATTATGAAAAATAAATTGTGACAGTATTGGTTTTTGTTCTGGATCAAGAAAGAGTGAATTTTGTTTTGAATATCCACGAAATAGACTTCAATAAATGGGAAATCTCTTATCTGTTGTGGAGGTTTTCTCTATTTTAGACGTAAAGAACAGCCTCTACGAGACAAAACAAGATTTGCGTCTAAAATATTAAGCACAAGGTGGTCTACACTCATCCACCGCATAAAAAGCCAACAAAGTTTAAGGTTTTTGTTGTGTTCTGCTTTTCAATAGAGAGTAGAAGATAAAAAGAATCACTCTGAGGAAGAGTGGTAATTCAAGGTAGAACGAAATAAACCTGATTGTTAAAAATGCATACAAAAAGCAAAAATTAACGTCGGAAGAGTTGGAAGCGACATTTGGAATTGGTAACGCGATTTATCAGCTTACTTAAAGTCTTTCTATGATCTTATGAGAATTTGAGACCCTCATTTGTGTGGTTCACGAAAAAACTAAGAGATTATGTTTAATGCATCTCTATTACAAGAGCTAGAACAACGAAAACATTGATGGTGACAATCAACGTTGAGTAAAGCATAGCGGTTTTTATTATATCGGCCATAAGAACCTCTTTCTGTTCTTTGTGGTATCAATTTTTTTAATAACGATATGTTACAGTCTGTAATATATGCTGATACAATATACTTGGCAAGCTTAAAATCTTTCTTTTTTATAAGGATTTGAAGCGCTTTAGCGCTGTAGGCTATAAAATAGAGTGAAACTTTGTTGTGCCTTTGTTTTTTCTGTATAGTCGTGTAACAAAAAGCTCTTTTTATACAAGTGTTCTGATTGATTTTACGCCATGACAAGATCGGCTAAAGCTGCTTTTTATGAAATGGTGGGTGCCAACGTCCGTCGTGGTGGAGAGGGACACAATCCTGACTACCATTTAAGGTTCCCAGGTATGGTTAAGTGGGAAAGGATGTGAAGCTTCCAAAATAACAAGGATATTGGCTTAAAAGCCGCCACCATTTAAAGAAAATGTAACAGCTCACTGGTTTCAAGAAGGGTCCCTGCGTTGAAGGTGTATCAAATAAGATTATAAATGATCATTGCAAGAGAAGAGCAGCGATGGAGCGCGATCCTGAATGTTGGGAGTCAAGGTAGATTTTTCGGCAGAAGCTTTCTTTTCGCAGAAGAAATTATTGTTCTTATGATTTCTTTTTTTGTTTAAGGAGCAAAAAAGCTATATCAAGAGCAAAGCTGTGGGTTATTTGGTGAGATGCGAGAGGGTTATCTTGCAAACAAAAGGATGAAAACGTCTCTATGGGAAGATTTGAAAATTTATGGATTGAAGGATTATAGAGGCTTTACGTTTTGTCAGGAACTCTTGAAAGGGTCAGAAAAATCCTATACTATAATATGTGCAAAGAAAAGCGAATGATAATTAAAAAGGGAAATCTGTGGCTGTTTAGCTATTTTTAGATAGCTTTTTTGATGTTGTCGTGTGGTTTGTTCAGAGAGTGTTTTTCTTGTGTTTTGTGTGAAATATTGTGCGTATGGAGAACAAAACATGTGAGAAGAATGAATCTTTCTGGATGAGTGTAATTTGATCGTATGTAATGCCAAATGACAGGCAGCGTTAGATGCATAGAAAGCCAGAAGCTATGGAGGGTAAAATACTGAAATCTTTTAAAAATCTCAATCTTTATATGTTACAAATTTTTGTTGAGCCTATCCGTTAACGCATGATCGTTTTTTGTCGAAGATCGGCAATTCGTGATATCTGCAGCACATTGGTGTAGAGATTTTTAGCGTTTTATAGAATTGGTATCGCACCAAGGGGGGGATTTGGAGCAAATAAGAAAAAATATATTTTATACGATAATTTGAAAATTGAACAGGTATACGCTTTTAAGGATCGTCGTGCTATTGTTGGTACAATATTCGCACAATGAACTCAATCGAGTGTACCAGCATTAAAGAAAGGTTGTTTAATCTTCTTCATTTGAGATCAAGATTGAACAATACTGTTGAAGGGGAAATAAAAATGTCTGTCGTGCAATATGGGGATGATAGTGTTGCATCAAAAGCAAAAGTCTTTGATAACGACCTTATCGATCGTGATTGGGCAATGACAAAATTTGTGGCTGCTGTTAAAGGGTTAGCACAAGTGATCGATTATGAAAGTAACATGCTAGAGAGCAGTGGTATTCCAGATTACGAAGAAATAAATTTATGTAAAACACGTGGCTTACGTGATCTTAATAAATCTATGAGCGATATAAAACGCTACATGAATGAAGATATTTCGAGTGAGGTCGAAAGCTTGTTATCAGATTTACAGGAAAAATTACGTCGTAATAGTGAATTGCTTCAAATTCATTTGGATGCAGTAAACGATCTTTCGCAAGATATACAAACCGCTGCTCGTACAAAAGAAGCGGATTGAACCTGTGATCCAATTTTGATTAATACCGGGCGTAAGTGATTACAATAATTGCCTGGGCGTGTGGATTTGTTTAGCAGCCTTGGGTATTTTAATCTCTTATGGCACGATTGATGCAATCTTGATTCTCACACTGCAAAAAATCTGCTCCTTAAGAGAGATTGATTTTTGATGGAGAGAAGGTGTGGGAATTTCTATTTGGGTTGATTGAAAAGAATTTTCCCTTTGAGAGAAACGCGGCGGGGCTGCTACGGAGAGAAGAGGGATTGCTCCTTCGTTTTTCAGGAGGAAGATGGCGGCTTCTTGCGTCGTGGGGGGGGGGAACGCCTCTTTTTTATGGGAGAGTGTCTTTCATATCTGCGTATTATAGAAAAAATTTACAAATGAACGACAGGAAGAGTGGGTGATGGGTGGTCTCTATGTTATCACATCGATGGTGGATGTCTTTTCTTATCTTATAAGATCATCCTTAAAAGTTTTTACGATAGTCCGTCACCTTTTGAAAATATTTTTCTCGTGATAAGATGGGTTTTAGATGATCCCAGATAAGATGCTTTGACAGCTGTTTACGTTGCAGCAATTTTGTATACTGTAACAGTGCAGCTTGCTTTATGCTGTCATATCAGTATAAACGCCTAGCGTACAAATCCAGTGACCATCGCATCGCATTGGGGTGCTAACATATGCAGTTCGATCTAAGAAATTCCTATTATGTATGGTTACAACACTGTAATTGCCTGGGCGTGTGTATTTGTTTAGCAGCCTTCTTAGCAAAATAGGTAATAAACTTTTGCAACCAATCTAATATTTTCATATCCAAATTATTGATAGATATCTCGTCATCTATAGAATACTTAGGCAGTATTGCCTTCTTCAGTGGTGATTATAGTTTGTGGCAATGCTCGCAAATACGTACCAACCATTGTTAATGGGATGGCCATAAAGACACAGCGCTTTTAAAAAAATTGTAAGACGATAAGCCCGTTTTCCTTTCCTCCCCATCATATATGTCTTAGAATTGTTGCTGTTACCTCATTAGAATATCAGTTGTTTCTTCTTGCCAATTAGGTAAATTAGAACGAAAACCATAGGGACATATCCCACAAGTCAAGTTGCTGTGATATGCCTTTTCTTTGAAAAGGGAACATGGCTGCAAATGAAAAGGAGAAAACAAATTTGGGAGAGAAAATGGGTTGGTTCAATCGCTCTCAGTGCTTTAGAGGATAAAGGCATGTGAAAATCTGTTGTAGCATTATGCTTTCCTTTCATACCTTCAGCAGGGATTGTCCGTAGATTCTCTTCAATTTGGTTTTCATGAAGATGACTCGAGGGATGAGTGTGAGCAACCATAAGGATGAGAAAACGTAAAAAAGCCAGATGTGTTGTTATTTTTGTTTTGCTCAGTGTCTGATAAAAAGCTGTGACATCTCTCCAATCTATCGCTAGTATGTTTTGCGTTTTATGACGTTGTTATTCCTCATGAAGTCCATACTTTTTATTATAGTGCCTTGAAACATTGTCCTTCAGGACGTTGATATACGGAACATTCATGCATATCAAAAATACAATGACGTTCATGTATGGTTTCAGTTTTCTTTTAAGTATATAAGAGTGAAGTTAAAGAGAATATTTAGGGCAGGATTTGCCCATAGAGCCTCTGAAGTAAACCGCATAAGTGGTCAGCAGGGAAATCCCCCGAAAGAAGCTAGACTGTTTACAGATTGGCGCTAGGGGGAACCATCGTCCTTTAGGGCGGGGAGGAGGTGAACTGTAAATCAACATCCACCTCTAAGGTAGCTGCATGTTTGATGTTAAGCAATTCAGTGCTTTCTTTTGTTACAGCTTTTGCCAGATGAGGACAAGGAGTATTTGTGGATATCTGTTTAGTTTATCTCTGAAATGGGAGGGCAGCCTCATTTGGGAAAAAGAGGAAGCTTCAAGGGTAAAAACCATAATTGTCTGATTGAAATACGGATTTGTGTCCGACCATAGCAAAAGAATCCACCGTTTCAGAGATGTTAGCTACCGATATTGAAGTGCTGATCAAATTACTGAGGGATGGTGGTGAAGATCTGAGCGTTTGATTATTGAGATCAGAGGTACCTACTTGTCTAAGTTAAGATAAAAAACAAAGCACAAGGAGATGTACATGATAATAAACTCTTCTTATGCAACAAAATACTCTTTCCTATATTTTTTCTCTTTGTTTTACTGGATGGTTATTTTGCACCAATTTGTGGTGCAATACCTTATTGTTTTGGATCTTGTTGGATGAGCTTTGCAAAGAGGTGCTCTGTCATATGTCCCGGGGGTGAAAAGGGTGAAGAGGTTCTTTGAGAGGGAAAGAAAAACAGGTTTCATATATACAAAAGGCAGCACAATGTGCTGCCTTTTTTAAAAGCCATAGTGTATTCCACCGGAAAAGTTAATTGCAGATATGCCAGCTTTTTGGAGCTTGTGTTGGTAATTAACATCAGCATGAAGGGCGATATTCTGAGAGAGTTGAGCATTCACACCAAAACCGCCTTCAAGGGAAGATCCCATAGAATCACGATGGAAAGTATCACCAATCTTTATCGTACCATTATCACTAAAAGCTTTGATGAAATTCACTTTACCATAGAAGGAAACAGCACGGTTTCTTTCAACAGGCATTACAGTTTGTATCAAACGTCCGCCAACACGTACCAGCCATTGATGAGGCTTGCCCATATTTACTTCAAAGCCATCAATATCTGAGAGTTTTTCAAACATGAGACGCTGATAAACAAACTGTGCTTGTGGTTCAAAGACCAACCCCTCAACACCGGTTCCCAATTTTTGGCTAACGGTGGCAGATGCACTCAATGTTTTTGTCTTATTCAGTTGCGTGGTAGTTCCGATGAAGGCGGTGGTGATATTTCCCTTGAGAGTTCCATAAGAAAAAAGCGTATCGAGATATATGCCATTGTTATGCTGGATGTTGCCGTATACGGTGAATGACCATTTATCAATGGTGCTTTTCTCAGCGCCTTCGATATCCTTAGGGGTAAAAGCTAGCTTTCCGTATGTCCCCAAAAGTCCAAGACTTGTGGTAATGTTTTGCTTTTCTAATCCTGCCAGTGCAATGCCTGCTTGCAATGCAGTATGCTGGACATCAGCACCATAACCATATTGTAGTGGATTACGGTTAGAAGATAATGTGATCTTATTGCCATAGGAGGATAAGAAGATCCCACTCTTTTTATGGCTTTCTGGTGCAAACAGTGCTGTTTGCATATCGTTTAACAATGCATTTTGATTGTTTACATCAGTGAATCCAGCGGAGAATAAAGCGTTGGGCATCACCAAATAGCTTGCTACTTGTGGCACAAGAGCTTTGATTTTTTCCTCACGATCAAGAGTGGCACTTTGCAAGCGGAAATCCCAAAAATTCTGCTCTTCTCCCACGAGGCTTTGCTCAAGACTCGCTTTGCCATGGCTGGATGTTGGTCCATAGGCATTCAGTGTATATTTATAAGGCAAACCGCCTATTGTGGCATAACCATTTGCTAATTTGAATGCATTTTCATTTGCTTTTCCAGAAACTTGAACGAGTGAAACACCACGCATATTCAAAGGGATGGTGTTCTCTATATTTGATGGCTCATTTTTTGAAAGGTTACTGAAATGAACTGTTGTGCTCCCTGATACATCGCCATGAACAAGAAGACGGTCTGTTTTTTGTTGGTCTTTTGGCAAACCATTACTCCATTCAGTATTAAAATAAATCCTTGCATCACCTGTCACAGTGTAGACTGTTTTTTCATTAAGGTCCCTATTGCTCTGTGGGTCAGAATATTCAGCCGTTTGCTCTCGTCCTACACTCAAGGTTTGATAATGGCCCTCCGTCAACACAGTTGGCGCATTAAACACGATGGCGCTATCGTTAAGATTAAGGACTGAAACACTAGAATGTGCTCGTTTATTAATGTCAAGGAGGACGTAGTTAAATAGACTACTACTATTATCTACTTCGTTTTGACTAATCTTTAAGTACCACTTACTGTTATTGCTCAGAGTAAAAACTGTTGTGTTCTTTTGTAATGTTTTTGCTCTTCCTTCCAAAATTGAATGGTCAGCAGTTAATGTAAGAGTGACAGGATCAATCTCTGTTTCATCGCTATTTTTCAATAACATATCAGAAAGAATTTCTGAATTTTTAAGTCTAATCTCAGCATTTGAGTACGGTCCCAGAATACCTATGCCGTCTCTCACAAGAAGTTTTGTATTGGTAAGAAATGCCTTATTAACAACTTCTTCGCCTTTATTTACATGGAAATCAAAGACCTTTCCAAAAACAATACCATAGCTTTCATGATTTCCTTTGACATGTACGATTGAATCTTCAAGATTGATTATACCGTTTGTAATTTCTAAACCTTTTATCAGGGTTTTTGTATCAATTTCTGTAGCATTAATGCGCCCACCTCTCGTTGCACTCAACCCTACAATTTCTGAGGCTATTATCGCTTCTGTAATTGTGGCGACTGATTGTGATCCACCAGCGATCACTGGATTATATCTATCGCGGATAACAACGTTATTAAAAGTCTCTTCTCCCTCTTTTACATAAACCTTGGGAATTTCACGAGGTGGTGTATTTGCATAAGCCGAACTTAAATAGGAGAAAATCAAAGATCCAGCAATTGTACATAATAAAAAATTTCTCTTATACATAGTACACCCTATATTGATATATCCTTCATGCATACTCCATCATCCTTGATGGTGCACGTACCAAGAAGGCTATTATATCATTATGTTTTTATTGTAAATATCAAAATGAGTTTTTATGCAGAGTTCTTTTATACTTTAAAAATTTGCTTCAGAAAATCTTTAAAAACGATAATGCAGACTAGTGGAAAAAAGGATTTCAGAAAACTTATTTTGATAAGATGTCAACAGAGTATCACCATGAATCATAATATTGGAAATTTTGAGATATTGCGCATTGATACCAAACTCGCCTTCAGTGAAAGTTTCTGCAGGATCAGGGGAAAAGTCATCGGCCAATTTGTATTTTTTTATCATCGCCAAAAGTTTTGAGGAGATTCACTTTTCCATAGAAGGAAAAGGAATGGTTGCTTTCAGCGGAAACAGTTTTGTTTAAATGTCCGCTAATTCGCGCTAACCATTGGTGAGGATTTTTCATATCGATTTCTAAGTTATCGGCATCTGAAAGGGTATCAAATGACAATTGTTGATACACAAGCTGTGCTTGTGGTTCAAACTCTGTCCCTGACCATACCTTTGGCAAATTGTTGTTAACGGTGGCCGAAGCGCTAAATGTTTTTGTATCATTCAATTTTGCAGTACTTTTGATGAGGGCAGTGGTAAGATCTTTGTTTAGCATACCACAGGATGGGATGTGAAGATATTGACAGATAACCCATTATTATTATGTTTTAGACTTCTGTAAGCTGTGAGGACCCGTTTATTGGGTCGGCATCCTCCATGTGCTTTGGGGTGAAGCAGTGTCGCTCATAGGTTCCTATAAGTCCCCAATGCATGGTGAAATTTTGGTTTTCTAGAGGGGCTAATGTGTCACTTGCTTGTCCAACAGCATAGCAAATATCAGCGCCATAACCCATGTCGGAGAGGACCATGGGTAGATGATAAGCTTGCTGTCTTCATAGATGGAGAGGAAGAAAGCGTTCTGTTTCTCAGGGTGTGTTGCTAACTTATCCCCCCAAAACACCTTCTCTGTCTCCTAATAAGACACCAGCGCGGGTTTCTGAATTGTTAAGATTGATTGTACCGATTGATAAATTTGTAACATTTTCAACGTTTTTTAGCAAGAACTGCAAGGAGAATTCTGGTGCCATTTTCCAGTAGCTTTGTATTGGTCAAATTGATTTCATTGTTTCGATGCTTTTGTAGTTTAGCTGAATCAGTAGTAGATAAACTCATAAATTGCAAGCCAGAAACCCCAGCTGTAGCAGAAACATCCATTAGATTAATATGCCTACCTGCTGTCCGCTACCGATAACAATGCAATTTTGTTTGCTTCTATTTTATTTCCCATTATACTCTGTAGTACTTTAGATTCGATATCGAAATCTGTGGGTTTTGAATTTTCATCAAGAGTGCCATTGACCATCTTAATTGTGTTCTATTGACTTTAGAAATACCAACATCAATGTTTTACTCTTTGACTGAATTTCAATACCAGGGTTCTCGGTCTATACTCCATTTTTTTCGTTTTCAGGATCAAAATTTTAGTTTCAGAACCGATTATTGTTAAATCTTCACTGACAATTTTTCATCTTCTCTTGTTCCAAGATCGTCAAAAGTATTGTTAATCGTTATCGTTCCATGCAGTTTAATCATGCTGCCAGAGTCAAATGTAATTGCACCGATTGCCTTACCATCTTTTGTAGTGAGAACAACATTTATGGCGTGAATCTGTCCGCTGTTTTCTGCTAACAATGCATGTTGTTTCCCCTATTACGCTTCCTCCCGTCATGGTAATCGTGGAATTTAAGCCATCTGGATATAGTCTATCACCATTAGAAGATGTTACGTAAGCTTGTTATTTAAAGTAATAGTACTGCTGTTGAGAGCGAACATTTTTCCATCAAAGGATCCTCCGGATATTATTACTTGAGAATCAGATTGTGTAACAATGCTGGTTTCTGCTTTATTATATGGTTACATCTTTCAAAGTAACTTGGCCTTTGTTGGCTTGTATTGCTATTTTCACTATATTTTCACATTTGTCAGGCTGATTCCTTTATCATTGGTGGTATCGAAAATAGCAGCAAATGTAGCTGCAATACAGCCTTTGGAAACAGATTGATCCACCATTCTCTGTGATAAGTGCTACATTAATCGGAGAATTCGTTTATCCGCTATAAATAACTGTATGTTCTAATAAAGTAATCACACTAACAAGGCTATCAGCTGTTACAGCAGCAAAAATATTCGCTTCATGCTCTTTGGGGGGGTGGTTTGTCTCTTCATTCCCGATTATCGTTAAATGCTTACCGGTGATTTTTCCACTGTCTTTAGCATAAATAATCTCATAAGTTGTGTCAGATACTTCTTTTGTTTCTCCAAAAATTTCAAGTTTTTCAGCACATGCACTGATATGGGCGTCAAACAGTATAATTGCTGCAACAAATGTCCATGAGAAAAGGGATTTTAGACACCAATATTCTCCTTATCTAGAAGTCCTCAATATTCATTTCCCAGCAAACTTTATAAGAAAAATAGAAAATGGATAGTTTTTTAGGTTTAGTAATTTACTTTTTGTTATCTGCAAAATTTAGGTTTGAGATATTATCTTTTACAGCTTTTTTTAAAAGAGTGAATATCTATTCAGCAAAGATATTGTAAGTGAATGATAGGTTGCTAAAAAACTTTCGTTGAAGGCGAGCATCTTCTTTGTCCATGTTTTTTGCGACTTGAGGAAAAAGAGAAGGAAAGGGGCAGGGCAAGTGAATAAGCAGAATTTGTAAGAAAGTTGTCTTAATTTTTTGAGCTCAAACGCATTTTATGTTTGTTCTAAAGAGCATTGATTGATGCTTCCTATATTTTTTCTCTTTGTTTTACTGGATGGTTATTTTGCACCAATTTGTGGTGCAATACCTTATTGTTTTGGATCTGGTTGGATGAGCTTTGCAAAGAGGTGCTCTGTCATATGTCCCGGGGGTGAAAAGGGTGAAGAGGTTCTTTGAGAGGGAAAGAAAAACAGGTTTCATATATACAAAAGGCAGCACAATGTGCTGCCTTTTTTAAAAGCCATAGTGTATTCCACCGGAAAAGTTAATTGCAGATATGCCAGCTTTTTGGAGCTTGTGTTGGTAATTAACATCAGCATGAAGGGCGATATTCTGAGAGAGTTGAGCATTCACACCAAAACCGCCTTCAAGGGAAGATCCCATAGAATCACGATGGAAAGTATCACCAATCTTTATCGTACCATTATCACTAAAAGCTTTGATGAAATTCACTTTACCATAGAAGGAAACAGCACGGTTTCTTTCAACAGGCATTACAGTTTGTATCAAACGTCCGCCAACACGTACCAGCCATTGATGAGGCTTGCCCATATTTACTTCAAAGCCATCAATATCTGAGAGTTTTTCAAACATGAGACGCTGATAAACAAACTGTGCTTGTGGTTCAAAGACCAACCCCTCAACACCGGTTCCCAATTTTTGGCTAACGGTGGCAGATGCACTCAATGTTTTTGTCTTATTCAGTTGCGTGGTAGTTCCGATGAAGGCGGTGGTGATATTTCCCTTGAGAGTTCCATAAGAAAAAAGCGTATCGAGATATATGCCATTGTTATGCTGGATGTTGCCGTATACGGTGAATGACCATTTATCAATGGTGCTTTTCTCAGCGCCTTCGATATCCTTAGGGGTAAAAGCTAGCTTTCCGTATGTCCCCAAAAGTCCAAGACTTGTGGTAATGTTTTGCTTTTCTAATCCTGCCAGTGCAATGCCTGCTTGCAATGCAGTATGCTGGACATCAGCACCATAACCATATTGTAGTGGATTACGGTTAGAAGATAATGTGATCTTATTGCCATAGGAGGATAAGAAGATCCCACTCTTTTTATGGCTTTCTGGTGCAAACAGTGCTGTTTGCATATCGTTTAACAATGCATTTTGATTGTTTACATCAGTGAATCCAGCGGAGAATAAAGCGTTGGGCATCACCAAATAGCTTGCTACTTGTGGCACAAGAGCTTTGATTTTTTCCTCACGATCAAGAGTGGCACTTTGCAAGCGGAAATCCCAAAAATTCTGCTCTTCTCCCACGAGGCTTTGCTCAAGACTCGCTTTGCCATGGCTGGATGTTGGTCCATAGGCATTCAGTGTATATTTATAAGGCAAACCGCCTATTGTGGCATAACCATTTGCTAATTTGAATGCATTTTCATTTGCTTTTCCAGAAACTTGAACGAGTGAAACACCACGCATATTCAAAGGGATGGTGTTCTCTATATTTGATGGCTCATTTTTTGAAAGGTTACTGAAATGAACTGTTGTGCTCCCTGATACATCGCCATGAACAAGAAGACGGTCTGTTTTTTGTTGGTCTTTTGGCAAACCATTACTCCATTCAGTATTAAAATAAATCCTTGCATCACCTGTCGCAGTGTAGACTGTTTTGTTTGTTGTGTTATCGTTTATGATGTTAGGTGTTTGACTGCTTATATGTAATGTTTGGTAATGATCTTCTCTTGGTTTCTTAAAAACAATAGTACTGTTGTTGAGATTAAGCATAAAAACTTCAGAATGTAATTTTTTAATCAAATCAGCTTGGTGTCTAATATCGTTTTTTGTGCTCGCCTTTAAATACCATGTTGTGCCGTTAATCAAACTAAAGATTGTTTGGGTGGGATTCTTTTTGGAATTTCTTGCTCCGCCTTCTAAGAGAGAATGATCTGCAATTACGTTAGCTTCGCCAGGATCACCTTCATTGGGTCTCCCTACTAATACAATATTGGCAAGGACCTTCGAATCTTTGAGTGTGATCTTTGATTGTTTTCCTCGTATTGCCAGTCCTACGCTGTCAGTATGGACTTGAGCACTCAGCAAACTAATTTGTCCGCCGCGTGTTGCAAAGAGAGCAGATCGTGGTCCGGTTTTGATAAGTGTTCCTCTTTTCATGATGATTTTCGACTGATCATTTTGTGCTTGGAGCCCAATATCATTGGTTTTTATAGAAACATCAGCGAGATGAATCTGTCCTCCAGATCCCGCTAAGACTGCAGGTTGTAGACCAGTTGTGGTAAGTGCTCCTTTTTTCATGACAATTTTCGACTGTTCACCTTGGGCTTGTAGTCCAACATTATATGCATTCATAGAAACATCGGTAAGATCAATTTTCCCGCCAGATCCCGCTAAGACTGCAGGATTCAAACCAGTTGTGGTAATAGACCCTCTTATCATGGTGATTTTTGATTGCATATATTGTGCCTGTAAACCTTGCGTTGTTAAGAGTGCATCTTTCATCTCTAGTTCTTGCATTTGTGTTCCATTATCATCAGTGTGCACAACAACATCGGTAAGATTGATCTGTCCTCCAGACCCCGCTAAGACTGCAGGTTGTAAACCGGCTGTGTTAAGTGTTCCTCCTATCATAGTAATTTTTGATTGCAGACCGTTTGCAGAAAGTCCATGGCCATTCGATAAAACTTCAACATTATCTTTTAGAGTTATGACACTCTCTTTTTCAACATTTATTCCTGTATGATTTCCTTGAATTGAGCCCCCAGATATTGTTATTTGAGAATTATCACTTGCATATATGCTGGTTCTTGCATGCTTAACTGTTACATTTTTTAAAACAATTTTACTTGTTTTAATGGCGCTTATTCCTATGCTCTCTGTTGCGGTATTTGTGAGATCCATGAGGTCAATTGTTACATTTTTTAACTCATTTTTATCACTATTGCTTTCTTCTAAAGCAACGCCTAAGTGATTGGCTTTAATGGAGCCTCCAATCATTTTCAATGTTCCCCCATTCTTTAAGCTTGCTCCCGTTCCATCTCCTATTTCATTCATTGTTTTTGTGCTTTGGTCTTGATTGCTTGCTTTAATCTTTACATTATATAACGCAATGGCACCATTTGACTTAGCTTCTATGCCAATTGGCGTTTGTATATTCAGCTTTTTTACGTGAATAGAACCATCGGTCATTTTAATCGTACCGCTTTCTTTTGCCCATAGACCGATCGCAACGTTTTTTATTGTTGTATCTCCTTCTAATTCAATCATGCTTCCAGGGTTTTCGGCTTTTGCACCGCTTATGTCTTTTATGATTGATCCTTCTTTTATTGGGAGACCGGTTATCTTGAGATCCTTGCCATAAATTTTACCACCGTCGAATGCATAAATATTTTTGTAGCTTTCTTGGGGTAGAGCAATTTTATTTTCTCCTTTATCAGCAGAAAAAGATTTAGCATATGCGTTGAAGTGGGTACTGAACACTATTATGGCTACTGTGGTTGTGTATGATAAAAGAGATTTTTTAGACATCCAATATCATCCTAACTTGTAAGTTCCATATAAGTTTTATATGTCATCCTTCCAGTTTAATAAGAAGGATAAAAAATATTTATCTTATTTGAATTTAAGTAAATTCCAAAATTAATCTCTATTAAAAATAAAATACTTTATTTAATTTATAAAATGCAATTCATCTAAATTAATTATTCTTAAAAATTAGTATTTATTTATCTACAATAATATTAATATTTTGTAAATGTTAATATTATTGTGAATTTTTTATTCATAAGTGAAAGTTGATGATAAATTTTTATTGCAAATATATTCTATTTAAGATTTTATTTTTTTTGTAAAAGCTTTATTGTTTTCATTCTATGGCATAAAAATAGATAAATATCTATGAGACAGTTTTATTATTTAAGATAAAAATATTTTTTACTTATAACTTAGGGGGTATATCATTGATATTTGAGAAATTTTTATCTTTTTTATTTTCTAAAAATTTCTTCTAATTATTCGCAAAGCAGGAAGATGTTTCTTTATCGCGCGAATGGCACCATTTTTTCCACTCTAAAAAACACTCAGATGCTGTGAGAAATAGTATTCTTTCCTTTTTATCGTTTAGGAGAGATTTGTGATTTCGATAAAAGTCATGAAAAAATTAATTTTTAAAAACTTTTGATTATAGCACCGATTCATAATGTTTTTGGGTTGTGAATTTAGGTGTAATTAATCAAATCATTACTTTCCGCTTTTTCTGTTTATGTACACAAGCAATTTTTGTGATAAATGAGTGATTAAATCATACATTAGAAGGTGGCTCCTGAAAGGGACTTTAAAAAAATAAAAATATATAATTTATTGATTATGATTGTTTTTTTTATGATAATAAGGTTCAGTTCAGTTTGTTAAGGCTTATATAGCAAAACGAAAAAAGCTTTTTTTGATCAAAAGATTTTGCTCTTAGCGAAAGAACAATATTGCTATCAGCTGTGATAATTTACAAAAGCGCTTTTTCTTTTTTATGTTGAAAGTAAAAGAGGGGGCTATAATAAAGAAATTCGGATTTATAAATTAAAAAGACAGCATAATATGCTGCCTTTTTTGTTAAAACGAATAGAATAAAATACGCTTATTTTTACAGTTTTTCTTTAAAACTGATAGCGTACTTCATAGGTAAAACTTGCTCCTGTTATACCGGTTTTTGCAGTTTTTTTTGATAGCTGATATCGTGGAGGGCTAAATTACAAGACAGTTGCGCATTGATAGCAAACCCGTTTTCAGTGAAAGTTTCTGCAGGATCATGGGGAAAGTCATCGGCCAATTTGTACTTTTTTAAAAAAACCATGTTGTGCTATTTTTTAGATTTGAAATTAAAGTGGATGTTTCATCAACTCTTGCTCCACTTTTTTAAGATGGAGTGATCGGCATTTAGGACGAGAGTGCTGGTGGTGTTGTTTATAAGAGGCTATTTTATTGAATGATTTTCTGTGACTTGTAATAAAACATTGACGCTCATTGTCGAAACTTTAAGGTTAATTTTATTGTTTGAAAAACTTATGTCTATACCATACTATTTTCAATGAAAAGTTTTGTATTAGTCAAATTTATCTTATGATTTTAGGGAGAAAATAGAAATCTCCAGTACCCAGTAAACCATAAACAGCTGGCATTTCTATAGGATCAGGATCACCTGTAACTGTTGTGAGAACATTCGTAACATCAATGTGACTGTCGCTGCTTGCAATCAATGTAGTTTCTTTTATTATTTTCCTCCCACCATTTTGACTGTACCGTTATTAGATCGGTTAAGAGCAATGGTGGAACTTTTAATGGTTGTTATTGCATACAATTCAATAATACTACAAAGGCCAAAAGAGAATCACTGAGAGGTATATTGATCGGAATTTGTTGTAATTGTTAAATCAGTATCATAAATTGCGCTACCATCTTTTTCCAAAAGCATCTATAAGTGTTTCTAGGGAGGTATTGCTGTTTTCCCTTGACCAACTTCAAGCTTTTTAGAATATGTGTTGAAATTGGCGATAAATAAGCACAATTGCTGCAACCGCTGTGCACGATAAAAGGGATTTTTTATACATCAGTATTCTCTTTTAAAACTCCCCAATATTTATTCCCCCGCAGCCTTCATAAGAAGAATAGAAAATAGATAGTTGTTTTTAATTTTTGTAATTTATTTCTTTATCAAAGTTGATATTTAATTGATATGAAGTTGTTATGAATATTTATATACAGAAATTATTTTATTTTTATTTATAATTTAAAAAGTATATAATGATAATACCAAGCACTGTTGATTGTAAATTATTCTTGTTAAATATATTTGTACTTAAAACCCATGGAAACTAACTGCCCAAACATAGGACATAGGTTTGTGTCTCACTTTTTCTGTTGGCGACATTTCAGAGCATACCAATAGCTCCTAGGTTTCCTCTAAGGGCTCACTTTGTGATAAGTGTCATATTGATGGCATTTGGAATAGACATATTCCAATAAGATGGGCATACCCAAAGCTCATAAATCTCAACCAATGCACTGCTTCAAGTTGAAGGCTTAAAACTAACAATGCTTTGGTATAAGCAAACCGCACATTTATTAAAAAGTCATTATTTTGAATTTTTGACACATTTTCGACAAAAAAGTCTAAAAGATTGCTGTTTTGAGGACTCTTTTTATAATGTGATGTGTTTTTTTGGGATGACGCATTTATGAAATATAAAATTTTATATATCATTATAATAATTGCTTTTGCTCTTTCTGGTTGTTTTAATCTGGATTCTGAAAAAATAAAAAGCGATGAGAGATTTCATCATAGTGCATTTATGGATTGGTCTATGAAAAAAAAGTCTCTTGCAAAAAATTATACTGCTATCATTATGGCTGATCCGCAACCGTGGCGTCTGAACTCTGGTGACCCCAATGGAATATCCAACAGGGAGCCATGGTTAAAGATAAATGAGCAGGTTGCCAGTGTCATAAAAGCCCAGAAAGCCGCGTTTCATATTGTCAATGGTGATCTGACGGAATTTGGTCGCCAAAGAACCTATGACGATTATAAAAATGTCTATAAAAAATTTGAAGCTCCTGTTTATGAGGGGTTAGGTAATCACGATTATGCCAATAATGTTGGTCATTGTACAATTCCTGAAGCATACGATTTTTATCAAGATGCCTGCGCTCTCAGTGCAGTTTTAAGAATGCTCTCGGAAATAAGACAATATCGTCGTCAATTATCTTATTTTGATGCAGACGTTACTGAAAGTTCAATTCTTCTTCCCGATGGAAACATTCATGAAATTAAAGGGAGCTTGAGTTATTCCTGGGATTATGGCGATGTTCACTATGTGCAGCTTCACAATTATCCAAGCTATACGGTTCGTTTGAAGGGACAGTCTACAAAAGTGTACATCAATAAATCTTTGGATTGGCTGAAAAAAGATCTAGCTGCTGCTGATGCAAGAGGTAAAGTTACAATTATCAATTTTCACGATGCTCGTGCGGCTTCCATTGATGGTGAATCATTTTTTATTCGTAAAAAGAATGCTAAAGATTTGTCGGTGTTTAAGTCAATCGTTACTGCTCATAATGTCAAAGCAATATTCGTTGGGCACACACATTATCAGTCTTATTGCCGTGCAAAGAATGATAAGGTTTTTGGCAATATTCCTGTCTATACAGCAGGTGCACTCTTCAATGGAGATTATTACCTTGTAGAGGTGAAGGGCAAGACCATTCATGTTAAAGCTTATAATGGAGTAATAGGAAGACCCCTTTTAATTAAAGACCTCGGCATTATAGGAGAAGGTACACAATTTTTCGAAAGTTGCAGTCAGTTGTAAGAGGGTTTTCTCCCTTATTTTAAAGTATAAGGGGAAAAGCATGTTGTATGCTCGGACTGGAAGACTAATGGTAGTCTCTAAGTATCACTCAGAAAGAGGGCGAGAAGAATGAGACATGTTGTTATTGTATCTTTTTACAGAGCTACCGAGATCTTAGGGGCTGTGTCATATGTGCAATAGTTTAATGCAAACCAAATAGGAAATAGTAATTTGTTTCATTGTTTGCTCTTCTGTTCTTTGCTTTTCTTTCGAGGTTTATACCTTTGAGGGTGAGAGTAAGCTGCCAGGGACGTTCATAATTTCGTCAGCACATTTCATCCGGAATTGTCAAGCAAGCTGTTTTTGTTTATGGCCCCGTATTTACCATATGACTCATAATATATACAACATGTGTTGACAGTTTGATGCTTGCTTTGAAAGAAGTGTAAAAGAGTATTTTAAGAAAACCTAAAAAGTTTCAGTTTTAAAAAGCTTTTTTGATTGGTTTGTACACTTTATATTTAGCAAAATACTGGTGATTGTGCTCATCATAAAAGCGTGAAGAGATATCATATTTCTGATGTGGCAAAAAGAAGACAGAGCATTCAACTTTTGAGAGCTTTAAATGATTTTTTTCAACTATGGGGCATTATCAAGAAATCAGTAAATGATTTGAGGAAGTCAGGAGAAACACGTGCAGCTAATACAATAGACTAAAAAATAAAGGGGGCTTGAATTTTGCAAATGAAGGCGCTTTTTAGTTAGAAAAGACAGCATGGTATCCCTGTATATTAAATGTGTAAATTATAAAAAGGGCGCCATAGAATCAATCAAAAAGCTTCAAAAAATAAATTAAATAAATTCAATGGAATCAAAATTCCTAAACTTCTATCTTACGCATTGATGGTATCAAGATTGGCTGGGGAACCTGGATTCGAACCAAGATTCACGGAGTCAGAGTCCGTTGTTCTACCTTTAAACTATTCCCCAACGGGAAGGTGTCGTCATTTTTAGCAGATTTTACAGTGCACGCAAGCTCAAAAAAGAATCTTTATGATTATTGATAAGTGAGAGGAATTCATTGATAATAAAGGGCGATTGGTACACCATCGATTGTTTTGATCTGAATATCTACATCATAAATGTCTTTAAGAATTTCTATCTGCATAATTTCTTTCGGTGTTCCACAATAAGCTGCTTTACCATTTTTGAGTGCAACGATCCTATCCGAATATGATGATGCAAAATTAATATCATGCATGACAATCACAATGGTTTTTTTAAGCTCATCGGCTGTGCGACGTAATTGTTTCATCATGGAAACGGAATGTTTCATATCAAGATTGTTTAATGGCTCATCTAAGAGAAGGTAATCGGTATCTTGACAGATGACCATCGCGATAAAAGCCCGCTGACGCTGTCCGCCAGAAAGTTCATCCAAAAAGCGATTTTTTAGGTCTTGTAAGTCGAGATATCGCAGTGCGCTGTCAATATATTGTTTATCTTCGTTGTTATACCAGCCTTTAGAGTAAGGATAGCGCCCAAAACTTACTAAATCGTACACGGTTAAGCGAAAGGATAAAGGATTATCTTGACGCAAGATTGAAAGTTTTTGAGCCAAAATATCGAGAGGCATTTTATCAATATCAAAACCGTCAACGCTAATGATTCCTTTGTTACTTGGTAAAAGACGTCTTATCATCATCAGAAGAGTTGATTTTCCAGAACCATTGGGGCCAATAAGAGAAATAATTCCTCCTTTGTGAAGATGAAGGGATAAATCATCAATAATCAATCTAGCTCCATAAGATTTGGAAAGGTGATTGATTTTAATCATTTTAGTTTTTCCTTCATCAGTGAAATTAAGAAGACTGTTCCACCACAAAATTCAATGATAAAACTTAAGCGTCCTGCCATATTGAAAACTTGTTCTAAAATAAATTGTCCACCAACCAAACAAATAATAGCCAATAATATTGCCATTGGTACAACAACACTGTGTTTTACTTGTGGGGAAAGCTCATAGGAAAGGTTGGCAACTAACAATCCAAAAAAGGTGATAGGTCCGACAAGTGCTGTTGAAATGGATACAAGAATAGAAACAAAAATAAGAATAGCCGTAGCGCTTTTGTGATAATCAACTCCAAGATTGAGAGCGTTTTCGCGTCCAAGCGCAAGAATATCAAGCAGGTGACGTGAACGCCAACCAAGCAGACTCACAATGAAGACAATGATTGTGGCAAAGCTTATTAATGCCGTATTGAATTTATTAAAATTTGCAAACATGATGTCCGTTAAATTCATTATTTGATCTGGACTCAATTGTAATTGCATGAATATGCGTAAGCTGAAAAAAAAGCCACCTAAAACAACACCAATCAATAGGGTCAAATGAAGTCCTTTTAAGCTCCCTGAGAACAGCCAGCGAAAAAGGCTTATTGAAAAGATGATGAGAATGAGAGCTTCAAGAATGAATTGTCCTTCTTCATTTAAAAAGGGCAAAGAAAGAGAACCGAGAAAATAAATCGTGATGGTTTTTATTAAAATATAAAGCTGATCAAACCCCATAATAGAAGGACTGAGGAGCTGATTATTGACAATTGTTTGAAATAAAACGGTAGAAACGCTTATTGCATAGGCAATGAGAAGAAGAGAGGCAAGTTTCGTTAGACGGAATGTCCAAGTATAAATGTTGATATTCCATGTCATATAAAGACTAATTACGATGCATGCCATTATGATAAGCGTTGTTAGTACAAGCGTTGTTGCTTTTTTTTATCCAAGACGCTTTCTCCAGCGTAGAAGCAGTATGATAAAAATAAAACTCCCAATAACCCCCATCATGGTGCTGATAGGAATTTCAAGAGAAGGATGAATTATTCGCCCTAAGATGTCACAGATTAATAGCAGTCCTGCGCCACTGATTGCTACCCAAGGAACAGTATGGCGCATATTGTCGCCCATGAAATTTGAAACAATGTTTGGAATAATCAGTCCAACGAAGGAAATACGGCCAATTGTACAGACTACAACAGCGGTGATTGATGAGACAATAAAAAGACCAAAGAACATAACAGTACGATAATTAAGTCCAAGATTGTTAGTTAAATCTTCTCCTAGACCAGCTACTGTAAAGCGATCAGCAGTAAAATAGGCAAGAGTACAAAGGGGAAAAGATAGCCACAAGAGTTCGTATTTTCCATCAAGAATCATTGCAAAACTGCCAAATAAATAGGCTTGAAGAGAAGGCAGCAGCATTTCATGATCAGCAATAGCATTGGTTAGGGAGCCAATCATATAACCCAGTATAATCCCTGTGAGTGGTACAATGAAAGTGGATTTTAAAGGGATCTGGCGCAATAAAAGCATAAACAGTAATGCACCAATCATGGCAAAAATTGCGGCAATGACCATTTTTCCTAAAACAGGGATATTGGGGAGGAAAATCATGACAAAAAGGATGCCAAGAGATGCAGATTCAAGAGTTCCAGCAGTTGATGGCTCTACAAAGCGATTACGTGCAAGCAATTGCATAATCAGGCCTGAAAGTGCAAGTGCCGGTCCAACCAAGAGCACTGCGACTGTACGAGGAAGGCGTGTTTGCCAGAAAATAAGCCACACATGTGGATCGCCTAATAACAGCTCGGAAAGTGTCACATCAGAATAACCAACAAAAATGCTCAGGATAGATAGCAAGACGAGAACTATTATGGCTATCCAGTAATTTTTCACGTTAAATTATTTTCTAACAGAAAAGAGCAGAAGTCTTTCATGGGCAACTTCGACTCTTAAAACTTTATTTCATGATTAGACAAGTAAATGCTTGTGCACTTATTTGCTTGTTGTAAAGGCTTTATTAAGTTGTTGAACTGTTTCGTTAAGCCCAGTTAGACCACCACTAGCTCGATACCAACTCCAAGAGTCTAGATAAATAATTTGGTTTTGCTTTCCAGCTATTGTACGTTGAACAAGTTCATTATTAAGGAGTTGTGCTGCGGATTGTCCTTCTCGTCCAATTGCTGCATCTCGGTCGATGACCAATAGCCAATCAGGATTGGTCTCGAGAATAAATTCAGGGGAAATAGGTTGTCCATGTTTTTGCACGATTAGTTTATCGGTTGCAGGAGCAATGCCGAATGCGGAATGCAAAATATCAAAACGTGACTGGGGACCTAAAGCACTTATCTTTCCACCAGAGGTCATAAGTATAAGCCCTGTGCCCTTTCCTTGAATATTCTTACGAACTTCTGCTAAATTTTCGTTAAGTTCCGCAATTTCTTCCTCGGCTTCCTTTTCTTTACCAAAAATTTTCCCAAAAATAGACACATTACGTATAATATCTTTAAGAGAGTTCTGATTTCCTATTGTAAGGTCAATGGTTGGAGCGATTTTGGATAAATCTTTATATTTAGCTTGAGTCCGTGATGAAATAATAATGAGGTCAGGTTGAAGGGTGGCAATTTTTTCATAATTCGGTTCAAAAAGGGTGCCAATTTTTTCATATTTTGCATCATCAAATTGTTGCAAATAAGCAGGTTTTTTTCCTTCAGGAACACCGACAATTGCTTTGATTCCAAGGCGGTTCATATTATCAAGCGATGCAAGGTCAAATACAATAACTTTTTGAGGAGAGATAGGAACAGTGGTGGTGCCTGAAACATGATTAATGATCACATTTTCTGCATTCACATTTGCCCACGAAAATGTCGCAAAGTTAATTGCAACAACCAAGACAGAAGTTACCCATTTCAGATATTTGATCATCATCGCTTCATCCTCTTCTATAAATCACAAAGGGTTATTAAAAAGCGTAATTTAGACTTTTTTATGCACAATTTATGCACAATATGATAAATTCATAAACAACATTATGTTGTAAAGACGTCTAACATATGTTAAAAGCCAGCTGCTTATCTCATTTTTACTCAATTCTAGAGCTTTTACTTCTAGAGCTTTTACAAGATGTCTATTTTAGAAAGTTGGATCTATGATTAACGTATTTAAAAATCGTACCCATTTATATGCTCTTACAACAAGCGTTCTCTTCTTTTTACAAGGTGTGGATATTTCTGTGGGGAATGCTAGTTCTCCTAAGGCGTCATCTACCTATGAGTGTAAAGCTGAGGTTAGTGATAAGCAGCAAAGAGCTCCTGTTTTGTGTGATGGCACTAATGGCAGTAGTCCACTCGCAATAACAGGAGGTAGTATTAAAGCGAAAAAATATAATGACTATGCTGTACATGCAGAGGGAGGGGCAGTTATTAGTGTGAAAGAAGTATCGATTGATTTTGGGGTGGACGATACAGCTTCTAGTGATTCTGCTGGTCGTTCTGATTCTACAGATATGGATAGTATAGTTACTTTTGGTATTTCAGGAGGTGCTGTATTTTCAGATAATGGCTATACAGGTGGTACAGCGATTAATTTGGAGAAATCACATATTGAAGGTTTTTTTTATGGGCTTCGAAGTGAAGAACAGGGAAAGATCAGTATGAAAGGTGGATCTATTACAGAAACTTATATAGGGGGGGTGGCTAATTCGGAATCGTCTATTGTTTTGGATGGCGTGGATATTGAAGTCATTGGAATCGGTCTGGTGAGCAATGATAAATCTTCAATAATAATGCGATCTGGGTCGATTGATTTTAGCGGTGATGGGATAGGGGTTATGTCGACAGATATGGGATTTGTTCAATTGAACGGAGTTGATGTTACTATGTTCTCTCGCCTTGCTAAGTTGAGTCAAGGAAGAGGAGAAGGAGCTATAGATTCTTATATTGAGCCTGACCGTTACGTTTTATTATCGAGTGGAGGTGCTATTTCCTTTAATAATGGCAATATCAATATTTCCGATGCTGCTGTGCTGTTGGTTGATAAAAATTTCCAGAATACTCTCAGTGAAAGTATTGAAACAGATTTAGATCTTTTCACTAATATAAGTGGAGATGAAGAAGAAGATGAAGAAGGAACTCAACGTACTGAACGTTCAGTCAGAGCCGAAGTGGGTGGACTAGATGGTGTTTACCATCTTAATTCTCATGTTGATGAGAATGATGAGGATAACGGCATCTTCTTTGTTCAGGTCGATCCTGCCATTCTCAATGATATTGCTTCTTTTGGGCATGACGTTACAGAAGTTTTAAAGGCTGCGAACCATGAAGGGGGCCTTGATGTTTTAGATTTGAGCGCCAGTGTCAAATCTTCAGTTGTTAAGGTCAACGGTAAAAGATCTTATGGTATATATTTTCGTAGTTCAGATTCAGAAAATATGTTAAATTTGGCTAGAGGAGATGGCCTTTCTGCTGGATACAGTGATGGTGTTAAAGAAAGCAATGACAGTTATGAAGGTGGAATACGTACGGTTCTTTTGAAAAATAGTCGTCTCAGAGTTCCAGATGGTGTGGCCATTTATGGTGATAATTTTGGTGGTTACGTCATTGTGAAAGACGAATCAACTCTTTCGGGTGGTTTGTTGTTAAAAGCTGAAGCTGGTTCCGATCTGTCAGTTTTTGTTCATGACTCTGTAATCGCAGGTGCTGCTCGCATTGATGAAAATTCTCATGCTAGGCTTTTTTTATCCGGTGGGTCAGAGTGGCATTTAACGAAGAGTGTATATAGCAGCGATTTTGGAAATTCAGATGCGGATTGTATAGATTCATGTATTTCATCTATGAGACTTGTAAATAGTAATATTAGATTTTTTCTTTCTTCAGAAAGTGAAGAGAGTGAAACAAGTAAACATGGTGAAAAAGGTCGCGGTAATAATAAGTATCGAACCCTGCGCATTGGAAATGGAAAGGGCACGGTTTATAGTGCTCATGGGCGTTCTAGCATTTACTTTAATGCAGATCTGATGTCTAGCGATGCGGATAGTGTTCAAATCTCTGATAGACTTTTAATTCATGGCGATGTTTCTGGAACAACTTTCGTGCACGTGCATTCTGTTTCAGATAGCACCTCATCAGAAAAGGTGGATCAACCTAACAGTGTTTCGATTATTCAAGTTTATGGAAGTGCAAGGGAAAATTCTTTCCAGCTGGATAGTGGGTATGTTACGTTAAATAGTGCACCTTATCAATACACTCTTCGTGCTTATGGTCCAAATTCTCATCAAGAATCTTCTTCGGGTTCAGCCTCGATGTTTTTCGATCCTAAATTGAAGCAAACGAATACACAGTTTTGGGATTACCGTTTAGAGAGTCAGTCTGTGGTTTTAGCTTCTGCAGGTGCACAAAGTGAAGGGATTCCTGTTATGACAGGTGGAGCTCAAACTATTTCTGTTGTTTCCCCCGTATCTGAAACTTTATTAGCGAGATCTGAAGGAGATAGTGGTGTTAGTACGTCAATTTTGTCAAATTCTTTAGATTCTGATGGAGCTCAAGCCATTCCTGTTGCTTCGACCATATCTGAGACTTCTGAGTTAAGAACTCCTCAACCTACTTCATTAGCGAGATCTGAAGAAGAAGATAGTGATATTAATACGTTAGTTTCTTTAAATCCTTTAGATTCTGAGGACTTTGATTCATCCGAGAATTCTGAATCACTTTTGGGATCTGGAGAGGCTTCTGATGTTGTTGATTATGTTATTATAGGACCTGATGGAAAAACTGTTGTAGCAGAGTATAGTGAAACGCCTAGTGGTGAATCTATAGTTACATCTGGGGCTTCTCTATCTGAAAATGTAGAGTCTAATCCTTCCTCCAAGGCACCTGATACTGTTCCTACTGTAATTCAGAGTTCTGGACCGAGAGGACGGGTTCTACTTACCACATCTGCGAGATCTGAAACATTACCCATTGCGCCTTCGACTACTTCTCCTGTGCAACCTGTTCTCTCTGCTGCATCTGAGACATCTCCTGTAACTAGGGGATCTGATGTATCTACTTTTGCAAATGTTGGTGGACGAGCTGTTTCTCCTACGTGTGATTATACGGGAAGTATAGGGAGAGTGAGAAGAGATGTTACAGGGAGTGAGCATACTTCTTATTCGTGCAGTGATGGAAAATCACATACAATAAGTGGTGCTACACTGAGAGTAAGTGATAGCAGTCAGCATTCTGTAAGTGTAGGAGAGAAGACAAACCTTAAGATGGAGAATGTGGTTATTATTGGTGCGGTTTCTTCTGATAGTAAGAATCAAATTGATCTTAATACATTACGGCCTGTGAGTGCTGTGCTTGCAGAAAAAGATGCAGAAATTGTTTTGAATAAGGAATCAACTATTCAATCTTCCCAAATTGGGCTTGAGGCTCAAAGTGGTGGAAAAGTCAAAATGACTAATGGGACGATCAATGCTGATTATGCAGGTGTTTTTGTGGGGGCTGGTTCATCTGTTCAATTGGATACTACAGATATTAGCATGAAATCACAAGCTATGGCTGGTTTGGCGAGTAATGGCGGTGAGATAACCATGAGCTCTGGGACTATTACTCTTACGGATGGAATAGCTGTCAGGTCAGAGTTGGGGGGAAATGTTAAATTAGACAAAGTTAACATTACTGCAAAAAAAGGACAAATAGAGTCAGCTTCTACAGAAGTACCTGGACGTGCAGCTTTTTTGTTGAGCGATCGTGGCTCTGTTGATTTTACTAATGGGAATGTTGTTACTGATGCCACTGGTTTGTGGTTTATGGATGTTAATGGTTCCGTTGAGACGGGTGCTTCCAGGAGAAGAAGATCTTCTGACGTTGCTCCTTCTATGAATCGCGCTTATATCGACTCTTCTAATATTAAAGTGGAAGGTGATAGTTCCTACGGTATATATTTTAATGGGATGGCACGAGTCGCTGAGCGGAATCAGAATAGGGTCTCAGAGGAAATTGTATCAGAGTCAGTGGGACATCCTGTAAATGGAAGTTCTGTATTTTCACCAGAGCAAACACTTGTAGGTATAACGGGTACAGCTTTATTGAAAAAAACTAATTTCGAAGTTCCAAAGAGTGTAGCTATTTATGGTAATAATTCTGGTGGTCTTGTTTCTATACAAAAGAAAACATTTCTCTCTGGAGATTTATTATTAAAATCTGAAAATAACTCTAATATATTGGTTTGGGTGGATGACTCTGTTATTGCAGGGGGAGCTCGTGTTGATGAAAATTCTACTGCCAAATTGGGATTAACAAATAATTCAAAATGGTCTTTATTGCGGCCGAAACATGAGAAATTGCAAGAATTGGGCTCTTTAGGTGATTCATCAATTTCAGCGCTAAATCTTATTAATAGTTCTCTTTCTTTTGAAAAACCAGAATCCAATACAGCTGATAGTTATCAGACACTTCGTATCGGAAAAGGCGTGGGGGCTGTTTATAATGCGCAAGGTAATGCACATATTTATTTCAATGCACGTCTGAATCCTAATGATTCGAGTGATGCTCAAGTGACCGACCGTCTCTTAATTCATGGTGATGTCTCTGGAAAAACTGTAGTGCATGTAAAAGGCGTTTCGGGAAGTGTGGGAGAAAACAACCCTAGCGATAAAATAGCGCATAGTGTTTCTATTATTCAGGTTTATGGAAAAGCGGAGAAAGATTCTTTCCAACTGAATGGTGATTATGTCGCGCTAGAGGATTCCCCTTACAAATATACTCTTCGTTCTTACGCTCCAAAAGCCACTTCAACTAAAGACCATGTTGATGAAAGATTTATGAAGGATGGTGGGGAATTTTGGAATTTCCGTCTAGAAAATCAATATGTTGAAGTAAGTGATTCTGCGTATACTTCTACGGTTTCTAAAAATAGATTTCCTGAACAGGCTGTAAGATCTGTTGTTCCGCAAGTTCCGACTTATTTGCTGTTACCAAATAGCTTATTCCATGCTGGTTTGGTGAATATTAGCAACCAAAATAAGCATTTGGAGAGACTGCGGGCCACTTCTGGTGGAATGCCAAGAATTCATGAAAACCCTGCTTTATTCTTGCGTGGCTATGCTGGTCATTACCGTTATTCCTCAAATCTTTCCGCCCTTGAATATGGTTACGGAGGGGAGCTTGGTTATAATGCACTTGAGGCAGGTGTTTTGCTCAAAACAATCGAGAATGCTTATAGTAACACATTTTTTGGAGTTATAGGGGCTTATGAGAGACTTTCTTTGCAGCCTTTAGCTGTTGAACAAAGCCAAAAAAGCGCATTTGATAAATGGTCAGTGACAGCCTATGGTACCATGCAGTATGATGCCGGCTTTTATGTGGATGGTCTTCTCTCTTATGGTTTGTTTAAGGGTGATGTCCTGACTCTTGCACGTGGCAAGACGGCAACATTAAAGGGAAATCCGCTCAGTGTTTCATTGACAGGTGGTCAGTCATTTGCAACTGGATATGAAGGATTTGTTTTTGATCCCCAAGTCCAGGTTGTTTATCAGCATCTCCGGATTAATCCGGCCCGTGATATTGACAACTTTGAGATTGAGCTTGGAAAACTTGATCAATGGGCGATGCGTGTGGGTGGCCGTTTAACAAAGACCTTTCCTGTAACCGATGAGGCACGTGTTGTTTCCTTCTATAGTAAGTTTTACCTTGCGCATGGATTTGATGGAAAGCAATCAGTCCATTTCAAAGATGCTTTCCAATTAGGTGCTTTTGGTTCTTCTTTAGAAGCTGGATTAGGTTTTAATGCTCGATTGTCTTCAAAGTTTGCCCTTCATGGTGATCTTGTTTATCAGCATAAGCTTAGCAAGGCTGGTTTTTCTGGAACGAGTTTTGTGGGGGGACTTCGTTATCAGTTTTAGGATAAGATATATAAGATATAGTACAGACTTTGATCTAAAGGCAGCACAGTGTGCTGCCTTTTTTGTTTATAAAATCTGCGTTGATTTCTCAAAAGTTCTTCACCCTTTTGATATTCACGAACAAAAGTCACCATATTTTTTCTTATAAAGAGGGAGATTTTATTCTAGGGGATTTCAAGATAGTGGGGGCTTTCAGTGTACGTGTAACTTGCTTAAAATATTCTGCTTTAGGTGCGCTGATTTATCCGCCATATACTTAATTGCACCCTCAAAGCTAGGTTTTCTAAGACCAGTTTTCCTGTTGCGCTATACTCTTTTTTTCATTTCATATCTTTGGGCAAGCTTTTGAAAAATACAATTATAGATTGTTAATTTTATTAATTTCTTGTTATAGTTTTATTTTCGCTTTACAGGACATACAGAATGTATTATACACTTATAAAGTGTGTAAAATGATTATTCACTTATAAGGGGTTTTTGTCGCGAGTAATTTTTTGCCGACCTTGTTTGGAATTTCATTGCACTAGTCAAATGAGCAGTAAATACGCCCTTTTGGTTTAGTATTTGGGAAAGTTTTTACTAATGCTTTTGTTTTCAATGAGAGGGGAAGGGAAGTTTTGATGGAGCTATGATTAAAGTTTTTAGAAATCGTGTATATTTATATACTTTCACAACGGCTATCCTTTCTTTGCTACAAAATGGAAGAGGGGTTTGTGCAAATGCAGAGGAGCCTAGTAATAGGCATTATAATATTACTGTTGTTCCTGTTTCTTATTCTGGGGCACGCGTTAGCGGACTTGGGGATGGCAATAGGATTAGTGGGAGTCTCATAAGTGGGAAGCGCATAGGGAGCCTGAGTGGGCTTAGTGGAGAGCGTGGGGGTAGCGGATCTATCCAGGGTGTTACAACGGGACAAACCGATAAGGTTCTTAGTGGAGAAGGGGGGGAGAGAGGGGGAGGGAGGTATGTTTACAAATATGATAAAGGGAAGATTACGCTGTATAAGGGTTTATATTATCTGTGCGATGACTGCGAAGAGGATACAATTGACAATAAGTCTTATAAGATTACGAGTGGGAATGTTTCTCAATATCCTTCTAATACTGCTATAACGGTAAAGGGGAAAAAGGCGGCCGTGAAGGGAAAAAATGTGACTGTTAGCAGTGAAGTTTCGGATAAATCTTTTACACGTGGTGTATTTGTATCAGAGCACGGAAAAATTGTTTTGACAAATCCGATTATCAAGAATGCAGTTACAGCCCTTAACGCCAGTAATGGAACAATTAAGGTCCATAAGGGAACTATTGAGGGAAGTCATAGGGGTGTTGAAGCAATAGGGAATAATGCATTAGTTATTTTAGAGGATACAAAAGTTAAGACGAGCGATGGGAAGGCAAGCATTTCTAGTTACGGCGGTGCAGGAGTTTTGATGAATGAAGGATCAGTTGATTTCACGAACAGTCATGGAGTTTCTTCAACGCTAGGTGGAGTGGTAACTCTTGAAGGTACTGCTATTACTGGAAAAGGTAAAGAAAAAAATCAGGAAAATTTTGCGGGTTTTTTTGTGGATGTAGGTGGTTCTGTTAAATTTAAGGGGACTGCTGATTTTACTGATGTTCACGGCATTTTATCAGAAAATACCGTCAATACTTTTAATTCAGTTCCGATATCTGAAGATTTGTCGAAGTATAGCCGTGTGACTGAGGTTAATCTCACATCTTCTTCTGTTACAGTGAATGGAGACATGTCCTACGGTATATATTTTCGGGGAGAAAAACCGTGGGATGAATATCGGAATAATGAGGATTCAAATGAGCAAAAAACTCCACCTAGATTGGAGGCTATTAATTTGAGAAGGACGAAGTTTTCCGTTCCAGACAGTATAGCTGTCTATAGTACCGATGCTACTTATGGTGTTGTTAATTTAATGCAAAGCGAACTTTCAGGAGATTCATTATTAAGAGTTGAGAAGGGCGCTTTGGTAAAAGTTTTAGCGAGTGCTTCTGTCCTTGAAGGGGGAGCCTATGTTGATGATCATTCTACTGCCGAGCTTTATTTAGGCGTTGGTTCGAAATGGATTTTAAAAGAGCGAGAAAGAGGTTCGCCTGAATCTGATCGTAAAAATGATTCATCTGTTTCATTAGTACTTCTTACGAATGACAGTTCCATTGATTTTAAAAAACCAGAATCTGCTCTAACTTACGATTATCAAACACTCCGCATTGGAAATGGGGTGGGCGAAGTTTATAGGGCGAAGGATGGTGCGCATATTTATTTGAATACGTATCTGAATGAAGGGGGCGCTCTTAAAGACCAAAAAACTGACCGGCTTTTAATTCATGGTGATGCTGCTGGGAAAACGACAGTACATGTGCGCAGCATTTCAGAAAGTCCAGGGGGATATACGGGCAATGGTGGAAATGATCAAGGGATTTCCATCATTCAGGTTTCTGGAACAGCAAACGAAGATTCTTTTCAGCTAGATGGTGGTTATGTCGCGCTGCACGGAACACCTTATCAGTATAAGCTTTATGCTTATGGTCCAGAATCCACTTTAGGAGGATCGAGTTCTCATCAAAGATTAGTTAAAGGTGAGGGAGATTTTTGGGATTTTCGCCTTGAAAATCAATATCTTGACTCTGGTCCTCGTCCAGAGCCAGAGCCAGAGCCAGAGCCAGAGCCAGAGCCAGAGCCAGAGCCAGAGCCAGAGGGTCGTCCTTTCCCTCCTGTTGAACCGGGAGTTAAGGATGTTGTTCCGCAAGTTCCGACTTATTTGCTGTTACCAAATAGCTTATTCCATGCTGGTTTGGTGAATATTAGCAACCAAAATAAGCATTTGGAGAGACTGCGGGCCACTTCTGGTGGAATGCCAAGAATTCATGAAAACCCTGCTTTATTCTTGCGTGGCTATGCTGGTCATTACCGTTATTCCTCAAATCTTTCCGCCCTTGAATATGGTTACGGAGGGGAGCTTGGTTATAATGCACTTGAGGCAGGTGTTTTGCTCAAAACAATCGAGAATGCTTATAGTAACACATTTTTTGGAGTTATAGGGGCTTATGAGAGACTTTCTTTGCAGCCTTTAGCTGTTGAACAAAGCCAAAAAAGCGCATTTGATAAATGGTCAGTGACAGCCTATGGTACCATGCAGTATGATGCCGGCTTTTATGTGGATGGTCTTCTCTCTTATGGTTTGTTTAAGGGTGATGTCCTGACTCTTGCACGTGGCAAGACGGCAACATTAAAGGGAAATCCGCTCAGTGTTTCATTGACAGGTGGTCAGTCATTTGCAACTGGATATGAAGGATTTGTTTTTGATCCCCAAGTCCAGGTTGTTTATCAGCATCTCCGGATTAATCCGGCCCGTGATATTGACAACTTTGAGATTGAGCTTGGAAAACTTGATCAATGGGCGATGCGTGTGGGTGGCCGTTTAACAAAGACCTTTCCTGTAACCGATGAGGCACGTGTTGTTTCCTTCTATAGTAAGTTTTACCTTGCGCATGGATTTGATGGAAAGCAATCAGTCCATTTCAAAGATGCTTTCCAATTAGGTGCTTTTGGTTCTTCTTTAGAAGCTGGATTAGGTTTTAATGCTCGATTGTCTTCAAAGTTTGCCCTTCATGGTGATCTTGTTTATCAGCATAAGCTTAGCAAGGCTGGTTTTTCTGGAACGAGTTTTGTGGGGGGACTTCGTTATCAGTTTTAGGATAAGATATATAAGATATAGTACAGACTTTGATCTAAAGGCAGCACAGTGTGCTGCCTTTTTTGTTTATAAAATCTGCGTTGATTTCTCAAAAGTTCTTCACCCTTTTGATATTCACGAACAAAAGTCACCATATTTTTTCTTATAAAGAGGGAGATTTTATTCTAGGGGATTTCAAGATAGTGGGGGCTTTCAGTGTACGTGTAACTTGCTTAAAATATTCTGCTTTAGGTGCTCTGATTTATCCGCCATATACTTAATTGCACCCTCAAAGCTAGGTTTTCTAAGACCAGTTTTCCTGTTGCGCTATACTCTTTTTTTCATTTCATATCTTTGGGCAAGCTTTTGAAGATAATAATGATAAGTTATATTTCTTTCTTTTAATTGTGCTAGCAATTTTGAAAACAAGTTTCTTACGTGTCTAAAAGATGTTTTCTAGAAGCGTTTATTGCTTCTTTTCTAGGTTAAGCTTTTAGCCCAATGGTTGTTAGTGTTCGCGTTTTATAGCAATTTTCCTTACTAGGGTAAACTTATCAGTTGTTTTTTAGAGAGTTGCTTTTTTCTGTGAATTTCATCATTGTTTTTCAGCTGTATTTTCACAAGTTTTTTATAAAAATGATAAATTTATCTTGTAATATTTTTAGGCTTTTTTTTGATTTTGACTTTACATAAAACGGATTAGTAGAGCACAAAATATATTATCTATTGTGCTTAGGCATAATAAAAGCAATTAAGCAGAATGCGTGTTTTTATTTTTCATGAGAAGGGGAAGAAAGTTTGCAGTAAAATTGTGATCAAAGTGTCTCAACATCATTTCTCTTTATGTACTTTCCAACAGTTGTTCTTTTCTTTATTTACAATGCTTATGCCAATGAGCGGTCTTCTAAAAAGGGACGATTTTTATATTGCCTTAGGGTGCGTTGGGGGAAAACGCATGGAATTGCCAATAAAATTTATTAGTTAACTGGTGGAAGTATTGATAGAGTACTGTACCAGCATTTGAGAAAATAAAGTACAAATGCAAATTTTGAAAAAGGTAGATTTCAATATATTCTCCTTATTGCTAAGGTAGTACAAGAAGATGTTAAGGCGATGCGTGTAGCACGGTATTGATGTTCCAGATGATAGGGTTGAAAAAAAGGGACAACTTATAACCGGAAAGCTTGAAAGAATAAATGCTAAGATTCTGCATAAAACAAGGGGTATGATTAAACAAAGTTTTCTGTTGCTTTAAAGGCTTTCTTGGAAAACAGCCTTACGCATTTTTCCCTAAGTTGTTTTCAAGTATTATCGGATTTTTCTTGAACATCACCAAAAATTTAACAAACAGTTCTGAATTTCATTCTTTTGATCTGAAGAATGGGCGTGTGGATATTATCCATGAGAGATAGCTGTTTTCGCTGAGAATGTAATTGAGAAGAGCAGTTTTTCCTGATCCAAGATAGCCTGTAAGAACCGTAACAGGAAGTTTATCGGGCATATTTTGTGTCTTTTCCATGGGTGCGCCTTTTTATTATAAGGCATCTATTTTAAATCGATTAATATCATCAAGTAAACCACGAAGTCCACAAAGAACATGAGAAAAAATTGCTTCACCTGCTTGCGATGTTGCTTCACGTGCATTGCCTGCTGCTCCTTGCAGATTAAGATCACGCATTGTCCATCCAAAAGCATGAGGACCATAGGCCCGTAAATACTGATAATTGGCAATCATATCCGCTTGCTTGTTATGAAAATTTTCTGCCTTCTCCATATGCACTTTTTCTGGTGCTAAATAGAGCATTAAGGAGGTTTCAATAAATCCTCCATGGATATCAAGATGGTGTTGAGACGGTTTCATTAAACCTTGCGGTAGACCGAAACGGTTCCAGCTTGTTGCTACCGCGAGCATTGAAAAACGCCTTCGTAATTCGGTAATAACGATGCTCATTAAAGGTGAATTTCCTCCGTGGGCGTTGAGAAGAAGAAAACGCTTAATACCTTTACGGTAGCAGTTTTCACCAATATTTATCCATCGCTCAATAGCGTTAGAAAAGGTGCGTGTTTGTGTACCAGCAACATCCATATGTTCTACCGAATAGCCAATCTTTTCAACCGGTAAGAGTGCGATAGAAAATTGTTTTTTCGTTTGTAAAATAAGTGCTTTTGCAAAAGCTTCAGCAATAATCCAATCGGTTTCAAAGGGGAGATGATTTCCGTGATATTCGTGTGCACCCAAGGGCAAAAGAGCAAGGAAAGGCGTATCAGATGTCATAAATTTATTGCCTAAAAAAAGTCAACAGATGCGGAATGGTCAAAGGTGATAGAGGTGTTCTTTTCAATTTTAATCTATATGCCAGAGAAACGCAAATTAAGAGCATTTTCATATCAAATTTGTATGCGACAGATAAGAAGAGCTTTGTCAAAAAGGGTGGGATGTCATTGAAAAATTACCTGAATTTTTGATGTAATAGTAACAGCGCAATACGCAAGAATTAAGCATATCTTGTGAGATTTTACAGTGGCGCTCTTGTTTTTGAAAAGCGAGTATCCAGCGATACTCAAATACTTCACATGACGGAATTTAAAATAAATCCTCTTTTTCTCTATTCAAAACGTAAATTTAGGCGAGAGCCAAAAATTACTCCTCCTGTTTGCGATGTTGTTTTACTTGTATTGCCTGTTACTCGTTGCAGGTTAAGATTACGCATTATCCATCCAAAAGCATGAGGATCATAAGCGAATAAATACTGATAATTGGAATTGTATCAGCTTGTTTATTATGAAAATTTATTGCTGCTGTGGAGGTAAAAGGATAAGGAACGGTTATTGATGTGAAGAATAGAGCGATTACTGACTTTGGTTTCTTATCAAGATTCCAGGATGTTGAAGGCGTATATATAAAATCACACTCTCTTTTTTTGTATATCCGTTTGTTCTAATTAGGTTTATGTTTGGCATTTTTAATGCACTATTCAGCAGGAATATAAGGTCGGAAAGGTGGTTCGTGAACAGGCCTTCACTTCTGTCTGAACAAGCAGATCATCGCCGATGTCATTCAAAAAATGTGTCTGTATAAATATGTCAAAATGCTGGAAATGTTCGCTTGATCAAATAATTTTTAACAGTGTCCATGCAATTTTTGTGTTTTGATGGAACTTGATGTAATGGGTAGGATAACTTGAGGAAAGCTTAGGTTAGCAGGTAATGGGGTGCGAAGGCAATTCCATGGTCCTCTGCAAAATACAATGGTTACGATGGAGGGAGGAAGGGTATGTAGTCCCTTTGCGTAATCATGGTGTATATTGTTGTAAATATGTTGACTTTTTGAATATTAAATTATTCTTCTGCATATTAAAAAAAAGAGGAAAAATATTTTGTTTTTTTAATTTGCAATTTTTATCTAAAATCTTTTGATGAATGTATCATTAATTCTTATGATAAAATAAATATTCTATAAGTTTTTGGCGATGAAATTCATTACAGTTTAGCGATATAATTTAATTTTTATAAATATTTGGTTTTATGGTACTCTGATTTTTAGATAAACTGTCTGAAACTGGTATTTCATGAAAGAATTTTCCTTTTGTATTGCGCAATTATTTGTAACTTTAATATTTGCTTAATTGTTGTTTTGATAATTTGAATAATGTTATTTTTATGTATTTACATATAATACATAATGTATTATATATATCTGTAATATATCACATTGTGTTATGCTTTTTGAAATAAATTTAAAGACAAATTTTATTTTTTAGCTATGTGAATATTTTTCACTTTTTCAGTGAAGAACAAGAGGAGCAAAAGAAAGCTATGTTTAAACTCTTTAAAAATCGTATATTATCGTTTTTTTTTACATCCTTTATTCTTTTTTTTGCACAAACTTTAGAAAGTAATGCACATAGAGTAGAAGACCGATTTCAAGAGGGAATGATTGTTGTTGTATCAGGAAAAAATACAGTTATGAAGCTGGTAGATATGCCTGTTATCGGCGATGCTGGGGGCCATGGAGAAGACGAATTAGCTTTTGGGAAAGTTGAGAAAGTCTCTTTATTTAATGTACTTTGGGGCGGTGTGGGTATTGTTTCGTTACTTGCTTCTTTATGTACAGCGAATATCTGTGGTGTTGTGGTGTCTATTATGGCGTTGTTTTGTTAAATTTGACAAAGATTTACCTATTTTGTTGGTGAATTTCGTTTACTATTTCATTATTTTTGAAAAACCAATATCGAGAGTGGTTCTGCTGAATTCAATAAAGGGGGGACATTATTGAAGATAAGAGGAAACATTTTCTCGATCTGCATCGGTGAAAGTGCAAAACCATTCAGTGATACCTTTCCTAAACAGATGGGTTTTAAAACTTGTAGCTATTTTAAAGTTTGTTACTGTCTTCCAGTAAAGATATAAAATATCATCCATTTTCACTGTTTCTTTTTAATTCAGCTTTATGGCTTTCAAAAGCATTTAGAGGCAATATTTTTAAAATTATAGAGATACTCCTAACATTTTTGTTTCTCCTGTTCTTTAGTGGGATCCTGTCTTTCTAGAAGAAACAGTACCCATTGCGTTGCTCATTCACGAACTTTCTTTAAAAACATTTTATTTTGTTTTGAATTCCATTTCTTGGCGGTGCCAGTGAAACGAATAACGCGAAATTTCTAAGGCATCACCATCTTTACACTTATGAAAGTATAAGGCAGCAGCATTATTACATTTCCCAATTTTCAATGTTGCCCATCTGTTTTTACATTGAGACGGTTCGTAAGAGGAATTGGGTTTTTTCTCAAATGGTTTATCCACACGTTGCTTTCTTGTGATGTGCAAGTAAACGTTTTTTAATGATTCTCAATAAGAGAAGGTGAAATGAGAAAAAATGCCTATTTTCAATATTCTTATTTGATAGGCAAAATGATGAATTATCTTTTAAACAAATGAATTGATTTATAATGATTAATAAGGGTTTGCTCATGCATGAGCAAAGGGAGGTGGGCAATTAAGCAAAAGGTCTTGTTTTGTGCGAAGACGAGCAATCCACTGATTTTCACGAATAGCGGTATTGTGTACCGTAATAAGTTCATTCTTTTTAATTTCAGCTGTAACTGTTGCTTTTTCCAGTAGACCACAAGGAATGGCTTGGTGCGCACGCGCTTCTGCAATATCCATTATCCAAGCGCGATAACTGTAAAGACCGATAAAGTCTAACTGATCACCAGGATACAAATTTTTCTTAGCAACAGCACAGACTTCTACTACGGGGTGATTAAGTGGTGCCATATCTTTTTTGCCATAAAGCATAACGCGTGCACAGGTGAGGGGAACTTCCATTGCTGTTAAATGATAGGGGCGATGAAAGGTGAAATAAGGTCCCTGACCCATTTTTAAATCTTCCATACGTTCGCGTAGACGTGGGTGTACTATTTCTGCAATGACAAAAACACCTGGAGAAACGCCTTGACCTATTGAATAATCCACAACACCACATTGCTTCAAAATACCACCATCCTGTTTAGGAATAAGTACTTTGTTTAAATCTTGGAGCATCACTTGTGGGCCATGCATTCCTGAGCAATCGGGAAGAAGCCCAGTTGCATTAGCAATTGCTGCCATTTCAACCATCGTTTTGGAACCATCAATAAATTCAACCAACATGCGCACATTCATGTTACGTCGTGACGCTTCTTCTTCATAAACATCAGGCGTGGCATCAAAAATAAGTGGATTGTTTTTGCCCTTACCAGCTGCAACAATTTTATGTCCAAGGGCTGAAACAAATTCGATAAGTTCCATACAAGAGGTAGGCTCATCACCAGCACCAAGTGTATAAATGAGACCTCGTTTTTCTGCTTCATGTTTCAGATAGGCACCAATTGTAACATCCGCTTCAACATTCATCATGACAAGATGTTTGTTGTTTTCAAGCGCTTTAAAGCCAATTTCTGCCCCAACTTCAGGATAGCCTGTTGCATCAACGATAATATCAATTTGTTCATGGCGTAAAAGAAGGTCAATATCGCTTGTGGCTGCAATCAAACCTTTTTCAATGGTTTGGGTTAGGGCAGTGGTGTTTTCAACTTCACGCACATGCCCCTCTTCGCCATAGGCTAATGTAGCAGCATCAAAAATACGCGACGGCGTTCGGGTGGCAACAGCTGCGACCGTTATGCCATCCATATGCGCAATGCTGGATAGCAAATCCGTGCCCATTTCACCACAGCCAATAAGTCCAATACGGATGGGGGGGTGGTTTTCTGCACGCTGCTTTAAATCACGCGCTAAACCTGTTAGGCTCACATTGCTTGCCATTCTTTTTTCCCATTTGAAAATTACTCTACTAAAGAGGTATTCTCTTACTTCATAAGGTGCATTTTCTTTTATAAAGAGTTCATTCTTTATTCTTGATGCTCTAATCAATGGGTTTTATAAAAGCAAGAGGGGAGTGGTCCTTTTAGCAAATAAAACAGGAAGAGGCGTTATGCAGCAAAAAATAGCAGTACAAGATATAGCCAATTTTATTGGGAAAGAAGTAGGATTGTCGCAATGGCGTCTTGTTACGCAGGATATGATTAATCAATTTGCATGCGCAACAGATGATCATCAATGGATCCACGTAGATGAAGAAAAGGCTAAAAAAACACCTTTTGGTGGCACTATCGCTCATGGGTTTTTAACATTATCACTTTTGTCTACGCTCGCTTATGAAGCACTTCCAGAATTGGAAGGTGCAACAATGGGGATTAATTATGGTTTTGATAAAGTACGCTTTATAAGTCCGGTGAAAACAGGTGCAAGGGTGCGTGCGCGTTTTGTTTTAAATGATGCTGAGATTCGCCCTTCTGGCCGGGTTGTTTTTCATTATGGAGCTACGGTGGAAATTGAACAGTTAAAAAAGCCAGCTCTTACTGCTCAGTGGCTTATCGTTGCTATGGTGGGGGAGCAATAGTCAAATTTTTAAATGTTTTAATATTTTGTCTAATTTCTCTACAATTTTATCAGAAGATCGCTGTATAATAACATTAAGGATGATCAAAAGGATAATCACTATCGTCATGATAGAGGTGTTATAATCCTGATAGCCATAGCAGATCAGATCGCCGTGTCCCCCCCAACCGCCTCCACCGAGATATCCAGCAAGTGAAGTGGCCCCGATTAAGAGAGATAACCATAACAGTAAAACCCGTAATCAGGTTCGGGAGTGTTTCAGAAATCAGAACATGCCTAACACAATTTGAAGACGGCTTGTTTCCAATGGAACGAACGGCTTCAATGAGGCTATTCTCAACTATTTTAAAAAAGAGCTCTGCCATTCGTGCATAAAAAGGAATAGCTGAAAATGGTGAGAACAAAAATTACCGAAAACATTCCACACCTCTTCCTAAAAACTATACGGATAATGGAGAGAAGGTAAAATGCGAGAATAATAAATAGAATGACACAAATACTGTCAATGATGATGCTCAGAGGAAGATTGATAAGATATAAGGCAAAAATTCCTCCACGTGCGGTTGTATAAAGCAGAAAACCAAGTGGAAGTCCTATAATAAGTGCCATAAAAAAAGCACTTATTGTCATCAATACTGTATCAAAAACGGCACAGGGGAGTTAATGAGAGAGAACATTAAACATAACCTAAAACTTCACAATATTGTCCTTTTGTGTCAACTACTTAACGGCTTTTTTAAAAGTTTCTTTATCTTGGGCAGGAAGACTTAAGAATAGGTGCCTGATGGTTTCGCCTTGGACGGTATCAATCCCACCATGCAGAATAAGTGCTCTTAAACCGATTTTATCTTCCAGAAGATTGAGAAAAGGTTGTTGGGCAATTTTACCTGCACTATTGATTTCAATGACGGATTCTTGGCCTATCGGTTTAAGATTTTTTGCAAATTTCTCAGGAAGTTATGGAGTGAAAAGTTTGGGCATGGCTATGGTTGTTTCCTCTTGTGGTGATGTGAAAATATCTTTCACACATCCTTCTTCCACAATGCGTCCTTGATTGAGGACAACAACACGATGTGTAATAAAGTACACAACTTCCATTTCGTGGGTGATGAGCACAATAGTAAAATTAAGGTGGTTATTAATATATAGGCAGGAAGTTCTAGAATAGATTGCGTTGTTTCAGGATCAAGAGCAGAGGTAGCTTTATCTGATAACAATGCTTCTAGGATTAGCTGTTAGAGAGCGTGCAATACAAACACGTTGTTTTGTTCCCCTGACAATTCTGCTGGATAACATGTTCTTTACTACATAAGCCTATTCAATGAGTTCAAGGGCACGTCTGTGACGTTGTTTTTTGTTTATACCTGTTAATTTAAGAGGTAATGCAATGTTTATCAATAATCTTTTGCAATGATAAAAGATTGAAATGTTGAAAAATTATTCCAATTCGTTGACGGTAAGGTGCCATTCTGTCTCTGACAGATTTGAAACATTCACACTGTCAAAAAAATGAATCCTGCATCAATTTGCTCTAATCTATTTAAACAGCGAATAAGTGTTGATTTTCCTGCTCCACTACGTCCGATAATTCCAAGAATTTCACCTATGGATATTCAGAGATAAATTATCAACTGCGCAAAAAGCAGCCGTTTTGCTAAAACAACGGTTGACGTTTTTAAAGAGATAAAAGCGGGATTTTTCATCCATAATTACCAAGATGCTTGAGCGGCTGTGCCAAAAACTTCTTTGATTTTTGCACGGACAGGTTCGTTATTGTAGGCAGAAACTAATTTTTAAACCCACAGATCATCTTTATCGATTTTTTCCCATGCAATCGCATCTTTTTGTGAGTTTAATCCGGAGACTAAAGCCCAATTTGTATTTACAACCGCAATGTCAAAATCATTGATTGCTCACCTTAACATACAGTATCTAATTCACGAATTTGCAAGTTTTTAGGATATTTCAATAATATCAAGTGCAGATGCGAGAATGTTGTGGGGGTCTTTTAATTAATGAGACCTAGAGAATTGAAAAGAAGTAAGGCTCTTCTACCATTTGATGGGCCGTTAGGAATCCCAAACATATGCTCTATCCCGTAGTTCTTTTATATCTTTAATTTATGCGGATAAACACTAATGGGCATAATAAATGTATATGCGGAAATTGAAAGTTTGTAACCACGTTATTTAATTTGATTATTAAGATTAAGGTGTGTGCTAAAAAGCATTGGCGTCAGTATGTTCTTCATGAACAGCATCGTTAGGCAAAGTGTAGTCAGAAAAATAAACAAGTTCAATATTTAAACTTTTTTAGCTTGTTCGGCAGCGACTTTCCAAATGGTTGCTTCAGGTCCTTCCATAACACCGAGCTTGATGTTTGATTTGTTTGCTGCCATGGAAAAGAGAGGAGACAAAAAAAGCGCAAAAAGAGAAAGGAATAATCCGATAATGACACGTCGGGATAACTTCTGTAATGTCATGTGCTTATGTCTTTCTTTTCCGAGAGATTTTTTTTAGGGGTGATCAATATACTCTTATTTTCGAGAATTTGACCTTATAAAAGCTTTATACAATCTTCAATCATTTTTCTTTTTAAAAACAGTATCATTTTCTCCTCTCCTGTAAGCATTTTTGAATAAGCAACATGCATGAGCCAGGGGTATTTTTTCAGATTTAAGCAGACATTCTTGTGTTGCAATCATTTTTTTGAGGAACCAATGACGGTTTCAAAACTTCTTTAAGTGATGATTGGCTGAGAACGGTTGGCTGAATAGCCAAGCGATCAGATTACCTCCTTGAGAGCAATGAATCCATAAGGTGAAACCGCAATCAAGACAATAGACCGTGTATAATAGGGGCGGTGGGGGATGGGGTAAGAGAACTTTTCTCGCAATGTGGTGGATCTTTACGGAGATAAAGCATTGACCACCATTTTACTGAAATACGGCAAATTTTTGCAAAGGTGAAAATTTTGTCTTTCACATTCTGGAGAGGGAGAAAAATAATGTTAAACAAGAATTTTTTATCAACCACAATAATTTTGTTAGCTTTGTTTGGATCAGGGTTGGGAATAACTGTTTCTCATGCGGCCGTTGGAACAGTTGCTCGCGTAGCATCAGGTCAGGCGATTTTACGCACAGGTCCAGCGACAGCTTACAAAGTTATCGCAACAGTTCCAACTGGAGCAAAAGTGCAAATTTATGGCTGTCTCTCCAATAAAGCTTGGTGTTCTCTTCGTTATAATGGAAAGGTTGGTTGGGCATCAGCACGTTATTTAAACGTCACCAATGTTCCCACGATTGCTTTCGCTCATATGCGTGTGAAGCCAAATTCTATGATAAAAGCACAAAAGAAAGAAATGAAGCAGGGTATTTCTGATTTTAAAGCTCCCACGGTGCCTCAGAAAACACGAAAACATGTTCAGAAATTCTACAGAACAGACATGATTATTGATTCTACTGGTGTGAAAAAAAGGGATGAACGCACAATTTTGAATCCATCATTGAAGACGCACGGTGTATCTGTAAAGCACGTAACCGCTTATAATCCCTTTTTTCCCGATAATGTCAATTTCAGAAATTTTGAACGCAACGAAACGCGCTACCGCGTTGTGACTTATCCTGCTCGATAAAGGATAACAAAAATCCACAGTTCTTGGAAGGACAGAAAAGAAGTACAGAGTATGAGATATTTTTCCGCTTTATGCTGCCATTTTTGTTTAATTCGCTGACTTAGGCTTGATCAAATTACGAGAAATGAGTAATTCAGCAATTTGAATTGCATTTAATGCTGCTCCCTTTCTTAAATTGTCAGCAACAATCCAGAAAGCTAAGCCATTTTCAACGGTGATATCCTCGCGAACACGGCTAATAAAGGTATCATCTTCTCCAGTACATTCATAGGGAGTGATATAGCCGCCATCTTCATGTTTATCAATAAGCTGGCAACCAGGCGCATCGCGTAGCAGGACTTGCGCTTCATGGGCATTGAGTGGTTTTTCAAATTCAACATGAACGGCTTCAGCATGACCGATAAAAACTGGAACCCGAACAGCCGTGGCTGTTAACTTGATCTTAGGATCAAGAATTTTTTTCGTTTCAACCATCATTTTCCATTCTTCTTTCGTATAGCCATCTTTCATGAAAACATCGATATGGGGAATGACATTAAAGGCAATGCGTTTGGTGAATTTTTTCGATGAAATGGGATCTGCAACAAAAACCGCGCGTGATTGTTCAAAAAGTTCATCCATTCCTTCTTTACCAGCTCCGGAAACCGATTGGTAAGTGGACACAACAACGCGTTTAATAATTGCAGCATCATGGAGAGGTTTGAGAGCTAAGACAAGTTGAATTGTTGAACAATTGGGGTTGGCTATAATGTTGCGCTTGGAAAATTCACCAATAGCGTGTGCATTCACTTCTGGTACAATCAAAGGGATACTGGCATCGTAACGCCAAGTGGATGAATTGTCGATCACCACACAGTTTGCAGCACCGATTTTAGGGGCATATTCTTTGGAAATACTTCCTCCAGCAGACATGAGGCATAGATCCGTGTCGGAAAAATCATACGTATCAAGTGCCTTTACTTTTAAAGTTTTGTCACCATAAGAAACGTCCTGTCTTAATGAACGTCGTGATGCTAAAGGGACAACTTCATGAGCAGGAAAACCCCGTTCTTCCAGAATTGTTAGCATTTCACGACCAACATTTCCGGTTGCGCCGACAACTGCAATTTTAAAACTCATTTTTGTACACTCCTGTCCTTCTCCATTTTTCTTCCCCGGGCTATACCCGAGAGAGGGCGAGTTGGCCAAGGAATATTAAATCATATCGTCGGTTTCATAGATTTCATTTTTGTGTACGGCAATCATAACCTAAAACCACACACGTCGGCTCATTTCGAATGCACCGTCTTCGTGAGTCTTTAAGAGTTGAGAAAGCTTGAATACTTTATGCCAAGCTGTAAGGACATTTCCTTGACAGTAGTTCAATCTAGTGAATTGCTTATCTTCTGTCAATTGTTTCCCTTGAGAAATTTTAAATTTTACACCAAGTGCATCATGTATTGCACTGGTGAAATTTTTAGATTTCATCACAATTAAGTGTTTTTATATGTAGGTTAAGAGAGCGGCTCTTGATGTGGTTTTTCCGGTATTGTTCTTGCTTTTTGCTTTGTGGTTCTCATTCTTACTTAAATAAATCCTTTTCATATTATAAAGGCGTTCATTTAAGAAACGCTCGCCGAAATCATGAAATAAGGTAATGTTTTCATTCCTATCAGAAATCAACTGAAGATTGCTCTTTGTTTTTAGAAGGATGAATACTCTGAAATTTTTAGAGCAAATATTCTACTTTGCACGATATTCTGTCCTCATGGTGGCAGAGGGCATCTTCTTGTGTTGAAATATCAGCATAAAAGAAGGAAACAGGCACATCCAGTATTCGGCAATTTCCTGTAAGCGTCCTGCACTTACGCGATTTATTCCTTATTTCATGCTTTTGGATTTGTTAGAAAGGTACGCCTAAATGATAGCCTAATTGTTTTTGAGAAAGTCCCATTTGCTTCTTCTTAAGCAAATTTTTTTGCTTACAGAAATGTCATTAAAACGTGGATTTTTGGTTTGTATTCTGAAAGTTCTACGCCGGGAGTGAGCGCCCTCGCATTGGTATTCCAAGATCTAGAAGCACTGAACTCAAATCAGCTTCTTGCTTTTCGTGCTGATAGCTACTTGGACATAACAAAAGCCCCCGGAAATTGCGGAATACCCGCAAAGCATATTTTTTAGTATTTGAGTTTTTCAATCTTCCAGGCCCTATTAATCGTTGCGTATACGATCAAAATCACAAGCTCATTCATAGGATCATTTCCTTAAATCGTCACTCAGAATTAAAACAATTTTCCTTGTTGATTTTGCTCAAATTTATACTCAACCGTTGTATAATGCTTCTCCTTATTTTATGAGACTTCAGTTCACTTTCTCTTCGTCCTTTTTGATGAAAAAAACGATTTACGAAAAGGAATGTATAATGACCTTTTCAAAAATCTTACTTAACAAGTTTTTTCAAGAGCATATAAAATACGCTTTTAACAAATTCACAAAAAACGAGTTGCGAAAAAAGAAGGTTAATTCAAACAGAGATGTCGTTTTCGTTTGTGAAAGAAAAATTGAACAAAGCCACTTTATTTTTTATGGACTCTTTTTTCATTGTGCTGCAAAGGACGGGCTTCTGAGGCAAGCATAATGGGAACACCATCGCGAATAGGATAGGCGAGTTTTGCTTTGAACGAGATTAATTCTTGCGTTTTTCTGTTTAAAGAGAGTGTTCCTCCTGTAATTGGGCAAACAAGCAATTCGAGCATTTTGGGGTCGGTGATCATTTTTTTCATGTTTTAGTGTTCATTAGTTTAAATGGTGATGTGCCCCTGTTTGTTTCATGAGTGAGCGTTCAGTTAAAGCGAGAAGAGTTTGGGCACGGCTTCCAATATCTGGAGCTTCGAGTAGAGCTTGTTTTTCTGCGGGTGTAAAGGGAATAAGCGATGAAAAAGCATTCACCAATATAGGTGTGGGTGTTTTTATGATATTGCTCCAATTATATTCTATTTCATGTATGGTAAGATATTGCTCAACAATGTTGAGTAAGTTTTCTCGATTAATGCTTTCTGAAACGTTTGTCTCTTGTAGGTCTTTTATGTTTGATTGGATGACGGCAATCCGATAAGATTTTATCTTCATCAGTTCTTGTTTTAAGGTGAAGCGGCAAACTCCCTGTAATATAATGAAGAGTTGTCCATTTCCTGTTTCGTTGTAGTGTATGATGCGACCTATACAGCCTATTTTGTAAAGTTGTGTCGAAAAGCGGTCTGTCCCCGACGTAAGTGGTTGAATAATACCTAACAAACGATTGGATACCATAACGTCTTCAACCATTTCGAGAGCTTCTGGTTCAAAAATATTGAGCGATAAAAAACCACCTGGCAGTAAGAGTGCACCTTCTAAAGGAAAAAGAGCAATTTGCTTTGGTAGATCATTTTCGCAATTATAATGGATATTACCAGCTTTCATAAATATTTTTGAACCTTTATCTGGTGAGGTTGGGTGTGTAAAGAAGCACAGTTTACAATACCACTTAGTGGTAAAAAAGGCCAACTCCTTGTGTGTTGAGATCATATCTCTAGATACTTTTCAGTATGTACTGTTAGAGGATAGTAAACTTTGCAGTTATGATTGGATCGTGCAAGAGAGGATACTATTTTGATCCTTTTCGTTCATGAAATTTTATATTGTTTTCAAGTGGTGTTTTTGTTTGTGGCTTTTCGCAATTTCCTTTTTCTGCTGGTCGTGTGCGTACCGGTAATGCATAAGCTACTTCTCCTTCTTTACGGAACTGCGAACACTGACGGTTTTTATACTGCTCAAAAATGAATATTATTATATGCCCTTTAAAATAGTCTATGCAAGTTTAAAATTAGAGCACTCTAGTCATTTTGCTGGTGACAGTGTGAAAGAGATAGTTTATAGATCGGAATATATTGGAAAGAACATTGTTGTTTCTTTTTTTCGTATCTGCAGCCGAAGGGGAAAACAGCCCAGAGTCTCCTCATGCTCTAAGGACCGTAAAAGAAGGAAGGCAGATCTGGAAAGTCGGGAGGATCCGCGCCGAAGGTGTAAGCGAAAGCTCTTTTCGCGAGTCTCTCAGGTTCGTGACAGAGGAATGCAGAGATGAATACATCGTGTGGGCGTTAGCGCGACTTTGGAGATATTATGGGCACAGTACAAGAATTCGAAACATCTTCTTTAAAAATACTTCCCTTACATGAACTGCATGAAAAAGCCGGAGCGAAATTTGGTGCTTTTGCCGGTTGGAAAATGCCTTTGACTTATCCTCTTGGAGTTTTGAAAGAGCATCTTCATACACGTGCGCATGCCGGCCTTTTTGATATTTCTCATATGCAATTGATCACTGTTGAGGGAGCGCAGGCCGTTGAGTTTTTATCATACGCTTTTCCTATTGATGCGGCATTATTAAAGATTGGGCAATCACGGTATAACTATTTGCTTAATGAGCAGGCAGGCATTCTTGATGATCTTATCCTTACTCGTTTAGCAGAGTGCCGTTTTATGCTGGTCGCTAATGCTGGTAATGCACAAGCCGATCTTGCTGAACTTGAGAAGCGTGCTGTTGGTTTTGAGTGTCGAGTGATTGCTCTTGAAAGGGTATTGCTTGCTCTTCAAGGTCCGGAAGCGGCAGCTGTTATAGCTGATGCAGGGTTGCCTGGTAATGAGCTGTTGTTTATGCAAGGATTTGAACCACAACAAGATTGGTTTATAGCGCGTTCTGGCTATACGGGAGAAGATGGTTTTGAAATTGCTCTTCCGCAAAGGCAAGGACAAGCATTGGCTGAAAAATTGCTGTGTGATTCTCGTGTTGAGTGGGTTGGTCTTGCGGCGCGCGACAGTCTTCGGTTAGAAGCGGGGTTATGCTTGCATGGAAATGATATTACACCTGATACTACGCCTATTGACGCTGCTCTGGCATGGGCTGTTCCTAAAAATGTTCGAGAAAAGGCCCAATTTTATGGAGCGAAAGCTTTTCTTGAAGCTCTTGAAAAAGGACCCTCTCGTTGTCGTGTTGGATTAAAACCGCAAACGCGCCAACCTATTCGTGCAGGTGCTGTGCTTCTCGATGATCTAGGAAATCAGATCGGGGTGGTGACATCAGGTGGTTTTGGTCCTTCTTTTGATGGTCCTGTAGCGATGGGTTACGTTTCTGTTGGTTGGAAAGCTGTGGGAACGGAAGTCTTTACAGAGCTGCGTGGTAAAAGGATTGCGCTGTCTGTTCATTCACTTCCTTTTGTTGAACAACGTTATTTAAAAGGATAATTTTTTTTATGTCTCAAATTTATTTTACACAAGATCATGAATGGCTTAGCGTTGAAGGACAAGTAGTGACTGTCGGGATCACAAATTATGCCCAAGAACAGTTAGGTGATTTGGTTTTTGTTGATTTGCCACAAAGCGGGACGAAACTTTCCAAGGGAGATGCTGCTGCTGTTGTGGAATCGGTGAAGGCGGCTTCAGATGTTTATGCACCTCTTGATGGTGAAGTGGTCGAAATTAATGAAGCTTTGGCAAATAGTCCTGAACTTGTAAACCAGAAAGCTGAAAAAGAAGGATGGCTCTGGAAAATGACAGTGCAGGATGAAACGCAACTTGAAGGGTTGCTGGATGAGGCTGCTTATAAAACATTGATTGGATGAGTGTTATGCAAGAACGCTCTTTTTTTTCTCGGCATATTGGGCTTCGTTCCGATGAAACACAAAAAATGCTTGATGTTTTGGGACTTGATTGTATCGATACACTCGTCTCTCAAGCTATTCCTCACTCTATCCATTTGGGACGGGTGCTTAATCTCCCAAAGGCAGTGAGTGAAGGACAAGCTCTAGAAGAACTCTCCAAGATTATGGGGCGTAATCATGTGCACAAAAGTTTTATTGGGCAGGGGTATCATGGAACATGCGTGCCTCCGGTTATTTTGCGGAATCTTTTTGAAAATCCAGCTTGGTATACTGCTTATACGCCTTATCAGGCCGAAATTAGCCAAGGCCGTTTAGAGCTTTTATTTTATTTTCAGACGTTGATTAGTGAACTCACCGGTTTGCCTGTTGCAGCTGCTTCACTTCTTGATGAAGCAACAGCTTTAGCCGAAGCCAATGCGGTAGCTGTACGTTTTGCGCGTGAAAAGAAAACAAAAATTTCCCTTCAGAGTCTTTTGCATCCTCAAATTTTGAGTGTCGTACAAACGCGTGCTGAAACACAAGGCATTTCCATTAGTGAAAATAGCGAAATTTGTTCTAATACAGCTGCGATCGTTTTGTCTTGGCCAGATACAAAAGGCTTTTTTAACGATTACAGTGAAGTCATTAAAGAGGCAAAGGCAAAAGGAGCACTGGTGATCGTTGTTGCTGATCCTTTGGCGCTTACGCTTATGGAACCGCCAGCTCAATGGGGGGCTGATATTGTTGTTGGCTCTATGCAGCGCTATGGAGTTCCAATGGGATTTGGTGGTCCACATGCTGGTTATCTTGCGGTCAGTGATGCGCTAACACGTCTCATTCCAGGGCGTATTGTTGGTCAATCAGTGGATACAAAAGGGCGTGTTGGTTTTCGTTTAGCGTTGCAAACACGTGAACAACATATCCGGCGCGATAAAGCAACGTCAAACATTTGTACAGCACAAGCTTTGTTGGCAAATATGGCAACAGCTTATGCTGTTTGGCATGGGCCACAAGGCTTACAGGAAATTGCTCAGCGGATTCATTCTTTAACATGCCGTTTTATGGGTGGTTTAGAGGCAGCAGGTATCCCTTGTGAAGGAGAGTCCTTTTTCGATTGTGTAAGCGTCGTTGTGAAGGGAAAAGCTCAAGAGATTGCGCGCCAAGCGAAAGCAGGTGGACGCCTTGTTCGTATTCTTGATGATGACAGAGTTGCGGTCAATTTTGATGAATTGTCAACAGAAGAGGATGCTTGTACTTTAGCACAGCTTTTTGGGGCACAACTCGTTGATCAGGTTTCTCCACGACTTTGGGGTAAAGGACGTGATGCCGCTTTTCTTTCACAGCCTTTCTTTCATGTGGTTCATTCAGAGACGGACATGATGCGCTTTTTGCGTCGTTTGTCAGATAAGGATTTGGCATTGGACCGGGCAATGATTCCGCTTGGTTCTTGTACAATGAAGCTTAATGCGGCCGCTGAATTGATGCCTGTAAGTTGGCCTACGGTAGCCAATATACACCCCTTTGTTCCTAAAGAGGATGCGGCGGGTTATCAGGAAATGATTAATCAGTTAAATGCGTGGTTGTGTGAAATTACAGGGTTTGCACAGGTTTCTTTTCAGCCAAACTCTGGTGCACAAGGTGAATATGCCGGGCTTTTGGCTATCCGCCGGTATTATCAGTCACGTGGGGAAAATCAACGCACACTTTGTCTTGTTCCTGCATCAGCACATGGTACCAATCCGGCTTCAGCCCATATGGCGGGTATGGAAGTTGTTGTGGTGAAATGCTTAAGCGATGGTGATGTTGATATTGATGATCTCAAAATGAAAGCACAATTGCATAAGGATCGTTTAGCCGCTTTAATGATCACCTATCCTTCAACACACGGTGTTTATGAGGAAAATATTAAGGACATTTGCTCGCTTATCCATGAAAATGGAGGACAAGTTTATTTTGATGGTGCTAATCTCAATGCACTTGTTGGGCTTACTCGTCCGGCAGATATTGGGGCGGATGTTTGTCATATGAACCTTCATAAAACATTTGCAATTCCCCATGGTGGTGGTGGTCCTGGTGTTGGCCCGATTGGAGTAGCTGAACATCTAAAGCCATTTTTACCAGGACATGCACAAAACGGAACAACACATGCGGTTTCCGCAGCCCCTTATGGAAGTGCATCGATTCTTGTGATTACATGGATGTATATTCGGATGATGGGTGCTGAAGGCTTGAAATATGCGACGCAAACAGCAATTTTGAATGCCAATTATATCGCTGAGCGTCTTTCACAGGCTTATTCCATTCTGTATCGGGGCAAGCATGGACGTGTTGCACACGAATGTATTGTGGATACACGCGTATTGAAAGAGCAGTATGGAGTAAGTGTTGATGATATCGCAAAACGTCTCATAGATTATGGATTCCATGCGCCGACGATGTCGTTTCCAGTTCCCGGGACTTTGATGATTGAGCCAACAGAATCAGAGCCAAAAGCAGAGATTGATCGCTTTTGTGATGCTTTGCTTTCTATTGCTGAAGAAGCTGAGAAAGTTGGTGCAGGTGTTTGGCCAAAAGATGATAATCCATTGGTCAATGCACCACATACATTGGTGGATACACTAGATGATGCTTGGGTACATCCTTATTCGCGACAGGAGGCTGCTTTTCCCAATCATCATCTTGATCCAACGAATAAATATTGGCCTCCTGTTTCCCGTATTGATAATGTTGCGGGGGACAGAGTACTCATTTGTTCTTGTCCACCATTGGGAAACACCTCTTAAATTTATTTGTTTGCATTGACGAGAAAAGCCCACATATTTTGTGTGGGCTTTTTGAATCACGTACTGATCTTTTTAGCTATGAAGTTTGCTTACATGTTTTCTAAAATTTTGATGAGTTTTGTGCAGCGTAACTTAGGAGAATTAAAAAAATTAGGAGAGAAAGCTCGCAAAAAAAGGATGCATTTTGTAGAGGCACGGTTGAAAATCCTCTTCCCGATATTACAGGATTCCTAATCCTTAAAAATATCAATAAAATTAATTGATTGCGGTGTGTAATTGAGGATTAGAATTTATTAGATTCGTATCTATATCAATCCGCTAGAGTTTATAAGAGTGTGCTTTTTCCGTAATGTGATCAACAGACGTTATATCATTTTTTTCATTGGTGGTATGCTTCACGCATTGATCATTTTGCTTGCTCTGTTTCCTTTTCGTATTTTCAGAAGGAATATTGATGAAGAGGTTGTGGAAGGCTTAGAAAGTTTCGTTAAAATCCCTTTAAAAGGATAACATATTATTAAAATAGGCAGGTGCGTTAGGATCAATAATCTCCTAGGGGGGGATCATTGAAACTATAATTTATTCAAACTGAGGCTTTAGTTTTTTCATTTGATCAAATCTTTTCAATGGAAAGCTGTAGGTTATTTACATAGATCGATTGATGTTTGAAACGCCAATGTTATAACACAGAGATGTATAAATTTAAGATATTGATTTATAATGATAATACATCTTTTTCCTCTTGAATGAAAGTTCTGAGTACAGAAAAATTTTTTCCTTTCATCCTCTCTGATTCAGAGTCATGAAAAGAACTATTTGTTTGTACGTTACAAGAGGGATAGGTTTGGGGATAAAAATCGTTTAAAAAAGGACTCGATTTGCCTTTTGTGAATCATTTTAATGCAAGAGAAGATAAGCAACATTGGGGACTGGGAAAGAAAAGGATGGTTCTGGCTTATTTCTTCATAACGGCAATCAATTTTAAAAACTTTGCAGGGTATTCTTTTATGTTCGCTTGTGGAGCGAAAAGCTTATGAACAAAGTCTTGTGGTTTTAGTGAAAACAGTTTCAATACAGCAGGAAATCAAAAGTCGTTTGATCAGATAAGATTCCCATGCGTGTGAGAAAACAGTGCTATGAGCATGTTATATGGTTAGCTGTCGTGATGTCTTTTTTGAAAGGTTTGCTCACAAGAGTACTTTCTGAGAATGATGATTTTCATTCTTTTGTTTCTTTGATAGTGCTGTCATAATTTAAATATAAATACGTTGATAGCGAGATCCTAAAGAAGTCAGAATTTCATGAGGAATGGTGTTGGCATCTATCGATACTTTTTTAAGTGTTTGATGAGGTCCGATGAGTTCTACCCAGTCACCGCTTTGAGGTTTTTTATCAAGATTGGTAGCATCCACTGTCATGGAATCCATCGAAATACGTCCAACAATAGGGAGTTTGTGCCCATTGAAATAAACGGTTCCTTTATTTGAAAGAATGCGTAGCCAACCGTCTGCATAGCCGATAGAAATGGTTATGAGAGTGCTTGGTCTTCTGGTAATGAAACTTTCTTCGTAACCAACGGGGATTCCTGCCTCAATAGAGCGGCTTTGAATGACTTGAGCTTCAAGTTTTAAAACAGGTTTGAAAAGGGTTGGATGTTTTCCTTGGGGATCGATTCCGTAAAGTGCAATGCCTGGGCGAACAAGGTCAAAATAAAAATCTGGACCAAGAAAAATACCACCAGAATTGGCAAAGGAAGCTCTGCAGGTAGGCAATTGTGTAAGTACGGTTTTAAAAGCAGCCAATTGTGTATAATTGGAGGAATGTGTTGCATCATCTCCGTTCGCAAGGTGACTGAGGATATATTTTATCTCTGCTTTTTCAAAAACAGTCGGTTTTTTGATAAGTTGTTGTAATTCTTTTTTATCAAGTCCTAATCGATTCATATTGGTATCGATTTGAATGATTGCGGGAAATTTTTTATCCTTTTTTTGACAAAGTTTTTGCCAATTTTCAATGGCATTCCAAGAGTTTAGAACAGGGACAATACCTGCTTGAGCTATAAACTCTTCTGTAGCGTGTGGAGGTCCATTAAGAAGAGCAAGTGTAACATTTGACGGTAAAATGTCTTTTAATTGAAGTGCTTCTTCGATTTGAGCTACAAAAAAAATGCGGCAACCAGCACGATAGAGTGCCGGGGCAATTTTATCAGCACCCAGCCCATAAGCATTGGCTTTCACAACTGCTGAACATTCAGCTGGAGCAACATGTTGGGCTAAAGTTTTATAATTAGCAACAATGGCACTCACATCGATGGTTGCTACAGCTGTATAAGGAAGTAATGGGTTTGCTTTATTATTCATGGATTTGTTCATTTTAAAATCCTATCTTTATCGATAAGTCACAAAGTTCCCTTTAAGTATTGCATAGATGCTCCTATGATGGCCAAGAGGATGCAAATATTGTTTGTGATTTTCAAAGTCCTGAATATTTTATACCAATTATGCGGTATTTATACTGATTTATACGCTATGATAGCAATCGTTTGATGTAAAATGTTTCATTTTTGATAAAATAGGCAGATTTGTTTTCTGTTGTGTGCGTTATTGTGACATATAATGAGTAGCGGATTTGTGGTTAAGTATGTGTTAATTAAAGGCTTTCTCCCTCTTAGGGTTTTGTAGAGAGGACAAATGCGTGCTGCCAATCATAAAAATTCTTCATTATTCTACGAGTATTCCCCAATATTTTGAAGTTAAAAATAATTTGATGCAGTCAATATGTCTTGCTTAATTATAGATTGCCACTAAAGGTGGTGCTGAACTTGTTGGTCATCTGGTTTTTTACACTTATTGAATATGATAGGCTTTTCTCGCTATTTATCTATTAAGCCAATTTTTATGCTAAAATGTTAATTTAGAGGTTTATGTTTTAACAGAAATATTGGCAGATGGTTGTGCAAGCATTATATCATTTTTGAATTTTAAGTTCATATTCAATAAAAAATTAGGGAAGAGTTTTATGAATACGCCTGCCACCCATGTTCAGTCAAACATCAACAGCGTTTCATCAAGTTTTCCGATTCCTGAAAATGTGTTTGCGCTTACCGTTCAGGAAGTTTATCATTATACAGACCGTTTGTTTAAATTTCGTCTGAATCGTCCGGAAAGTTTTCGTTTTCGTTCAGGTGAGTTTGTTATGATCGGTTTGCCAAATGCAGAAAAGCCAATTTATCGCGCTTATTCGATCGCAAGTCCATTTTGGGATGAACAGCTTGAGTTTTTTTCGATTAAAGTTCCAGGAGGACCATTAACTGAACATCTCCAAAAAATTAAAATTGGTGATACAGTTTTAATGCGTAAAAAATCTACTGGAACATTAGTTCTTGATGCCCTTATTCCTGGAAAGCGCCTTTATCTTCTGTCAACGGGGACAGGGGTTGCTCCCTTTGCAAGTCTTATCCGTGATCCTGAAACCTATGAAAAATTTTCAGAAGTAGTCCTTATTCAAACAACCCGTGAGCGAGATGAGCTTACTTATGCAAAAGATCTTGTTGACTCTTTGCAGCAAGATCCGCTGATTGGTGAATATGTGAAACAGTTGAAGTTTTATCCCATGACCACTCGCGAATCTTCTAAGCATATGGGGCGCATTACGACTGTTATGGAGAGTGGTGCTTTTTTTGAAACAACCGGTTTACCGAAAATTCATTCTAATGAAGATCGGGTAATGATTTGCGGTTCCATGGCGATGCTGAAAGATTGTGCAAGAATGTGTGAATCCTTTGGTCTTATTGAAGGTGCCAACAATGCACCTGCTACTTATGTTGTAGAGCGCGCGTTTGTAGGGTGAGAGGATAGTTGTGCTGCAGTCTGTGCTAATGCGCTAATTGCATCCCAATTCCCCGGTGTGATAAGATTTCTAGCAGCTATCCAAGAACCGCCAACATAGAAGACATTAGAAAGTTGGAGCCATGAAGCAGCATTTTTTTGTGTAATGTCGCCTGTTGAGAAAATTGGATTTCAGAAAAGGAGAAGGCTAAAGTTTATGCAAAGGCAATACCTCCAGCTGCTTCAGCAGGAAAAAATTTAAGATATGAATAACCTTTATCCAATGCTTTTATTAATTCACTTGATGTAGCAGTACTGAGGAGAAGAGGAATTTTGCTGTTTTTTGCACAATCGATTAATTTTTTGATAAGCCGGGGCTTAATGATAAATTTTGCTCCTGCGCGTTCAGTTTGTTCATAGTGTATACGGTTGAGAATTGTTCCTGCTCCGAAAATTGATTCGGGTACTTCTTGTGTAATTGCTTTAATTGCATTGCGTGCGTTTGGTGTTCGCAATGTGATCTCAATTGTTTTCAATCCCCCTTTGACAAGAGAGCGTTCTAAGGGGATAGCACTTTGTAGATCATCAATACGCAAAACAGTTATTATAATGGTTTGTTCTTGGAGAAGTGATAAAAGGCGCTCTATTTTTTGGCGCATGGTGTTCTTTCTCTGTAAAGATGACGTGATGCGTATAGTCTGAGTCAGCACAAATATCCTTAAGAACACATGAATAGGTCTTGAAATTGAATGAAACGCGCGTTATGGCAAGATTATGGAAAAGAATTTTAAAGTTGCGGCTCTTTATTGTTTCGCGGATTTGAAGCATTATCGCCAATTACAAAAGCCTTTGCTAGATTTATGTCAAGCAAAGGATATCAAAGGTACTCTACTTTTAGCACAAGAAGGAATTAATGGAACTATTGCTGGATCTTGTAGGGCGATTGAGGAATTGGTCAATTTTATTAAAACTGAGCCAGCATTTCAAACGCCCGAGATTAAATACTCATGGGCATCAAAAATGCCTTTTCATCGCATGAAAGTACGGTTGAAAAAAGAGATTGTAACAATGGGGGTTGAAGGCATTAATCCATTAAAAATTGTTGGGACTTATGTGGATCCTGAAGATTGGAATGCCCTTATTCAAGATGAAGAAACGCTTCTCATCGATACGCGTAACGATTATGAATATGCGATTGGCAGTTTTCAAGGGGCGATTGATCCGGGTATTAAAACATTTCGCGAATTTCCTGAATGGGTACGCAAACATGAAGCTGATTTAAAAAAGAAAAAGAAAATGGCTATGTTTTGTACAGGCGGTATTCGGTGTGAAAAATCAACAGCTTATGTTCGTGAGCTTGGTTATGAGCAGGTTTACCATTTAAAAGGTGGGATTCTTAAATACTTGGAAACAATTCCAAAAGAAGAGAGTTTGTGGTGGGGTGAGTGTTTTGTTTTTGATGAGCGTGTTTCTGTAAAACATGGTCTTGAAGAATGCGGACGCGAATTATGTCGCGCATGTCGTTATCCTCTTAATGCTGAAGGCAAATTATCGCCTCATTATGAGGCAGGTGTCTCGTGTGATGCTTGTTATAATAAGCGAAGTGAAGTTGATAGAGAGCGCTTTCGCGAACGTCATAGGCAGATCCAATTATCAAAATTGCGCGCAATGCATTCTCATCAAGAGTGATACAAGCGTGATACAAGCGAGCGTACTGTGGGGCTTCAAGTTTTTTCTTTTTTTATTGTTAAGAAAAAAGAATTTTCATTGTTAGCGGAAAAGTGTTTTATAAGGCTGGGCATTGCCCGGTCTTTTGTTTTGTATGAAAAATTAAGCTATTGATTTAGAGATATAAATCAGCGCTGCACATTTTGAATTAGATATCCTTGATCTTTGTAGTATTTGGTTTGTTTCAAACCCTCTTAATTCTGAAACAGCAAAAATTGTTCAATGACATTTCCATAGAGGTGCGTGTGACTTAAAAAATAGTTTTAGAATGGATAAAACAGGCAATTATTAAGGAGCTGTTTGAATGCGAGTGTAATACTGGCGTGGATAAATATAGTTATAGAAACAGCTTATGATTTCATAAAACATAAAGATGGTGGTCAAATAGATCTTGCGTGATACCTTACTATGGGTGATGTTGACAGATAGGTTTAGGCAGCCAAGCAAAGAAGCTCTTTTAAAGGAAATATCGTGAATTCGTCGCACAATAATATGTTTTTTTGTGAAGGTTGCGGTTTCATTAAAGGAGATAGGGTGACTTCTCTGCTTGAGAGAAGTGTTGCTTTTTTGCATCAATTTGTCTTTAAAGATTAAAAAACATTTAAAATTAAAAAAATGATTGAAATGAGTAAGAATTCGTCCTATATCGGAGCCTGCCCAAAGTCGCACGTGCCTGTGGGTGTCCGCTGGTTCTCAAATGGTGAGATTAACCGGTACGGTACATGGAACTAACCACTCCAGTCATTCTTACGGCCAACCGAAAGAGTGAGGACATCTTGAAGCAACGACGGTGCGGGCCTTTCTGGTGTCTTCCAGCTGTCAAAATGCTGGGATAACTATAGAGGCACACCTCATTGCCTTCAGTGCGGAAGTGGTTTTCTCAACTCCAATCAAAAAGGCAGAAAAAGTAGAGCAACGTGATTTTCACGCTGTTTTTCGCTGCATGCAATGTTGCTTTCTTCCTGGTTATTAAAGGATCAGGGTGCAAAAGGTGCTTGTATGTATTTTGTCCTTTGGCTATTGGCAGCTCTATGTTGTCCAGGCATAGGGGGATGAAATTATCCCCTGGGAGAATTGACAGATGGCAACGCAACGTATTCGTGATTTTCTTGCAACACATCGTTTTGAAGGTCCCTGCTTAATTGTTGACCTTGATGTTGTCCGTGAAAATTATTTAAATTTTGAAAAAGCTCTTCCACAGTCCCGTATCTTTTACGCGATAAAGGCGAATCCAGCGCCTGAAATTTTAAATTTGCTCGCTTCTTTAGGATCCTCTTTTGATGCGGCTTCGGTAGCAGAAATTGAAATGGCTTTAAAAGCAGGAGCAACACCTGATCGTATTTCTTTTGGGAATACTATTAAAAAAGAGCGTGATATTGTGCAGGCATATGCGTTGGGTATTTCTCTTTATGCGGTTGATTGTGTTGAAGAAGTGGAAAAGATTGCTCGTGCTGCTCCAGGAGTTCGCGTGTTTTGTCGGGTTCTTACTGATGGAAAAGGCGCAGAGTGGCCATTATCACGTAAATTTGGTTGTGTTCCTGCTAAGGCGGTTGATGTGTTGCGTCGTGCACATCAATTAGGCTTGCAAGCGCATGGTGTTTCCTTTCATGTTGGGTCACAGCAAACAGATCTCAGGGCATGGGATCGTGCTTTATCAGATGCGGCGACAGTTTTTCGGCATTTGGAGCAAGAAGGAATTTCGTTGAAATTAATTAATATGGGGGGTGGTTTTCCAACGCGTTATTTGAAAGACGTTCCTACAACGCAGGCTTATGGCACGGTTGTTTTTGATTCATTAAAAAAATATTTTGGCAATCGTATCCCTGAAACGATTATTGAACCAGGGCGTGGGATGGTTGGCAACGCTGGTGTTATTCGTACAGAGGTTGTTCTTATATCTAAAAAAGCAGACAATGATAATGTTCGATGGGTTTATCTTGATGTTGGAAAATTTAACGGTCTTACCGAGACTATGGATGAAGCTATTCGCTATCCTATTGAGACACCTCATGATGATAAGGCAATGGAGCCTTGTATTTTGGCGGGACCAACATGCGATTCGGCGGATGTTCTCTATGAAAAAACACCTTACTTGTTACCTTTATCCCTCACAGTAGGGGATGAGTTATTAATTCATGGAACTGGTGCTTATACGGCGACTTACGCGTCTGTTGCATTTAATGGTTTTGAGCCTTTACCATCCTATGTGATTTAAGTTTTTCCTTTGTGGTGGTCGTAAAGTAATTGGGGCGTGTGGCAAAGATGAAGATGATTAATTTTCAGACAAAAGATGGTACACTTTTTATGCTCGCATTGGAGCAAGAAGCCGATAAGCCTTATCGGGAGCACTTACTTGACGTGACTCTAGGAAAAGGGCGTAAGCGTAAATCGTCAGAAGTTTTACGTCGTGGTCGGTTGGCTGCATATGGGCTTTCTTTTGTCGTCAAAAATGTGCTTGGAGAGCTTGTGGGTACTGTGCGTCTTTGGCATGTTCAGTTTAATAAAGGACGAGATGAGATACAGCATGCTTTGCTTTTGGGCCCCTTAGCTGTTTCGGTGGAATACTCCGGTATGGGGATAGGGTCGGTTCTTATGCGGCATGCGATTGAAACGGCAAAAAAATTGGGTTATGGTGCTATCTTCCTTGTGGGTGATTGTGCGTTTTATCAACGTTTTGGTTTTTCAAGTAGTCTCACAAAAAATTTGGCAATGCCTGGTCCTTATGAAAAACATCGTTTTCAAGCGTTGGAATTGATTCCTCAACATCTTACATCGTGTCATGGTGTTTTGACACCAAGCGGAGAATTAGAGGATTGGAATTCTTTTGAGCACCATAAAGTTGCTTAAGGAACTTGTTTGTTTAATTTTATTTTTCCTATGATGACTGTTTTAGGATGACTGTTTTAGTACTCGTTTTTTTGGTCTCTTGTTTTTCTCAGCAAGGTGTGAGAGAAGCTTTATTTCGTAGTATGATTTCTCCTTTGCCGTAAACTTTATTTCCTTTAATAATTTTTTGTTGATCCATGGTGATATATCAACGATTTTGCGTAGTTTTAAAATGGTTTTATCAAAATTTGTGATGGATAATCATTGAAAGCGTACCAGTGTGTTGTGTTTACCAAGATGTCATTGAGCGAATTATTAAGTATAAGGTTTTGTGTCTTAAAACATATTTAAAGGAGGGAATGGAAGAAAGCTTTTGACAGAGAAAAGAATATTTCTCGAAATCCATAAGGTTAAGTTTAGTGCTTTGGAGGAGTATCAGTGATTGGTGGGATTTTCTTAAGAAAAATAGTTAAGAATGTTAAGATGCTAAAGATGATGGTTATTATAAAGAAAATGTCGCTCAAAGCCATCACCATTGCTTGTATACGCACCATATTAAAAAGTTGGAAGAGTGCAAGAGTATGGGGATCAAAAGTTGCAAATTTGAAATACATAGTGAGGCTTGAAAGCATTTCAGTTACTTTGCTGTTTCCTTGTTGGAGAGTTTCAGTTATTCGTCCATAATGCAGATCTGTGCGTTTCATCATAAGAGTGCTGATAATAGCAAGTCCTACGGCTCCACCAAGATTGCGTGTGAGATTAAAAAGTCCAGAGGCATTTTTCATTCGTTCTGGTGGGAGTGTTCCGAGGGCAATATCATTAATAGGCACCATACATAACATAATTGACGCACCACGAAAAACTTGAGGCCAAAAGAGCTCCCAAAAATCCCAATTATCTGTGATGCCACTGGCCATCCAGGTTCCTAATGCAAAGCCAAAAAGCCCCATCGCTATCATAAGACGTGCATCAATTCGTGTTGAAAGAAATCCGGCAAGAGGAGCAGTAAAAAACATAATTAAACCCGAAATAAATAATGTTTCTCCGATCATGAGAGCATCATAATGGCGGATTTGGCTCAAATAGACAGGATAAATATATGTGAGTCCATAAAGACCTATTCCAAGCATAAAGGAAAAAATTGCTGCAGTCGAAAAATTAAAATTAGAGAAAGCAGAGAGGTCAACAATTGGTTCTTTTGCCGTAAAAACGCGCCAGAAGAATATGCCAGCAGATACGATCATGATGATGAAAAAATTAAAGATCAGATTATCCTTTAGCCAATCATTCCGTGCGCCTTCTTCTAGAATATATTCCAAAGTTCCTAGAAAGGTCGCCATGGAAATAAAGCCTAACCAGTCAAATTTAGCCATTAAAGAAAAGTTAGCTTTGTCAAAATCAATCAATTTCCAAGCGAGAATTGAGATAATAATTCCACAAGGCACATTAATAAGAAAGAGCCAATGCCATGATAGGATATTGCAAAGATAACCTCCCACTGTTGGACCGATGGTGGGTGCTAACGTTGCTACCAATCCAACGATAGGGGTCACAATTGGGCGTTTGGAAGGAGGAAAAAGTGTATAGGAAGCGACAAAAACACTGGGGATGATACCACCACCGATAAAGCCTTGAACTGCTCGATAAAGAATCATCTCTTCGATAGATGTGGCTGTTGCACAAAGAATAGAGGTAAGAGTAAAACCGATAGCTGAAATGCTAAAGAAAATCCGTGTTGAAAGCACTCTTCCCAAAAATCCAGAAAGGGGCAACATGATAACTTCAGCGATGAGATAGGAGGTTTGAACCCATGAAATTTCTTCAGAACTTGCTGAGAGACCAGCTTGAATTTCAGCCAAAGATGAGGAAACGATTTGGATATCCAAAATAGCCATGAACATACCAAAAGCCATAGCAGTAAAAACCACGATTTCACGGATTCCTACGTGCTTTTGAGAATGATCGGATTCGGGTGTAGGAGATGTCATGAAAAGATCATTTTTTCTTTGAATTATGAGAGATTTTCATTTTGCGGCTTCGTACGTGTATCAATTTGTACAGAAACACTCATTCCTGCTCGGATACGCCCGCCTTTTAATGCTTCCTTCGGGATAGAAACACGTACTGGAATGCGTTGGACAATTTTGGTGAAGTTGCCGGTGGCATTTTGTGGAGGGAGGAGAGAAAAAACAGCTCCTGTTGCGGGTGCAATAGAAAGCACTGTTCCTGTAAAAACATCTTTTTTGAAGGCATCAACAGCAATATAAGCTGTTTGTCCAGCACGAATATTTTGCAACTGTGTTTCTTTATAGTTCGCTTCAACATAAAGTGCATGTATAGGGACAAGCGCTGCAAGACGTTGGCCATTCCCAACAAAGTCCCCCGTTTTTGCTGTTAAATTTCCAATAACTCCATCAAATGGAGCCCGTATAATGGTTGAATCAAGATCACGTTGTGCTTTTTCACGCGTGAGTTCTAAACTCTTTGTTTGGCTTTCTGTTTCACTTCGTTGTGCTTCTAGCACTTGGATGTTAGCGTGTGCTGCAGCTATTTGCGCATCTGCACGTTTAACATTAGCAATGGCTTGTTCATAAGCTGATTTAGCATCATCAACATCAGACTGGGGAGCATAACGATTAGCTTTAAGTTCTGTGATGCGTTTTAAGGTTAGTTGTGCATTGGTTGCTATGGCTGAAGCGGCCGCCTTTTGTGCTTGCGCATCATCTAAAGCACTGTGAGCAGCTATAATTTGCGCGTCAATGCGTAGAAGAGTTTTTTGTTGTGTATTGAGACAGTTTTCTGTTTGTTTCAAGGCTATTTGATAATCGCCATTGTCTAAGTGGAACAAAACATCGTCTTTTTTTACAACTTGATTGGCTTTAATAGCAATTTTCTTAATATATCCATTTAATTTAGGTGCAATAGCTGCTATGTCTCCTTGTACATAGGCATCATCAGTGGAGATCATATAACGCCAATGTGTTATCCACTTATAACTAAACCAAATCACAAAAAGCGCAAGAACGATCAGAAGAACGCAGATTATTTCCTTTTGTTTTGTTCTGATGAAATGTCTGGTTGAAACAATTGTTTCAGATATGGACATGGATTTATACCTTCAATTTTATGTTTTAATGAGTAAAACAAGCGCTTCATTGTAGGAAGAGAGTAATATGTCTGCGAGGACAATAAGAGCTTTTCAAGTAATGAGGCAATTGTTAACACATAATGCTAAAGATACAAACTTACAAGTAAGAGTATTACTCTGTTGCACATTTTTTACAAATGCCTCGTACTTCTAGAATGCTTCTCCGTGCTTGGAAGTCAACTGCTTGAACCATTCGTTTAAGGCTGGATACAAGAGCTTTGTTTTGTATTTCATTTACCTTACCACAGTTTTCGCAAATTATGAAAATTGTGAGTTCATATTGACAATTTTCAGGATGTAAACAAGCCATAAAAGCATTTGCACTTTCAAGGCGGTGGATACACTTTAATTGAAGAAGCCCTTCTAATGCACGATAAACTTGTAAAGGAGCGCGAAACCCTTCGTCACGCAAGCGATCAAGAATTACATAAGCACTCAAAGGTCCTTGTTCATTTTTTAGAATGTTTAGAACTAAGGTTTGATTGCGCGTAAGCTTAGATGGCATTGTTCCTTTCCTTTTCACAACATGACGAAACATAAAACGTGCAAGATATTTGTGCAATGGTGATTATGATTCCACAAGTGAGACTTCTATAAATAAAGTATTCTATTTTTTAAATTGAGATGTTTTTATCTTTTCAGTTTTGATTTTACCCGCTATGGTT
>NZ_AP019773.1:900000-1182500 GCF_009936175.1 Bartonella quintana | reverse complement strand
GGTGCTGGAAGGTTAAGAGGAGATGTGCAAGCATTGAATTGAAGCCCCAGTAAACGGCGGCCGTAACTATAACGGTCCTAAGGTAGCGAAATTCCTTGTCGGGTAAGTTCCGACCTGCACGAATGGCGTAACGACTTCCCCGCTGTCTCCAACGTAGACTCAGTGAAATTGAATTCCCCGTGAAGATGCGGGGTTCCCGCGGTTAGACGGAAAGACCCCGTGCACCTTTACTATAGCTTTACACTGGCATTTGTGTTTGTATGTGTAGGATAGGTGGTAGACTTTGAAGCAGGGGCGCTAGCCTTTGTGGAGTCATCCTTGAAATACCACCCTTACCGATATGGATGTCTAACCGCAGTCCGTTATCCGGATTCGGGACCGTGTATGGTGGGTAGTTTGACTGGGGCGGTCGCCTCCTAAAGAGTAACGGAGGCGCGCGATGGTAGGCTCAGAACGGTCGGAAATCGTTTGTTGAGTGCAATGGCATAAGCCTGCCTGACTGTGAGACTGACAAGTCGAGCAGAGTCGAAAGACGGTCATAGTGATCCGGTGGTCCCGTGTGGAAGGGCCATCGCTCAACGGATAAAAGGTACGCCGGGGATAACAGGCTGATGACCCCCAAGAGTCCATATCGACGGGGTTGTTTGGCACCTCGATGTCGACTCATCGCATCCTGGGGCTGGAGCAGGTCCCAAGGGTATGGCTGTTCGCCATTTAAAGCGGTACGTGAGTTGGGTTCAGAACGTCGTGAGACAGTTCGGTCCCTATCTGCCGTGGGTGTTGGAATATTGACAGGACCTGTCCCTAGTACGAGAGGACCGGGATGGACGTATCTCTGGTGGACCTGTTGTAGCGCCAGCTGCATAGCAGGGTAGCTATATACGGACGAGATAACCGCTGAAAGCATCTAAGCGGGAAACTCACCTGAAAACAAGTATTCCCTGAGAACCGTGGTAGACCACCACGTTGATAGGTCAGGTGTGGAAGTGTGGTAACACATGAAGCTTACTGATACTAATCGTTCGATCGACTTGATCGTTCCCATTTCCTATAAGCATTCATTAAAAATAACATCAAAAACTAGCTTCTCATCCTTTCTATGCTCTTTGCTGACTTGGTGGTTATGGCGGAGCGAACGCACCCGATCCCATCCCGAACTCGGCCGTGAAACGTTCCAGCGCTGATGGTACTTTGCCTTAAGGCACGGGAGAGTAAGTCGCTGCCAGGTCTGCTAAGCGCATAGAGCATCACTCACAAAATCTGAAAATAGAAAAAACACAAAACCAAGAAAACAATTAAGCGTGGACAAAAAATTACGCTTAATTTATTATCCTTCATAACGCGGGGTGGAGCAGCCCGGTAGCTCGTCAGGCTCATAACCTGAAGGCCGCAGGTTCAAATCCTGCCCCCGCAACCAATATAAATAAAAAGATCAGAATTTAGAAAAATTTCTCTTCAATAACCGCTTCCAGAGAAGTTCAGGTAAAAAATCCCCCCTGATCTGTATCAAAGACAAAAGCAAAAAAGCCACAGGCACACAGCTGCCTAAAGCTCCCCAGAATTATCGGTTCGTGCAGGACGAAAAGTAGGGTGTCATTTCTTCCCTTTGATTCTTCAAACAATGGGTGCGATTTAACAGACCGCGAGACTCCTTCAAACTCTCTCTTCTAAAATCATTATCATAGAAATCTTCCTGGCAGAAATTGCTAGAACCTTGCTAAAACAAGGACAAAACCTCACAGGAGCATTTTGGCTCATGTCTTGGTTAATGCTCGACAGAGGAAAAACCACAAATAAGAAAAAACAACGCAATCTATGGCTCGCAAACGCGCTTGCTCACACGCCAGCTCTGCTCAAAAACAAGACAAGCAAGAGAAAATCCATAAGGCTTTGCTGTTCCATAAAAAAAGACCAAAAACATTCCCTCTGTTTCTAAAGCGCCAAAAATCGGCTCTGAAAATCAAATATCTGCTCATAAGCAAAAGCCAATAACTTCAAGGCTTAACGTCGTAATCTGATCTCCACAGCACTGTCAATCCATCATGCACCTATTCAAAGGCTAAGAGCTTCCATGCTCGTTTAAATCAGATCAAGAGATAGCACGCTTGATGGTTTAAGCGGTCAGAACGCTAAACGAGCGTGCCAACGATTGCTCCCTGTTTGTTTTTGGTCTTTCCTTTCCATTTTTGGCGGATATTTGTCCATTTTGGAACATAATTGTTCAAGAGGCATTTTATCTCCATCATCATTCAAGGAGATAAAAACATGGAAACCCGCATTCCTGAAGACACACCCTTCGATACGCATTTTCTAGGAGAAACATCACTAGAGGAGCAGTATCCTCTCTTTTATACACCCATTTCATGGTCAGCAATCTTTGCTGGCCTGGTGACAGCTCTCGCTACCTCAATCTGCTTATCTTTTCTCGTTGCAGCTTTAGGTTTAAGCCAAATGGACTTCTCCTCTTCCTCTCCTTTTGAAGGCTCTTTCCTCTCTGTGGGGATTGGTTCTCTTATCGTTATGCTGATCAGCCTTGCAAGTGGGAGCTTTGTTGCTGGACGTTTTGCAGAAACATCAGGGGCCCTTCATGGCTTTTTAACCTGGGCTCTGTTAACACTTCTGATGGCTCTCCAAGCTTCCCTCTTGGTCTCAAGTGCAGCAAGCTTAAGCGCTAAGATTGTCTCAGAAAGTGGTGCAACACAACAAATCGTGGATAGTCTTAAAACAGATGTCTTTCCCCTTCTTTCAAAATTAAACGGCAAAAATGTTGAAAGTTTTTTGCGTGAGAACACCGAAAATGGGGTCGATTTTGATAAACTCCGCAGCGAGTTGCGCACCCTTCTCAAAAAAAGCGAAATCTCTGCTCTTGATCCTGACCGCTTGAAACAAGCCTATCAGAAAGCGCTCAAAGATGTTGGTTCAGTACTAACGGCTTTCAAAAACGATCCTTCTCACTCTCGCATATATTTGAGAGAGCTAAGACATCGTCTTTCTGACCATATCCAAACCATGACGGCAAAGTTTAATCAGAGCGAGATCATCGACGACCTTATGAAAGGGGGCATGACACGTGCTGAGGCACAAAAAGCAGCCAACCATGCACTGGATGTTTATCAAACAGCAGAGGCAAAAATTGGACAAACAATCAAAGCTTTTGAGCAACAGGCTAATACCTTGTCTGAAAAGCTAAACACAGCAAAAAACAATGCCCATCACGGTGCGGATAAAACTGCTAAAACAGCATCGCACATGGGATGGTGGGGCTTCTTGGGAAGCTTGATTGGTGCCATCCTTTCCAGTGTTTTTGGCTATTATGGTTACAGAAGCCGTAAGAACTCTTTCACGCTTTAATAACTTTCCTTTCATAAACCATGAAACCAATAAAAAGCTGTACAATCGGGTGCAGCTTTTTGTTTGCAAACCTTCTTATGCCTTTGTTGTAGGAAATGATCCTTCATACGCATAAAAGAACTAAGGGCTCTCTCTTCTGCGATCACTTAGCATCCTTGCTCAAAAACCTTGTATGGAGGAGAAATGAAGTCTCCCTGTTCAAGCACCATCTCCACCTTTACCTGCTGTAAACCAAAGACAATCTGTTGGCACGCTAGTTTAGCGTTCTGATTTGCTTAAGCCATCAAGCCTGTTCTCTTTTGAGCGGATTAATCCCATGGCGATATTTTAGCAAGCTTCGAACCAGGAAGCTGATCCTGTTCCTCAAGTAGATTGCCAAAAAATTGCCCAAAGTAATATTGTTTTATATGCGCAAAAGTGGACAATTTGCGCAAGAAATTTTTGAGAAAGTCGCTCAAACTTTATCCAGAAATGGAAGAAGATATTCACAATGTGGATGTGGTCGCTTTCTGGAGGGCAATTAAGCCAGAGAAGTTTGCTGGGATTGTTGCTGAAAGTATTTTGGGGATATGCTCTCTGAGCTTGCTTAAGGAATAAGAAGGTTTGCAAACAATTGGGGTAATGCCAGCTTGCCCTAGTCCAAATGGGGGACGCAATATCCTTATTGTCAGTCTGTTTAAAGAGAAAGAAGATAATCTTTACACAAGGAGGCTGTTTTGTGAAATATAATATGTGATGTTTGTTCTGTTTGCGCTGTGTCATGAAGTTTGAAAGTATTTTTAAATTTTATAAAACATGTTACCTATCACTTTTATAAATGAATTGCTTTTTGATAGTATCGGAAAATTTAAACAGAGATTGTGTTAGGTTGTAGAATGTTTTGTTCAGCTTTTTTAAAAAAGCGTGAAATATATGGACCGCTTTGTATAGGTTTTGATCCTAGTCACCACATTTTACAATCATGGAACTTAAGCTTTGATTATAAAGGATTAAAAGACTTTTGCGATATCCTCTTAGCGGCAGTTGTTGGTCATGTGGGTATCATAAAACCACAAGTCGCATTTTTTGAATTATATGGTGTGGAAGGCCTTCAAGTTCTCAAAGAACTTATTGAAAATGCACACGAACAAGGTTTATTGGTTATCGCTGATGCAAAAAGGGGTGATATTGGCTCTACTGTGGAAGCTTATGGGAAAGCTTGGCTTGGTTCAAGCAGCGCATTTAAAGCTGACGCTATAACAGTCAATGCTTTCCTGGGTTTTGATGCTCTTATACCTCTGATAAAGGTTGCAGAAGAAACAGCAACAGGAGTTTTTGTGGTTGTGCAATCTTCAAATCCAGAAGGCAAGCCCATTAGAAATGCACGTATCGGCAACCAAACACTCTCTGTTCATTTGGCACAGCGTATTTGTGACTATAATAGCCAGTCTTCAGGCAAGCATCAGTCTGTTGGTCCTATCGGTGCGGTCATTGGAGCAACATTAGGAAATGAATCAAAAGATACAATCGAGCAATTAAAAAACAGTCTGTTTTTGGTTCCTGGTGTTGGCGCTCAAGGTGGAACAATAAAACAATTGGCAGATCAATTTCCTCAAAGGCTATGGCAGAATATCATTCCCTCAGTTTCACGATCGATAACAGATGCTGGTCGCAATGTTGTTGATTTAAAAAACATTATTAATAGCTTTGTGGAGCAATCTCAAAGCACTCTCTTGTCTTGAGGTTCTTTTGCTTACGGTATAAAGATGAAAATCTCTTATAAACGAAGGGTGCTTATTCCAAATAAATGCTTTTGGGCTTATCCAAAATTAGCAGTTGCTAGAAGTGAGAATGACTAAAATCAAAAATTACTTGTGGTACTGCTAAAAATTACTGACGCATATTCCACTTAGTGTTTAGATAGGCATAAAAAATGGAGCAGATGATACTTGGGAGGCATTGATTTGATGGAGGGAAAGGAAAACGCAGTCAATTTTGGGAAACGTGTTTAAGTGCAAAAAGTCTTCCGCAGCCTGAGGTTGAGGTTAGTTTATCCCCTTCTTTGGAGATATTAGAAAACCAGAAAGTAAGTCTCGGACATGCTACAATGACTGTACAGATGACAAGCTATGGTGATGATCGTGTTTTTTTCCTATACACAACCGTTTTTAGGTGTGGTCTTACAGGAATATGCAGCTTGGTCAGTTTTAATATGAGGATGAGGCGTGGAAATTCATTGTCAAAAACAATATTGGTGCAAGACTAAACTGTTTGGTCTTGTGATATTTTCTTGTTTCGGGCACTCTTACCTGTTACCTGCGAAAATCGTGCGATCATAGTCCAAAAAGATGAGTGAGTAGATTGAATATGGGAGCTCTGAACCGTTTAAGGACAAAAGCCGTAGGAACACTGCGGGGATAAAAATAGATGGGCATTCGTCTCTGGCTCCTCCTCATTTTTGGTCAATGAATGTAAGGACGCTAACATAGAATTTACTTCCTGATATGGAAAGTGCAAAAATCTCTTAACGGATTATCCTAAAGGCGGCCCGCTTTGCCTGGTAAAAAGCAAAAACTTCTGAATATTACAGAAGGTCCAGATCGATAAAGTTGGGACTGCTTTTGCATTGAGACGGTTCATGAGAGGCATATTTACTCTTTTCTTAAACGATTTTATTCACATGTTGATCCCTCTTGAGATGTACAAGCGAATGTTTTTTCTGATTTTGAATGTGAGGGTTTGAAATGAGAAAATCTTACTCTTTTTAGGGTTCTTAATTTAAGATGCGAAGCAATGCATTATCTTTATAAGTCAATGTGTTATCTAATATAAGACAACGGCTAAACGGTATTAAAAGCGTTTAACCTAGATTGATGTATCTGCTGAATTTATTATAATTATTGATTACATGGTTAAAATTAATTTTACCAGATGAGGAAATGTTTTAATCTGCATGTTTTTATAAGAAAATGCAAGCATTGTCATTCAGGTTTTGTTTAAGATATTGCTGAGATTAGAATGCTTCATTACCTCCTTTTACAACAAATATTTGTATAATTTCAGGTAAAAATCGTCTGCAGTGATGAATTGTATGAGTTGCTTGTATTGAGTGATGAAATCAAAATTACCTTTGAAGATTAATTTTATTTAGAAAAAAATTCTCGGCACCTGGTGATTTAAAGATGAGAAATGTGTCTTTAAGGGATATGACAGGAAGAACTGCTTTATAAAAAAACAAAAAGATATCTTGATTATCTATGTTATGTACAGAAAAAGTTTTCAAGCTTGATTAAAAATACGCCAATGAAAAGGTTTATTGCAAATATGCGTTGTGAACTTTTTCATCAACAAATTGCCACAAAGTTTTCATAAAAATGTTCTCAAATACTTTTATCTTATTGTACGATGGTTAGGCTTCATGCCGTGTGTGCTATGGGTACCTGGATGTGTCTTGCTTAGATTGATACGAGGAATGACTGTTTTGTATGCAAGATGCAAGGGAATATTTGATCAGCAATTTTTCTACGCTCTATTTGTTTTTTGGCGGACAATTTTTGGCATTTGTTTAGAAAATGCGTTATGTGGTAGCGCTTTTGCATGTTCTCAAGATCACTTCGCTCATTCTGAGAAGTGCGTACTGAATTGTTGGTAAGAGCTTTGATGTTTTATGAAAATACCCGATTTCAGTATAAACCTGCAATCCTGGTCTGTCGACGATAAAATGTGTTGTAAGAGTTTTCAAAAATCGTACCTTCCCGTACAGCCTGTTATGATCTGTGGTGGTCCGCGTAAATGTGAAAGAAAGGGAGAATTTCTATGTATCAGATTGATTACAACAGCTATCGTTCTGTCAAGAGCTTTAATCGTCGTATTCGTTTTCTTGTAATGCACTATACTGCCATCAATTTTAAAGAGTCGATTGCGGCCCTTACGGGAATGCAGGTTAGTGCCCACTATCTTGTTCCTGATCCTTTAGAGCAGACGTATATCGAGGCGGGATTTAAGGATATGCGTATCTTTAATCTGGTTGATGAAAATGAGCGTGCTTGGCATGCTGGTGTGAGTTCATGGGCTGGGCGTAATAATCTGAATGATACATCTATTGGTATTGAAATCGTTAATTTAGCGACTAGTCACTCTGATTGTTCAGAGGAGACGGATGCAGAAGTGGCTTTAAAGGATGTGCGTTTTTCAAATCCAATTCATGAAAGTGGGGGGGCATTGCAGGCTAATATTGGTTCATTAGCTAAGGGTAATAACATGGGTGATACAGCTCTTCCCTATCACGCAGTTAATTTAGTGCCTTGTAATAATGAGGTATTTACATTTCCTCCTTATAATCCCACGCAAATTGATGCAGTTAAAGAACTTGCATTGAATGTTCTTCAACGGTATCCTGATATTATGCCAACCGATGTTGTGGGTCATAGTGATATTGCCATTGGAAGAAAGAGTGATCCAGGTGCAGCTTTTCCATGGAAAGAACTTTATGTAGCAGGCATAGGGGCATGGTATGATGATGAATTAAAGGAGCATTATCAGAGGCAGTTTTGTGAAAGTTTTCCAAGCAAAGCAGATATTGTGACCAAATTGAGATGTTACGGATATGATACTTCAGCTGCAGGAAGCGAAATTGGGTACAATGAGTTAATTCGGGCATTTCAGCTTCATTTTCGTCAAGAAAATTATGATGGAATTCTAGATGTTGAAACAGCAGCGATTATCTATGCATTGGTAGATAAGTATTTTCCCTCGAATGAATTTAACGTGACTTGATTTAAATACATGTTCATTGCCACAATGACCATTTTCTTTTGTTAAGACTATTTTTTGGTTCTCTGCCGGTAAGGTTTGTGTGAGAGAAAGAAGATCATTTATGCTGTAAGAATAAAGTTACATGTGTAAGAATGAATGGGAAAAGGAGAAAAAAGGCTACGTGGTTCGTAGAGGGAGCCTTTAAAATCTCGTTTTTTCCGTCTATGTAGCATGTAACTTTTCCATCATTTTTAAAAAGAAACTTAAAGTCAAGACATGATGCGTAATACAAAAGAACAGAGTACTTTAAGAGTTGCATAGAAAAAGGGGTATGATAATTTATATTCATAATATTGGAGGATAAACGTACGGATTATTAGCACTGTGCAAGAAAAATTTAGTGATATGCCAAGAGTAATTCTGGAAAAGGAGGCGTGTTATGAATGCCTTCATACTCATAATATTTGATGCAAAGGGTGAGGCAAAGTTCAACAATAGTTGAAATAAGCAAACAAGCAAGAGATATACACTGCCAAGAAACAGAAATGCAATGTTTTCAAAACTTTAAAAATATACATTACTCGTGCTTTTGAGTGAATGTTTTTATGTACAAAAAAGTTATTAAAACTTACAAAGAATTCCATTATTTATTTTAACATTTTCATTTTTACTGATAAACATTTTTATGATTTATTTTTACCACACTTTAGATTGATATATTCAAACTTGTTTCCGAGGACATTTGCACAATTTTTATAATAAATTTTTTGATGATCAAAATCTGCGTTATTTGAAACAAGTGTTCAAAGCTTATCAAATATGCTTATCAGCACTCATCTGATTCATTTCTTTGGAGTGTTTTTGCAAAGTAAGCAGTTTTTTTATCAAAGATAGCTGCAGATAAATTTGATGTAATATTGTTGTGACCCTCATAGATGGCTTTAAAAAGAAAAACTGGCAACATGGATCGCCAGTTTTTTTTAAAAGTCTCATCAAAAGGATTAAAATGAACGCTGGAAGCGGATCATACCTTGCAAGGCACTTTTTCCATTCAAAGCATGACTATATATTGTATTATTGTCCACGCCTCTGAAAGTGCGATTATCTTTCCAAGAGATATAAGTCAATTCAGGTGTAATTATGAAGCCTGGAATCGGCGTGTATGCAATATTTACAGAAGTTGCAAAGGTCTTGGCAGCACTATAAGAAACTTGAGCGTTCAAATTTACTTTTTGATTGAGTTTATAAGTTGTACCAGCCCAAGCAGCCCATTTGCTGCCCCAGTTTGCGTAAATCGTTGTATTTTGTCGTGATAGTGTATTGTCTTCGTCTGCTGTGTAGTAATCAACGTTATTTTTATAACCACCCATTACCCATAGGTTTACACGATCATTGATATTAAAATCTAAACGTGCTTTACCAGCCCATTTTTTGTAGTAAGCATCATATGCAGCAACTGTTGAAAAGCCACCCCATTGTTGCATAAATTTTACACCAAAAACCAGATTGGGAGTGTAATTTTTTATCCCTTTACTTGGAAGGCTATCGTTAGAAACGTTAGCAATTTTACCATCTTTATCGATGTAATAGTATTTAATGTCTTTAGTATCGGGACCTGTGGCATTGCCTAATTCAGCTCCAATGATAGCCGAGAATCCAGTATCACCACTAAAGGTATAAGAAATAAAATTGGTGCGTATATTGCCTGCTGGTGCTATGCTGTCATCATTGATAACATTTCCATAACCTCCAGTCCAACTGTTAAAAATTGTATCGTCAAGACCTATACGAAAACCACCAAGTTCAATGTAGGCAGCCGCGAGTTTTGCACCATCTTTGTCTTTACCATTACTCCAGCTTGAGAAGATCCGTGCATATGAACGAAGTGTTCCCATTTCTGTTTCAGAAGCAGCTTGGAAAACTAGGGTTAGCCGTGATGATGCGCCATAGGTTTTCTTTTTATTAGTTAATTGGCTATTGGTTGTTGCATCGATATTATCACCACCTAGAAAATCAGCACGGATATTTCCTGAAACACGGATACAGGTTTCTGTGCCAGGGATATAAAAATATCCTTTGCCATATGCATCGCAAACGCGAACATATTTCACAGGTTCTGGTTCTGCAACCGCTTTTGAAGCTGCTTGTGTTTCAGAAATTGCTAAAAAAGCTACTGTAGAGCTTAAAAAGATGGACTTAACGTTCATAATCGATCTCCAGTGAAAAGATAATTTATCCCTCTTAGGGAACATTATTTACTCAACTCATTACAGACAGGAAAGAGTGAAATACATGATACTTATGATTCTAGCCATACTGTTCTTTTTTAAATATACAAATACCAAATTGTCTTTTTAAAGGATATTTATACTACTATTCAGGGAAATGTGATGAAAAAATCATAATTTTTCATTTGTTAATTTTTTATCTGATTGGATCAATGAAAAAGAAAAATCTCAGATATTTTTAAAAAAAATCGAAAATGACTTGAACTTTATGTTGAGACCGTTTATTCACCGCCCTTGGAGAGGTGGCCGAGTGGTCGAAGGCGCTCCCCTGCTAAGGGAGTAGGGCTCAAAAGGCTCTCGAGAGTTCGAATCTCTTCCTCTCCGCCATTTTCAGTAAAAAAATAACTTGTATAAAAGTTCGGGAATTTTGATTTCTTTAGGTTATTTTTCTATCTATCCCTAACTTTTTTGAAATTTTTTTGATTGCTCCTATTGTTAGTCGTTTTTATCAACTGTTTGGGTATAAAACAATACCCTGCTGTCTTTGATGCAGCCAAAGAGTGTTTTCATTTGCGAAACCGTAGCGCCTGCATAGCAGCACGTTTTTCTGCTAGTTTAGAAAAATTGGCAGAAAAACATCTGTTTTAAATTGGCTCTTTTCTGTTTTAAGTGAATGATATGATCTGTTACATCTTTCCAGCTGCTTCAAACAGCAGCATCATAATGCAAGCTCATGTACAAAAGAACGTTAATCCAAACATTTTCATAAATCCATGATTCCATTATTGATAATATTTCTTTATGTCTTTTCTTGTCTCAATGGGACACTCTGTTTCTTGAGAGATATTCTTTTTACATTCTAAGGTTGAATTGTATTCTAACCAATTCCTACAATACCGCTTATAATGCTACTGAAAGAATTTATCTGGTGATAGAAATGTGCATAATGCAAAAAGCGATTCTGTTTATTGCCTAGAGAATGATAAATCCATCCACGATGGCGTTCACAATGAGGAAAGTTCTCATTTGCATAGAGAATTTGTGCAATAAGCAATAATTAAGTATCGTTATATTGGGTGGTTTGAAGGCATAGAAGATAAAACTTTCCTATCATAAAGACGCTAGCCATAAAAGAGTATTTACGCCGATATCTGTCAGACAGAATAGCACAGAGAAAATCAAGAAGCAGGATGGTGAATGAAAAGGCGATTTGAAGCAAGAGCCAATTTTTCCAGGCTAATTCTATAGACATTAAAAAAAAATTGCATAGTAAATAAACACCAATCAGCATCTGTACTGCACATATAAGCTCCATAAGTGAGAGCGAGAGTGCGTGGTTTGTTCATTGTTATGTTCTACAGACTTTACAGCGAGGATTCTTTTTTAAAGAACGCTATTCCATGAAAAGTTTGCTACTTTATATACCCACATGGCGGTCAGTGAAAAGCAGATTGCCATAACCACCTAAAAATTTAAGGGCATCATTGGCAGACATGGACGCTGAAAGAGTGTTCACAGGAGGAAATGTTGCAACTTTGAAGTTATTTATTGATAGCAGCTCAGGCTTCGTAAATGAAATGATCGCTTTTTTAGAGAGATATCCTACGGATGTGCTGCATGCATAGCCTAGTTTGCCTAGGGATATAAAAGGAACTGAAGACAGCGATATCATTGACATGGCCGGAATTTATATAGGCTTGTTTATTTTTTACACACCATTTGTTTATCCATGGTATCAGCAGCTGCTTAGGTGAATCCGCAGAAATGATTCACAAATCGGCTTTGAGCAATTTGTTGTATCTTCTTTGGTAGTAACCGACATTTTGTAATTCACTCATTTCACTTTCACTGTTTCTCCGTATCAATTTACGCCGAAGAATGGTTGTTTTAAGTAGCTCCTACATCTTGTTCAGTAAAAAGGATTGGTATGGTAAGGTTTGTCATCTCGATTACATCATTGTAGACCAAGAATTAATTTCCCTATGCCAGAGGATGCGAGTATCGCTGACAAATGATTACCAATTCCGCCACATCCTAAAATGACTACTACTTTTTTGTGAAAGGGTATGCTGAACGGCTTCAGGCTCCATACCATAACTTTGATAATGGAGATGACTTCTGAAATATCGATCATTGAGGATATTGTCCTATGTTTCGGTTAAAACAAGAAAGTGATTAGAAAAAAAGTCAAACGCATAGTTAAAGTCTTCTTTTAGCATAGTTGACGGTAGCGATTATAAGCTTCTTCTAGCGCCTTTTTCTCGATCCACTGTGCTGCGATAAGGACCAAAGTCTCCCAATGTATTCGATCATTGATAATAAACTGCTTTACGCCCGCATCAAAAATCACATCATTTTTACGAATGAGAACACGGGTGTATTTTCCCAAAATATATTGCTATTCCATTGTTCTTCTACACTGACTGATCAAATCAACTTTTCCCTGAAAAGCAATTTCAGGGAAAAGAATTCTTCATTATCAGTTAAAACCTATATGATCCATAACACCCCTCACAGTCTCTATGTTTTCGCTATTTGCTACGTCTGTGACAGAAGAGAAAGCCTATGGCAAAAATAATACTGGAAATGCACTTTTATGATGTAAAGTGAATATTTTTATAAAAAAAATTCATGAAGACAATTTTAGAACAAAGAAAATATTCTACGTTAAAGATTATTTTTTGTATTAAAAGAATCAGTGAAATTTGTTTTTGGTAGGCTTATCTTCTATGGTGCTTAGTTGGTTAACTCTCATAAAATTCAAATGATGTGCCCCGGAAGTATTCACTGGATCGTTTTGATATTTCTCTCATATTGGAGATATCGATTTGCTGTCGAATTTTGCCATTAAGTTTTATTTGCGTGGGTGACGAATTTAACGTGTTTAAAGCACATCTCTTGCAGGATAAATTTTGAACAGTAGTTTTCTTATTGTTTAAGATGCAACTCTATTGGATTAAACAATGATTGCCAGAAAGTTAAATTGCTTCTTACGATTTTGTTAAAATGGCATACATTTTCAAAGAGATCCAAGGCATGTTTGTTTTGAGTCGTAAGGCTTGTGATGTGCTACAAGAGAGTTTCAAAAGTTTTGATTTTTTAAAGTGCAAACACTTTGGATGTTTAGAGTGGCTAAAAAAAATAGCTCGAAAAGCAGTCTTGATTTAAAATAGACTATAAAGGTATGTTAGAAAATTCTATTCCTGAGCCTTTATTTACGCATCTCTCACCTTAAGAAAGATATATAAAATCAATAAGTTATACATAAAAAAGAACATGGTGCCCAAAAGAGGACTCGAACCTCCACGCCTTACGGCACAGGTACCTGAAACCTGCGCGTCTACCAATTCCGCCATCTGGGCTTAAAATTCAATTGATCTAAGCTTGAGAAGCAGCTCTGTCAATAAAATTATAGAATTTATTCTTCAGCTTAAAACTATTGGATTGAACTCCTTGTGTCCACTACGTTTTTAGAAATTTAGGGTGTGATAATGGTCTTTGATGAAATTGTTGAATCGGAATTAAATGTATAAATAAGAGGAATGCCAGTTGTTAATTCTTGAGATATAATTTCTTCACTATTTAGACCTTCAAGTGCCATAATAAGAGCACGAAGAGAATTACCATGTGCTGCAATCAAAACAGTTTGAGAACGCAAAATATGAGGTTGAATATGGTAAAGATAGTAGGGCCAAACACGTGCACCAGTATCGCGTAGGCTTTCTCCATTAGGGGGCGCAACAGCGTAGGAGCGACGCCATATTTGCACTTGTTGTTCTCCCCATTGTTGACGTACTTCATCTTTATTTAGCCCAGAGAGATCACCATAATCACGTTCATTCAATGCCGAGTTTTTTATCAATGGCAAATCTGATTGTCCCATTTGTTTTAAAATGTGCTGAGCTGTTTTTTGTGCACGCTGTAAGGCAGATGTATAAGCAATATCAAATTTTAAACCAGCTGCTTTGAGATTTTTTCCTGCTGTTATTGCTTCTGCATGGCCTTTTTCTGTCAAACCGGGGTCTTTCCAACCGGTAAAAAGATTTTTGATATTCCATTCACTTTGTCCATGACGGATTAATACAAGTGTGCGTCCCATTATGAATTTCCTAGATTACATTGATTGTTTAAAATTCATCTTTAAGTCCTAGAACGTCGAGCATTGAATAAAGACCATTTTCATGGTTCTTTGCCCATAAAGCTGCTTTTAATGCGCCATTAGCGAAAATAGAGCGGTCTTGCGCTACGTGTGAAAGAACAATGCGTTCATTTGGGCCTGCAAAAGTGACACTGTGGTCGCCAACAACTGTTCCACCTCGTGAACAGGAAAAGCCAATAGTGCCTTTTTCACGTTCACCTGTATAGCCGTTGCGGGCGTTGACGCTCACATTTTTAAGCATAACATTGCGACCTTCGGCTGCTGCTTGTCCAAGAAGAAGAGCTGTTCCAGAAGGGGCATCAACTTTGCCGGAGTGATGCATCTCGTAAATCTCAATATCAAAATCATCCACTTCTAATGCTTTGGCTGCTTTCTTTACAAGGCTAGCTAAAAGATTGACTCCAAGGCTCATATTTCCAGATTTGACAATAGTTGTATCTTTCGCAAAATCTGCAATTTTTTCTTCTTCTATTTTACTAAATCCTGTTGTGCCAATAATATGGACCAGACTTTTTTGGGCAGCATAGTTGGCATAGAGAAGACTAGCTTGTGGCTGAGAAAAATCTAAAATACCTTCTGTGTTAGAAAAAGCATTTTCCGGATCATCCGTGATGCGAATGTTAAGAAAGTCTGAACCAGTCAATAGACTGGCATCTTTATCTACAAAAGGTGATCCTTTTCTTACAAGCACGGTACAAAGCTCTACATCTTCTCTACGCTGGATAGCTGTAATGAGCTCGCGTCCCATTTTTCCGTTAGCACCAACGACTGTAAGGCGCATATTTGTCTCCTTCTGATACTTTACCCTTTTAAAAGTATAGGCAAATTCTTTTCTTCTTTCTAACGGTTCTTTTTCTCTATAGGAGAAAATTTATCTCTTTAGTTATGTGAACCAATTGCCGGCTTATATAAGCTTGTAATGAAAAATATCTTCTTTATTGGGGAGAGATGCTTAGAAGTCAAGATCTGCATAATGAGGACTCGCCACAATTCCTCGGATACGATCTGTTAAAAGAGAGCGAAAAGAAGGTCGTGATTTGATCCGCATATACCAGTCTTTGGCTGCTGAGGATTGCTCCCAATCAATTTCTCCCAGAAAATCAAGTACAGAAATAAGAGCTGCGGCTGCTAGATCCGCATAGGATAATTTAGAGCCGACTAACCAGTCACGAGATGTACAAAGCCAATTGAGATAGTTCATATGCGGTAGAATGTTGGCACGTGCATTGCGTAAAATTTGTGAATTGGGGGCGCCACCGCCAACGGCTAGTGGCATTTCACGTTTATAAATTCGTTCTCGTACAATATGGCGTGTAGCTTCATTTTCAAATTTATTTAAAAACCAGTCGTTCAGACGGCGAACTTCAGCACGGTCTAAAGGATTTTCCGGAAAGAATTTATTCTCTTGTCGCAAACTCCCATGTGTTTCATCTAAATATTCGTAGATAACAATAGCTCCTGATAATGGAACTTCCTGTTCAACAAGAAGAACAGGGACATTTCCAGCTGGATTAAGTGCAAGAAATTCATGTCTTCTTGCCCATTCATGTTCTTCAATCAGCTGAGTGTTTATACTATATTCGCCAAGAATAAGGCGTATAAAGCGGGAGGCAGAAGAGAGAGGAGAATGAAAAAGTGTCAACATAGTCTACATTAGCAAATAGAGTTGATAAGAATTCTTTCAAGTAATAAGGATTTTTGGATTTTTATAAAATTTCTTTACTGGAAGTACAAGATTATTAGCAGCTGCAAGCAATTATGCTTAATAAACTCTTAATAACAGGAATATGTTCTACACTGCAATCGCTTGTAAAATGGCAGCCCGCAGTTCTTCCAAACCTAATGCTTTTTCTGAAGATGTCACGAGAAGTTCAGGATAAGCTGCTGGATGTTTGAGAAGCTTTGTTTTTGTGATCATTATTAATTTTGCAAGCTCGTTCGATTTGGTTTTATCACTTTTGGTCAAAACAATCTGATAAGAGACGGCTGCTTTATCAAGCAGATCGAGAACATCTCCATCGTTCTTTTTGATTCCATGACGTGAATCAATCAAGACATAAACACGTTTCAGTGTTGTGCGACCTCGTAAGTAGCTAAAAATCAGATGTGTCCACGCATCAACCAGATTTTTAGGAGCTTCAGCAAAGCCATAACCTGGCATATCTACGAGTGCTATAGGAGGGAGATTTCCTGGTTCCCCACTGAAACCATCGGGTACGAAGTAATTAAGTTCCTGAGTACGGCCTGGTGTATTCGAGGTGCGTGCCAAGCCTTTTTGTTGGACAAGCGCGTTTATCAAGGATGATTTTCCAACATTGGAACGTCCTGCAAACGCAATCTCTGGTGGTCCTTCAGGTGGAAGAAAACGGATTGTAGGAATACCACGAATGAAAATCCACTTGCGAGAAAAAATTCCAGAAAGTGAAGAATATTTTGTCATTTATGTGCTTCTTTTTTTGGTGATTTCCACCACATGGCTTTAAGATTATCAAAAAGCTCAATTTTAACACCTTGACGTTTCATCAGGATACTTTGTTGAAGTATCGACAATATATTGTTCCATGCCCAATAGATGACAAGACCAACAGGAAAGGAAGCCAGCATAAAGGTAAAAATGACAGGCATCCACGCGAAGATCATAGCTTGCGTTTGGTCTTGGGGAGCGGGATTCATACGCATTTGTAAAAACATTGTTATCCCCATAATTAAAGGCCATGCACCAAGCATAAGAAACGTTGGAACTGTGTACGGTAAAAGACCAAACAGATTAAAAAGAGAAGTCGGATCGGGTGCTGCTAAATCTTGAATCCAGCCAAAGAAAGGTGCATGCCGCATTTCGATGGTGATATACAGAACTTTATAAAGAGCAAAGAATATTGGAAATTGGATCAGCATGGGCCAGCAGCCTGCAAGAGGATTGATTTTTTGGGTTTTATACAGTTCTATTATTGCTTGTTGTTGTTTTGTTCGGTCATCTGGATATTTTTCTTTTATTTCCAGCAACATCGGTTGTATAAGCTTCATGCGTGCCATAGATTTGTAAGACTTATTTGCCAACGGGAAGAGAAGCGTTTTCAGGAGCACTGTGACGAGAAGAATGGCGATACCAAAATTGCCTGTTTGCTTATAAAGAGTGTCAATGAGGGAGAACATTGGTTTAGTGATGAAATCAAACCAACCCCAATCGATTAAAAGAGCAAATTTCTTAATTTTCAGGTCATTTTGATAGTGATTAATGATTTCAACTTGTTTGGCACCGGCAAAAAGACGGTTTGTAACGATTTTCGTTTCATTTGGGGCAACCGTTAAAAGCGAACCCAGCAAGTCAGATTGATAATGCGTATTCAGGCGATCAAAATAAATAAACCGGCTTGTATATTCTTTATCTTGTGGAGGAATAACCGCCACAGCCCAATATTTATCAGTAATACCAATCCAACCGCCGATGTTTTTGGAGAAAGTTATACTTTTCTGGCTATTATCGGGATTCGGATTAAGCTCTGCTAAGGTTTTGTATTTTTCTGTTTTGAGTGAATCACCTGCAATACCTATCATGCCTTCATGGAGCAAATAGGTTGCATTTGTATGTTCTGGCGGAGCTGCACGGGCAACGCGAGCATAGGATGAAAGATATATCGGTTTATCACTCTCATTTTTGATAGAATCCTCAATGGTAAACATGTAGTGATTATCGACCGAAAGGGTGCGGCGGAAGATTTGCCCTTGTCCGTTATTGTAAATTAAAGTGACGGGGGTTGAAGGGGTTAGTGTTGTATTGTTTCCTTCTATTTGCCATTGTGTATCGGATTGTGGCAATGCCTTTGCTGACAAGGATGAACTTGTGAAACCAAATTCAGCAAGATAAGTTGTTGTAAATCCTTTAGGGTTTAGTAAAGCAATTTCCGGTGATTTTTTATCGACTGTCAGGCGATATTTTTTAAGTAAAAGATCATCGAATTGTGCGCCAACAAGATTAATGGAACCTTCAAGTTCATCGGTTTTTATGGCAATACGGTTTGTTTTAGCTAACGCCTCATTGCGAATTTCAGGGGTAATTGGATGAGTGATTATAGAAGCTGATTCATGTGTTATTGATGCATTGTCAGAAAAATATGGAGTGGAAGTAGAAAGTGTTGACTGTTGTTTTGATAATTGTTGTGCAATTAATCGTTTTTGTTGTAATTGAGCCTGCTTAGGAGCAACATAAAAAAAATGCCATGCAATAAGCACTCCAAAAGACAATCCAATAGCGATAAAGAAATTACGGTTATATTCCATTCATATTATCCTGTTGCCGTTTCTGGTGTTTTGTTTTTGGCTTTATCCGCCGGCTTAATTCACTGATCAAAAATGTAAAAGGTGCATGAAGCGCATCAGAATGTGCTACAATGACGTAATCTGTTCCTGCTTCTATGTCGTCTGTTAAACCAACCCTCACTGCTTCACGCAGACGTCTTTTGATACGATTGCGTTTGACAGCATTGCCATTTTTACGTGTGACAGTGAAGCCTACACGTGCAACAAGAGGAGATTTTATTCCTGCTGTTTGTTCACGAGATTTAACTTCGAGCAAAAATAAGGGACCACGTCGTTTTTCTCCTGTACGTACAGCCAAAAAATCCGCTCTCTTGCGAATGCGGCAGGGATGTTTTCTCTTCATAAATGCGTTTCGCAATTTTGCTAAATGCCTGAAAAGCAGGCATCAGAGGTTTATAACAAAAGCTTCACAACGAAGAAATGATGCGTACTGTTTAACTGTTGTGAAAATTTAAATATTTAAGCGGATAACCGCTTACGTCCACGAGCACGCCTTGCAGCAATGACTTTACGTCCACCAGCTGTTGCCATGCGTGCACGAAATCCATGTCGGCGTTTACGGACAAGTTTAGAGGGTTGGTAAGTACGTTTCATTTATTTAAATACCGCGGAGTGCGGCCCTTCTTAGCTCTATGAGCAATTCTGTGCTATATGAAAAATCTGATCCTATCATAAGATTGCTAACCCATAAGGAAAAACATAAAAAAAGTCAATCTTCGATTATTTTTCTCTCTCTTGAAAAATACACAAAATTTCATGATGGATATTCATTTTGTTTGTGATACTTTAAAGTTTAAGGAAAATAATGATTGGTTGCAATGACTGAGTTGACAGTCATCTCTTCTGTCTCGCAAATGAACGAGCAAGGCGTTGAAGGGGTAAAGAAAGACGTGTAACTTGCTGTTGGCTGCTTAAAAAGTTTGCCCAATCTTATAGAGAAACATTCGATTGTACGACAAACATGTTTGATGGGGTTTTAGATCAGATTTCACGTTTGCGGTTTTTTATTTGAGAATGATTTCGTATTTTAACTAAAGAGATGAGGTATAAAATATTTACACTTTATAATTCTCATAAAGTGGGAAATTTCAGGTGATGAGCCTTAGTGTTTTTTGTCCTTATTGCTACTGTGTTCGCTGGCATTTGTATAGAGAGAAAAGAACATGGATTCTATTACAAGGGAGGCTATCCGCAACGCGTTACGTAAAGTCAAAGGACTGAATGTTGAAAGTGATATTGTCTCGTTAGGGCTTCTTTCAGAAATATTGATTGCTCATGGCAAGGTTTTCTTTTCCATTACAGTTCCTGATGGACGTGTGCAGGAATGGGAATCGTTGCGTCGTGCGGCTGAGAAAGTGGTGAGTGCTATGGAGGGGGTTGAATCTGTTGTGGTCACACTTACGGCAGAAAAAAAAATGAAGGTGGCTTCTCAGGCGCATAGAGACGTAGGGTCAAAACGGAGAGCAAATGGATTGCCTGTGAAAATGCCGATAGAAGGTGTGCGGCACGTGGTTGCAGTTGCTTCTGGAAAAGGGGGGGTTGGCAAATCTACAATGGCGATAAATATTGCTTTAGCTTTACACGATTCTGGTTTCAAAACGGGTTTGATGGATGCGGATGTCTATGGTCCATCTTTGCCACGTTTGACAGGACTTGTTAACCAAAAGGCACAGCTTATTGGCGGGAAAAAGCTTCAACCTCTTGAAAAATTTGGCCTTAAATTAATGTCGATGGGATTTTTAGTCGAGGAAGAAAAGCCGGTGGTATGGCGTGGTCCCATGGTGATGGCCGCTGTAACGCAATTGCTGAGAGATGTTTTATGGGGGCCTTTGGACGTTTTGGTAGTTGATATGCCCCCGGGGACAGGGGATGCGCAATTGACGCTTGCTCAACAAGTACAGTTGACCGGTGCACTGGTTATTTCTACCCCTCAGGATCTTGCCTTAGTTGATGCTCGTAAAGCGATAGAAATGTTCATGAAAGTCGATGTTCCCATTTTAGGGCTCATTGAGAATATGAGTTATTTTATTGCTCCTGATACGGGAAAACGCTACGATATTTTTGGCTATGGCGGCGCGCGTGCAGAAGCAGAACGTAGAGCTTTACCTTTCTTGGCAGAGGTGCCGCTTGATGCAGCTTTGCGCTCTTCTTCAGATGACGGTGTACCTCTCTTGGTGGCTAAGCCCGGTGGGGAGCATGCGAAGCTTTGTCGTGCGATTATTGATCAAGTAAAAAATAAATTCTTTTAAAAATTTATGTTTTTTTAGTAGAATTTGTTAAGAGACGATAATTTAAAACATAAAGAGTTGTTTTGTTGGTGATTTCAATGTTTGAGCGCTTCATTGTTGGATGAGATATTCCAAAAGGTTGAATAAACGAAAAATTGATCATGCAATTGGGTGACTTAGGGAGTGTTTTCCGAACTGTATAGATAAAGCAGTGAGGTGGAGAAAAAAAGAAATATTGGCTATTCACGTCAAAAAAAAATATGGAGAAAATGAGAACAATTTAAGCAAGATCGTATAAACTTAAAAGGTTGCCCAAAAGATAGTTTTTAAAACGATGCATCAAAGAAAATATCAATATATTTTTATGTGTTCATAAAATAAACGGTGCCTCATTCAGGTACTAAAAAAGCGTTTTTTGATATGAGATTTTTGGGTATTGATCATACTCTCTTGCGAAGGTTTTGGAGAATCTTGTAAGATCAAGTATTTTCATGCTGAAGTTTCCTGCTTTTTCAAAAATAATGCAAGCACAAGCAGTTGTTTCGTTGCTAAAATGAGAGATTTACTTGGGGTGACAATTTTGCTGCAGATGGATGCGGTTGGTTTGGAAATGTGGGTTATAAGGATGATCTGAAAAATCTCGCTTTAGGGGTGGAGTAAGCGTAAGATAGAGAAAGAGGCGAAATTATTGTTTTGTCCTTTGAGGCAGAGGCTTTATGGAAGGTTATTGAGGTTGATAAAACATTTATAATATAGGAAATTCACTTTGCTGGAAACAATAATGGTAATCAAGATGCTGGAGAAAGTCATTTTGTTGTGGTGCGTCCTGTGAAAAAAATTTTGGCAAACATGGCTTATGAGTATGATTGGTGAGAGTTAATGGAGAGAGATTACTTGAACATGAAAGAAAGGCATGCGTGAAAAAGCATATTTTATAGGTGCTCATGCTTATTCTGCACCCCTCCTAGAACCAGCGCTTTATCTTGTGGCAACACCTATCGGAAATCTTGCAGATATCACTCTTCGTGCTTTGCAAGTGCTTGCAGGAGTTGATATTTTGGCCTGCGAGGATACGCGGGTGACCCGTATTTTGTTGGAACGCTATGGTATTCAGAAAAAAACTTTTCTTTATCATGAACATAATGCACAAAAAGCGGGGCCGAAGTTATTAGCGGCTTTGTCAGAAAATAAAACTGTAGCACTTGTATCAGATGCGGGGACACCACTGATTTCTGATCCCGGCTTTAGACTGGTAGAAGCAGCTCGTAAAGCCGGTTATAAAATCGTTCCGATTCCTGGTGCATCAGCTCTTTTAGCCGCTCTTGTGACGACAGGGCTTCCTACCGATAGTTTTTTCTTTGCGGGTTTTTTGAGTGCGCGCAAGGCACAGCGCCAGAAGCGGTTGGAACAATTAAAAGCCATTCCCGCAACTTTGGTTTTTTATGAATCGCCGCATCGTCTTGTCGAGACTTTACAGGATATGGTCTCTCTTTTTTCAGCTGATTGTCCTGCTGCAATTTGTCGTGAGTTAACAAAAAAGTTTGAAACAATAGATGTTTCCAATTTAGGAGATTTGTTAAAAAGCTATAGGAAACAGTTACATATTTATGGGGAAATTGTTGTGCTTGTTGGGCAAAAACTTGCCCCTTTGGAAGTGATGAGCGATCAAGAAGTGGATGAATTGTTATTAGAATTGGCGCATACACATTCTGCTGCTAAAGTGGCAGCTTTGGCTGCAAAAAAGACTGGCTTAAAAAAGCAAGAACTTTTTCAACGGTTGAATTTTTTAAAAGATGCGTGAAACTTTAAAGGATTCTTGAGCCTATGAAAAAAGAGCGCAGGCAAAAGTCTTTTCATCGAGGTGTTCGTGCAGAAAAATGGGCTGCTTGGTGGTTGCGGTTTAAATGGTTTCACATTGCTGAAATTCGTTTTAAAACAAAATGTGGTGAAATTGATTTAATTGCACGGCGTGGAAATCTTGTTTTAATCGTTGAGGTAAAAGCACGTTCAACATTGGCTGAAGCAATGGCTGCGGTTTCCCGGATGAATGAGAGGCGCATTGAGGCAGCAGCCGATATTTGGTTAGCACGGCAAAAAGATCGTGCTCTTTTAGATGTACGCTTTGACTTGATCGCGATTTTGCCGTGGCGTTTGCCGCAGCATATTCCCGCATTTTTTACGTCTGATAAATAAGAGTTTGTATAGCGTTTTAACCATGGTAAATGAAAAATATTTCGTTTTTATGAGCATATGGGGTAAACCAAAGTGCGTGACAGTTTGAGCAAGGATGAGGAGCAAAAGATGGATGATTATGAGAAGTTTGCAACTGGCTTATTGATTGTTTTTGGGGCGCTGATTATTGGTGGTTTAATGGCAATGCATATCGTGCTCATGAATAAACCGGGTTTTTTATTTGCATTAACGGCAGCTAGCGCTGGTTGGTTTTCTGCGTTTGCAGTTCTCTTTGATAAGCCCAAAATCTATTTGGGATTAATTATTTTTGCTATATTATGTGTTGCTTCTTCAATTAGTGTTTATGTTAGTTAAAATGCATGAAGTGCTGTTTGAGCTTCGTTTAAAAATGTGAGAGCGAGGAGTAGAAATGAAAATTGGCTTTTTGGGAACTGGTAAAATCAGTGCTTCAATGGTTGATGGCTTAATGATGAGCGTTTTTGATGTTTCTTCCATTATCATTTCACCACGCAATGCGCAAATAGCAGCGCGCCTTTCGCACAATTATAATAAGGTTAGGATTGCTGAAAACAACCAAGCGTTGCTGGATGTTAGTGATTGTGTGTTTCTTTGCTTGCCTAATCAAATTGCAGAAGAGGTTCTGCGTCCTCTTCGTTTTCGTCCAGAGCAGCTTGTCATTTCCGTGCTTGCTATGGCAAAAGCAGCAGAGATCGAAAAGTGGATCAATCATAAGGTTTATCGTGCTGTTCCGCTTCCTTTTGTGGCAGAATGCAAAAATTTGACGCCAATTTATCCAGATCATCCATTTTTACGCAATTTATTTGATGCGTTGGGCGGCACATTGGTGCTGGAAGTGGAAGATCAATTTAATCTTTTTATGACTGCCGGCTCACTCATGGGGGTTTATTTTAATTTTATAAAAACAGCACATCAATGGTTTGTAACAAAGGGGTTAAAAAAACAGCAGTCGGCAGATTTTCTTGCCATGATGTTTGGAAATCTTACTGATGAAATGCGCAAAATTACAAAAACTGATTGTTCAACGTCTCTTGATTTTGCACTGCTTGAGAAAGAGTTTTCAACGAAGGGCGGAACAAATGAGCTTTTGTCAAACTGTTTTTCGCGTCAAGGGGGAAGAAGTGCTTTAACAACGGCTCTTGAGACCACTTTGCAAAAAATGAATACTTCATTTACAAATGAAAATGCTTGATCAATATTTTGTCTTTTTTGATCTGAAAGAGAGGCATATTTGCGCGTTTTTTTATCCTTGCGTGAACAAGGTTTAGCAAAATTGTCTGCTGGGCACACTCATATCTTTCGGATCAGAGGTGTAGGATTCGCTTAACGGTGGTAAGTGGAATAGCATCTATCGATAAAGCTTGTGAATTTTGGTGTAAGAAAGGCGGTAGGCAGATGTTTTGGCAGAGCTTACCCAAGGACTTACAGGTTATGGTGGTGACGCTGTGAGGATCATGCCATCTTTGTCAAGGTTTATCCCTATGCTGCGAACTGTAAATTGTACAGCAGGTTATGGAGAAGATTAGTATAAGAAGGCAGTGTTGGCAAAAAGCACAAGGAAGAGTTATCTGCAGAGTTATGCTGTAAGATGCCTTGGCCAAGTTTTCCGTTTTCTTCTTAACGACAGGAGACTGAAATGCATTTATCCGAGCAGCTTCGCTTATTGAAGGAGGGAGAATACATAAATTATCGCTGATAAAGGTTTTGTTCAGAGATACAATAGAAAACGCATAAGAAAGCAAAACAGCATTCCTGTCCTTCCTTTTCGTTCAAATAAGAAAACAACGCAGAAGAATGGTGAACATTTTTACAAAGAGTGTTACCTTATCGAAATTTTATTTAATAAAATTAAATAGTTAAGACGCATCTCCTTGTGATTGGGATAAAAAACTTCTTCTTTTATGGGATTCGTGGTTTCTGCTTCAATTTTTTTTCTAGCTTAGAGAATGAGGTATCCGAAATCTCGTATTTTATGATGGTTATAGTGTAAAGAGCGTTTCATTGTGTTAAAGAATTGTATGTATTGATGGTGTGGGAATGAGATTTTGGTCTAAGAAAGCACCGTCATTGATTGGGTTTTATAGACTGCAATTTTAGTGAAATGAACAATGATTACATATTTGGATAAAGTGGTCCTTCGTTGCCTTGCGGACAGGTCCAATTGATATTTTGATTAGGATCTTTGATATCGCACGTTTTACAATGGATGCAGTTTGAAGCGTTGATAACATAAGTTTCATGATCATTATGGTCTAGCCATTCGTAGACAGCAGCAGGGCAATAGCGTACGGAAGGTCCTGCGTAAATTGCATATTCAGAATCTTTTTGTTTTTCAAGTGAGGCTATTTTTAAATGGCAAGGTTGATTTTCTTCATGATGCGTATTGGAAAGGGCAACACTGGAAAGTCGGTCAAAGGTTACAACACCATCTGGTTTTGGGTAAGCAATGGGTTGAAATTTTTCTGCTGGTTCAAGACATGCATAATCTACTTTTCCATGAGAGAGCGTTTTAAATAAGGAAAATCCGAATAATTGTTGCCACCACATATCAAAGCCAGCAAGCTTAATCCCGCATTTTGTACCATATTTTGCCCAGAGTGGTTTGGCATTGCGTGCCTTATACAGATCTTTGCCAATCGGACCTTTTCGCCAATGTTCTTCGATTTCATTGATTTCATCATGGGCGCGACCTTGAGCAAGAGCTTTAGCGATTTTATCAGCTGCCAATATGCCGGATAAGATGGCATTGTGTGATCCTTTGATCCGGGGGACATTGACAAATCCGGCAGAACAGCCGATAAGCGCACCACCGGGAAAGGTGAGTTTTGGTACAGATTGCCAACCACCTTCGCTGATAGCGCGTGCACCATAGGAAAGGCGTTTTGCACCTTTGAAGATCTCATAAAGTTTAGGATGTGTTTTAAAACGTTGAAATTCTTCGAAGGGAGAGAGATAAGGATTTTTATAATCTAAGTGCACAACGAAACCGACAGAAATTAAATTTTTTTCCTGATGATAAAGAAAACCTCCACCGCCAGTATTATCGTCTAATGGCCAGCCGGTAAAATGTTGAACTAAACCAAGGTTGTGTTTTTGGGGATCGACTTCCCAAAGCTCTTTGAGACCTAGACCAAATTTTTGTGGTTCACGGTTTTGGCTAAGATTAAACTTTTGTATCAGTTGTTTTGCAATTGAGCCCCGTGCTCCTTCCGCGATGAGTGTGTATTTCGCCAGTAAGGCCATACCAGGCATATAATTTTTTCCAGGAATTCCATCTTTTTCAAGACCCATATCACCTGTGAGAATACCAATAATAGCTCCGTTATCGTTTTGGATGGTATCCGATGCAGCAAATCCAGGATAGATTTCAACACCGAGTGCTTCGGCTTTTTTACTTAGCCAGCGGCAGACATCGCCAAGCGAAACGATATAGCAACCGTCATTTGATAAAATTTTTGGGCGAAAAACATTGGGAAATATTTTAGCCTGCTTCGGCGTTAGCGAAAAAAATTGGTCACTGGTGACGGGCGTTTTGAAGGGATGATCGGGTTCGTTTCTCCATTCTGGTAAAAGTGTATCAATGCCGATGGGATCAACAACTGCACCGGACAGAATATGAGCACCGACTTCGCTACCTTTTTCAACGATTGTAACAGATAATTCGGGATTAATCTGTTTTAGACGAATTGCGGCAGAAAGTCCTGCAGGTCCTGCTCCCACAATCACTATGTCAAACTCTATGCTTTCGCGTTGATACAGAGTTTCATTCATAACTTATAAAGCTTTCTCTAATTCAGGGATAATTTGGTGAAGATCGCCTACAAGGGCGTAATCAGCAATTTGCATGATGGGGGCTTCTTCATCTTTATTGATGGCTACAATAATTTGTGCATCCATTATACCGGCTAAATGCTGGATTGCACCGGAAATACCAACGGCGATATAGAGCTCAGGGGCAACAACTTTTCCTGTTTGTCCAATTTGCCAATCATTGGGGGCATAACCTGCTTCAACTGCTGCGCGGCTGGCGCCCAAAGCAGCTTCTAGTTTGTTTGCAAGAGGCAGAAGGAGCGTCATAAATTGTTCTTGTGAACCAAGACCGCGTCCGCCTGATACAATAACACGGGCTGAGGTAATATGAGGGCGATTGCTTTTGTTGGTTTCTGCTTTTACGAAAGAAGAAAGCTTTGGGTTTGGGGCTGGTGTTATTGTTTTAATGGGAGCAGCATTATTTTGGGAGAGGGTTGGTGTGAAAGAGGCTGTGCGGACTGTTATAACCTTTTGACGATCATTGGTGCGTACAGTTTCAATTGCATTTCCTGCATAAATTGCTCGTTTAAAGGTATCGGGTGCAATAACGGCGATAATGTCTGAAATTTGCATAAGATCAAGAAGAGCAGCCACGCGCGGCATCACATTTTTCCCGGTGCTGGTGGATGCCGCTATGAACACATCATAATCATTCGCTTGTTTAATGATTGTATCCGCTACAGGTTCAGCCAATTGGTGTGCTAAATGATCAGCTTCAGCGACAAGAACTTGCCGTACGCCAGCAAGGTTGGCGCTGTTTTCAGCGATCACTTGAACATTTTTTCCACAAACCAAAATATCGATATCGTTGCTGATTGCGCGAGCAGCGGTGAGTGCTTTTGCAGTTTCTTCTGTATTATGTTCGGCCAATAAAAGAATTGCCATAAGTTTTTACCTTTTTATGCAGTGTTGCTTTTGATCCATTGGTTATCGAATATTAAATGCAATTTGTTTGTTTTAATGCGCTGATAAGTTCTGCTACATTAGCTACTTTAACACCAGCTCGACGGGGTTTCGGTTCTTCAACAAGTAAGACTGTTAAGCGTGCTCGTGTCTCTGTACCAAGATCGGCAAGAGCTCTTTGTTCAATGGGTTTCTTTTTCGCTTTTATGATATTGGGGAGAGAAGTATAACGTGGTTCGTTTAACCTTAGATCAGCGGTCATAACTATGGGAAGAGGAAGGGAAAGGGTTTGTGTGCCGTTATCTACTTCTCGGATAACTATAGCGTGCCCATTTTCTATGTCCAGGCTTGAGGCAAAAGTCGCTTGTCCCCAACCAAGAAGGGCAGCTAACATTTGTCCGGTTTGATTGCTCTCATCATCAATAGTTTGTTTGCCTAAAAAAACCATATCTGGTTGTTCTTCGTGAACAATGACCTTGAGAATTTTAGCAATTGCTAAAGGTTCGAGTGTTTCTTGCGTTGTTACAAGGAGCGCACGATCTGCACCCATTGCAAGCCCTGTTCGTAAGGTTTCTTGTGCTGCTTCTGGTCCAATTGAAACAAGAACGACTTCTGAAATTTTGCCGGATTCTTTTTGGCGGATTGCTTCCTCTACGGCAATTTCGTCAAAAGGGTTCATGGACATTTTTACATGGGACAGATTAACGCCTGTGTTATCGGGTTTGACGCGTATTTTGATGTTATAATCAACAACATGTTTAACAGCGACGATTATCTTCATAATGATCCTCTTTGTTTGTATGATCACAAGTTTATAGTAATAACCACAAGAAACAAAATTATTTAGAACTGAATCTCACTTAATAATTAGTTTTCTCATTATATAAGCTTTCTTATGTTTACTTGTATGCTTTTATCGTTGTTTCCAATTTACGGTTTTGCTGTCTTTTGTGCTTTAATTTGCTTTCTTCGCTTGAAGAAAAAATCAATGTGCAATCATTTCAAGCGAATGTGATTATCAGAGTTTGTAAAAAAGAAATTACGAATAAGGATTTGAAAGAATAGGAGCACAAAATGATAAATGCTAGACGAATAGTAAAATGAAGATATCCTTTTTTAGTTGCACATGCTCAGTTTATAATGGGTTAATAGGTTTTTAATGTAATGAAAAAAGAGTAAAAAAAGCAAAAATAGAGAAATAATTTTTCAATTCAAATCTTGAGAGCAGGAAAATCAAATATCACTCTTTCAAACTATTTCTGGAAAATGTTTTTGGAAGTTTTTAAAGCTCTATTTACTAAAATAGAACACACTTCCCATTCATTTGTGTGATTCTTTGCAGAAGATTAATACGGCGTAACATTTGTGAATACAATTAGGGGTAGCGTTTGTGAAAACGAAGAATTATATTACAAAGCAGGTTAGGCATGATAAACCTTTTTCTTTTGTTGTTGAGCAGAAAGAGAACATGGGTGCATCTGCTGAAGTAACGATGTCAGATATCGCTAAGAAACTACGCTCTGTTCACACACAAATGGAGATGAAGTATTCGCCTCATCATTTGATATCGCGCAGTTCTTTGGAAGAAAATTTTAAATCTTATTTGGATGACATTAGTCGGGCGATTTTGGCTGAGTATTATGTACGTCGCCAAAAAGAAAAAAAGCTTTTTGAGTCTCTAGAGCAGATTATAATGCTTGTTCAGAGTTTGCAGAGCGAAAAGAAAAGCTTAGAAGAAGCAACGGTTACACGGCGTGTTTCTGATTCAAAATCGCTTGATTCTGTTGTGCAGCACCTTGCTCAGATGGCATGTGAGGGAAACCAAGAACGTTCTTCGTGCCAAGAGGTAACAGGTTTTTCCGGACAAAACAGTATAACTCCAATTCAAACAAATGCTGTAAATGTATTGCAACAAGGTGATAGAAGCTCTTTGCTTGTAAATGCTGATAGTGTGGAGCCTTCTTTAAAAGAGGTCAACGGGCTTGTGGGGAGTTTTGTAATGGAAGAGAGGCGTTCTGATGTTCAAGCATCTGGTCGTTCTATCGTGAAGGATCAGTATACTCCTTCCTTAAAGGTAGAATCTCCTTCTTTAGATGTGAAATCTGGGGACACTTTCTTTTTTTTACGTTATCCTGTTAAAAAATTGCTTCTTTGTTTTTTAACCATTGCATTTATGGCAGCAGTAACGTTATGCTTTCTAAGAGCAGCTCATTTTTAATTTTATGATATTAGATTAATAGACATGGTGTGTGCAATTCGATTTTGCAAAGGCATGTATGGCATCTAAAATTGTTCTTTTAAACACACAATAAAGATTGTTGGAGAAGGGTTCTCAAATTAGCTAAAAAACCTCATATTGTCTTGAAGGTTCTGTAAGTGAGTATTTATTTACCAATTGCTGAAATCTCGCTCAACATGCTGATCTTGATTGGTATGGGAGTGGTTGGTGGTTTTTTTTCAGGTCTTTTTGGAATTGGGGGTGGTTTTCTTATCACGCCTTTATTGATTTTCTATAATATTCCTCCTGCTATTGCTGTTGGAACAGGGGCTAATCAGATGATTGCCTCCTCTGTGACGGGGGCGATTACACATTTTAGAAGACGTACTCTTGATATCAAACTTGGTATTCTTTTAGCGATTGGAGGGGGGATTGGTTCTTTAGTCGGGATTCAGATTTTTTCTGTTTTGAAAAAATTGGGGCAATTAGATTTAATGATTTCGCTTCTTTATGTAATTCTTCTTGGAAGTGTGGGAAGTTTGATGATTATTGAGAGTTGGCGCGAGATGCTGCGTCAGCGCAAGGCACAAAAAGTCAATATTTGTCTTGCTGGTAGACACAATTGGATTCATCGGTTGCCGTTAAAAATGCGTTTTCGGACATCAATGATCTATGTCAGCATTATTCCAGTTTTAGGGATTGGTTTAATTGTTGGATTGTTGTCTTCTATTATGGGAATCGGTGGAGGATTCTTCATGATACCAGCATTGATTTACCTTTTGCGTGTCCCAACTAGTGTTGTGATTGGAACTTCACTTTTTCAGATTACATTTGTCTCCTCTTTTACGACAATTTTGCAAAGTGTGAGCAATCAGTCAGTTGATATTGTTTTGGCTTTTTTGCTGATGCTTGGGGGAAGTATTGGTGCGCAATATGGAACAAGTGCTGGACGGAAATTAAAGGCTGAACAATTACGTATGGCGCTTGCATGTTTGGTGTTAATTGTATGTATGCGTCTTGCTTTTCAATTATTTGTACGCCCTGATAATCTTTTCTCTCTCGATATTCTGATGAGATAAAAATGGGTAAATTATTTTCTTTATGCATCATTGCAAGCTGTTTTTATGTCATCTCTTTTCCTATAAGGCCATATGTTAGCGCAAAAGCTTCTTTCATTGATCAAGTTGATCACGAAACTATCCAAATTATCTTAACAACGAATAGGATTACGGTTGATACACATTTCGATGGTTGTGATCTTTATATTGCCGGCGTTTTAGATCCGTTATATTCTCGACAGAACCGTTATGATATTGTTGTGAGCTTGGAAGGGCAAACGCGTTCGATGATTATGCGCAAAAAAAAACGTAATGCTGGAATTTGGATTAATGCAGACTCTCTGATTTTTAAAAATGTTCCTCTCTTTTATTCAATGGTAACAACGCGTGCGATTGATGACATTACCAGCGCTGAAAATTATAAACGCTTAGGCTTAGGATTATCCTATTTGTTGCTACAGTCGGATGAACAAGATCAGGAGAAAATACAAATCTTTCGTGATGAACTTATAAAATTGCAAAAGGCCAAAAAACTTTATAACGAGGAAGTGGGCGGTGTTCGTTTTGGTTCTGGCTCACTTTTTACAGCGCATTTTCGGTTACCGGCAAATATTCCTGTTGGACATTATCAGGCTCGTGCTTATCTTTTTCGCGATGGACAATTTATTGATAGTGCGACCACGACTCTTGAAATTGTAAAAGCACATATTGCTTATACAATTTTCTTTGGTGCTCATAAGCATAGTTTCCTGTATGGTATTATTGCAGTATTTGTGGCTGTTAGTACAGGCTTTTTATATCGTTTGATTTTTCGAAAAGATTAGTGGAAGGAAAACTCTAAGGCATTTATTTTTGCGGAAAATGCGTGAAAAAAGAAAAATAGGTAAAACAATGACTGCTCTCATCATGGTCATATGGAAGAAGTTTATAAAAGTTATAAATCCTGTTTTCCATGGAAATTTAAAAAATTCCATTATTGCTTGCACAAAATCATAAGGCGTTCACCCAAAAAGCTTCATTACCACGCCAACCAGGATTGAAAGAACAAGTGATTTCATAGCAACATGTTTGAATATCTCTCCCAAAATGAATAAAAAGAATTCGACAACTTTTTCTTTTTATTCTACGTCTTTCCCTGCGTTTACTAAATATTGAAAAAGAGCTCCACAGCACAAAGGAATATACTGCGTGCTTTCCTCGTTCTTTCATGTGCAATGTGGAGAAACAATGCGCTTAGGTAGAAGTTGTGTTGAGACTTTTTATAAAGTTCTTCTCATTGACACACTTTTGAACATAATGTACTCCAGTTGTATAAATACAATGGTCTCATCGTCATAAAATTGAGGAACGCAAAAATAAGGAATACAAAGATTTTATTGCTGTTTATTTTTCCGTTTGTTTTTTCTTACCTCTCTTTCGAGTTTACCACCTTGTAAGACAGGCGTTACCTCTGTACTGATTTCTGAAACACGTTCATGTTCTATAGGCATTTTTCGTGGTATTTTCATAGTATTTTCTTCATTAGTTTTTTGGATATTCTTTTATTTTTAGGAGTTCGAAAGGGAATGTTTATGCTGTTTTGGTGTTTTGCATAGGTTGAGAACTTTTCAGTCCATCGAAGGTTCCTCATAACTATATTAATATGTTGTGTGTAGAATGGGATTTCAAGCCATTCCCTTTTAAAGAGAGATATTCATTCCTATAAAGATGTGCTTGTATGGGTGTTAGGATTGAATGTTTCAACATCCATGAATTGAAAAAATGATGAATTTGTTTTTTGAAAAAACAGAAGCAACGAATGTTGCAGAATTTAGTGTTTCCGAAATAGCGGGGGCTTTAAAGCGTGTTGTTGAAGAAAGGTTTAGTTATGTGCGGGTGCGTGGGGAAATATCGGGTTACCGGGGCGCCCATGCTTCAGGTCACGTCTACTTTTCCTTAAAAGATGATAAAGCACGATTGGAAGCTGTCATTTGGCGCGGCATTATGGAAAAGCTCAAATTTCCTCCTGAAGAAGGGATGGAAGTGATTGCTGTCGGCAAGCTTACGACTTATCCTGGGTCTTCAAAATATCAAATTGTCATTGAAGCTCTTGAACCAACAGGCGTTGGCGCTTTGATGACACTTCTGGAAAATCGCAAGAAAAAGCTTGCGGATGAAGGCTTATTTGACGAAGCAAAAAAGAAACCTTTGCCTTATATGCCTCGAATTATAGGCGTTGTGACATCACCAACAGGCGCTGTCATTCGTGATATTATTCATCGTATATCGGATCGTTTTCCGTTGCATATTTTGGTTTGGCCGGTACGGGTTCAGGGGGATACAAGTGGTCGTGAAGTGGCTGATGCTCTTAAAGGTTTTAATGCTCTCCCTTTCGGAGGACTTGTTCCTAAGCCTGATCTTATTATTGTTGCACGGGGAGGGGGAAGTTTAGAAGATTTGTGGGGATTTAATGACGAAGTCGTTGTTCGTGCTGTTTATGAATCTGCCCTTCCAGTTATTTCTGCTGTTGGGCATGAAACGGACTGGACCTTGATTGATTATGTCGCTGATTGGCGTGCTCCAACTCCTACGGGAGCAGCAGAACGAGCTGTTCCCGTTAAGCTTGATCTTGAAGTGCAAGTGGCATCGCTTGGTGCACGTTTGCGTATGGGGCTGGCCCGTTATTTTGATTTTCATCAACAAAAATTGCGTGCTCTTGTCCGAGGACTTCCAACCGTCGATCAACTCTTCGCTTTACCTCGGCGCGGTTTTGATGAAATTTCAAGTCGATTACAGCGTGCTCTTTGTGTAAGTTGCGATAAAAAACGTTTTTATTTTCATGGGCTTAATCTACGTCTTTCGCCGCGTTTACTGAATACTGAAAAAGAACTACGCAATACGAAAGAATATACTGCGCGCCTTCATCGTGCTTTTGTGCGCAATGTGGAAAAACAACGCGCTCAGCTAGAGGTCGCATCTAGGCTTTTAAAAAGCACTTCTTACCAGAATATTTTAGAACGTGGTTTTGTTTTGGCTTTGGGGCCAGATAATAAGCTCATTAAACGATTGGTGCAGTTTCCTGAAACTGGGCAAATAAATTTGCGCTTTTTTGATGGTGAAATGAGTGTTTCAGCGCGTGATCATGGTCTTAATCGATCTTCAAAATCTAAACGGATAAAGTCGAAACAAGATGATCAAGGAACACTCTTTTAATACGGGAAATGGAATGTTCGATGAAGGGCTTCTTAAGGGAGCGGATGGAAAAGTTCGTTGTGCATGGGCAGGTACAGATCCGCTGTATTGTGCTTATCATGATAATGAATGGGGCAAGCCTGTTTTTGAGGATCGCCGTTTATTTGAAAAAATTTGTCTTGAAGGTTTTCAGGCAGGGCTTTCTTGGCTCACAATTTTAAAAAAAATCTCTCATTTCCGCCAAGCTTTTGACTTTTTCGATTTTGAAAAAATTGCCTGTTATGATGAAGAAAGGGTACAAATGTTGATGCAGAATAAAAGCATTATTCGTCATGAGGGGAAAATTCGGTCAGTGGTTAACAATGCCCTCAAAGTGCGCGAAATAATTACAGAATGGGGAAGTTTGTCCCACTATTTTTGGTCTTTTCAACCACCACAATCAGAGCGGTATGAAAGGATAGATTTTCAAACACTGTTGGCTCATTCCATAACACCTGCTTCTCTTCGTTTTTCTGCAGATTTAAAAAAACGTGGTTGGACATTTGTTGGTCCCACAATTTGTTATGCTTTTATGCAGGCAGTAGGGATTGTCAATCATCATCTTGAGGGGTGTTTTTGTCGATAAATTTGTGAAGATCTTTTCCATAAGGGGTGGGGGTATTGTTGAAGAGGACAATAGAAGAATGGGGGTGCTTTTCTGATCGTTTAATTTTCTTCTTGTTCTTTGATAATTGCTGCTGAGCATGATGCTATAGTATATACTGGTTTTAACAGGTAGAGCAATTTTATAGAAAAAGGGAAGGAAAATCAGTTAGCGGTTTTTCAGGGGTAATTTCTAAAATTTTTTATTTCTGGAATCATGGTGAGTGCAATTTATGCCATTGGTTTGAGTAATACTTATCCGTTTTATTTGTACAGTGGTTATAATAAGGCAAATGATAGGCGTTTTATTCATGCCTGTTGATGAAGGTGAAGTGGTTTTCAAGTTTGTCGGTGCGGAACTATTATGCATTGTTCTGTTTTTTGAAATTTAATGAAATATGTTTGTTAAATTTTTTACTGAATGTATCACCATTTTTGTATGGTATTATTCCCAAATGCTTGTGTTACGCTTTCTGATAGCTTTCTTTTCCAGGAAGTGATTTTGCTACGTGTGAGTTTCAGTTTTTTAGGAAGGTGCTTAAGATCAAATAGATTTGTATCCACTGCCTTGTTTCATTCAATCCTTAAAATTTTTTTTGAAGGCGCAGCAATGATGAACGTCCAAATTGGGAAGGATTTAGAGCTAGTCATGTCTTTAGGGGGAAGTGTGATGCATTTTATTTTTACTAATGAAAAAATCCATTTTATTATGTACTTTCTCATTGGCTATGATGTCTTATCGAGAGATAAAATTTAGAGAATTAATGTTTCTCATTGCAATTTTATCTCTGTCGGCTCGTTTAGCATTTTAGATAAAAAAAGAAAAATTTCCTTTTACGCTCAGCTTTTAAAAGACTAAACGGCTTGGGGGGCAGAATGCTAGCCAGAATGTTTTTTTGTGTTTTGCTGGCTGTTCAGTTCGCTCTTGATAATCTGGTAAGGATGAGTGTACACTCTGAAATTGAATGTCTGAGAAGATGGAATTGTTTTTAAAATTTGCACAATTATTTTTGATACAGTTTAAGGAAGTGCAATGGTGAATCTGTGAATCTCCGTGCGATGACTTTTCAGATGACTTATTGGAAGGTTTGTTTGAGAATGGTATGTAATTTATTGTGGAGGAAAAAAGTATTGTAATGTCGATGTGATATTGGATCTTTGAAGGTGTACTATATGTTTTCTATGGTTTAATTGCAACGTAAGCCAATGAGTTTGAAAGTGAATGACTCTGTCTAGGTCGTTAAAACATGTTTGTTCAGTCTTTATTTTTATAAATTTACCGTATCGTTTCAAACTAATTAATCGATACAATAATATTTAAAAGGAAAAGTCTATGAACTTGAAAAGAAAGATATTGAAAGGCAGCAGTTCTTTTGTTTCTGCTCTTATTGCTATGGGGATGTTTTCGCAGCAAGTTTCAGCAAAAACACCTGCCGATACCCTCGTGATGGCTTGGAATATTGATGCAATCGAGACGTTTGATCCTGCGCAACTCAATGACGTTTATGGAACTGAAATTATTGTCAATGTTTGTGATAATTTAGTCGATTTTTCTACAGATGATGCTGCTAAAATGGTTCCCTCTTTGGCAAAAAGTTGGGATGTTTCAGGTGATGACCAAAGCACGGTGATTACTTTTCATTTGCGTGATGGTTTGAAGTTTAACGATGGTCGGCCCGCTAAGGCCAATGATCTTGTGTGGAGCATGAAGCGGGTTGTTAAATTGAAGTTGGCCAATGCGGCAACATTTAATGAATATGGTATTACAGAAAAAAACGTTGATTCTGCTCTTCAAGCACCGAATGAGAAGACGGTGGTGATGAAATTTGATAAGCCTTATCCAGCGGAGCTTCTTCTTAACAATATTGCTGCAAGTCATGCTGCTGCCTTGCTTGATCGTGAAACGATTATGAAACACGAAAAAGATGGTGATATGGGAAACCGGTATTTGGCGAGTCATGCTGCTTGTGTTGGTCCTTATCAGTTAAAGAGTTGGCGTCCTGGAGAAGCTATTTTGTTGCGTGCAAGTTCCAACTATTGGAGGGAAGCACCTAAGCTTAAGCAGATTTTAATTCGCCATATTGTAGAACCAGGAATGCAACGTTTATTGTTGCAAAAACACGATATTGATGTCGCACGTAATTTAACGCCAGAGGATCTAGCAGATCTCCAGGCAAAAACAGATCTTAAGGTTGAAAAAGTGTTGGAGCCATCCATGATGTATTGGGGGTTCAATACGACAAATCCACTTTTTGCCAATGAAAAAGTGCGTTTGGCGATGCGCTATCTTATTGATTATGAAGGTCTGGGAAAGACTCTTCTCAAAGGTGTTGGTGTTCCACGTGCAAGCTTTATTCCTCTTGGTAATCTTGGAGCTTTGGATGAAAAAGAAGGACAGCCTTTTAAACTTGATCTTCAAAAAGCAAAGCAGCTTTTAACGGAAGCAGGTTATCCAGAAGGGTTTGAGGTCAATTTTTTAGTGGGAAACTCTCCTTATGCTTTGTCTATTGCTCAGTCCCTTCAAGATAGTGCAGAAAAGGTGGGTGTACACCTTAAAATTGAACGTTTAGCGGGTACACAGTTATTTTCAAAACTTTATGCACGTGCTTTTGATACGGTTTTTGTTGGGTGGAATAATGACTCTACCGATCCTCATACAATGGCTTCGCGCCTTGTTTACAACCCTGATAATCGGTTTGAGGCTAAAAATACAGCCTACCCTAGTTGGCACCATGGATATTTGGATGAAGATATGAATAAAAAGGTTGAAGATGCGTTGTTTCAAAAAGATCCACAGAAACGAGCACAAATATATGCTGATTTGCAGCGTGAACTTATGCAGAAAGGGCCTTATGCTTTCATCTTTCAGAAATATGGTTTTGTCGCAATGACACCTGATGTTAAAAAATGGGTTTGGAATAATGCACCGCGTATTTTTTATAGTGCAATTGAGAAATAAAAGCATATTAAGTGGTATAAAATATAAAGATATAAAGAGAGTGTAATCATAATGTATGATGACAGTGTCTCCTGCGTAAGAGCAGTTTCAAGGCCATTTAGTAGATCAAATTGTAGGGGAGCTTGCTGTAAATGCTGTAAAGTGCGGTTAAGGTGCAAGTTTAAGGAGGTGTGGTCAATATTGATAAGCATGGAGATAATATTTTAGAGATATTTGTTCATTGTGGTCTAGCTGTGTGCCTCTCAATGAAATGATAAGTTAATTTTTCAGAATCTGTGTTCTCATGAAAGTTAGAGAGGAGCGTTCATTCTTATTATGTTGTGCTATCTATGCTGTTGAGAGATGAAGTGGATACATCAGAAATATTTTAGGTGTGAATAAGGCAAAATAAAATGCAAAAGATAAAAAATGCAAGAGTGGGAAATAGCGTGAGAAAGAAAGGAATATTGAAAAGTTTTGGTGTTTTATTAGGGGCAATTGGATGTTTGCATATATCCGTACCACTAGCGCTCAGTGGATCATCTAAGGACATCTTGGTGATGGCTTGGAATATTGATTCTATTAGCAGTTTTGATCCAGCCCAATCGGTTGAAGTTGTAACAAGTGAGTTATTGACGAATATTTGTAGTGCATTGGTGCAGTATGATCGGAATGATCCTATGAAAATTCGTCCTGCTATGGCTCAGTCTTGGGATGTTTTTGATGGTGGGAAGAGAATTGTTTTTCATCTTCGTCATGATTTAAAATTTGATGATGGAAGGAAGGCAACTGCACGAGATCTTGCGTGGTCAATGCAGCGGATTGTTAAGTTAGGATTGAGCTATGCCCAATCTTTGATCAGCTATGGATTTACGAAAAACAATGTTGAAACAAATATTCAGGCCCTTGACGATAAAACTTTACAACTGAAATTGGATAAACCTTATCCTCTTCAACTTATATTGACTGTGATTGGACAGTCCTATGCTTCTGCTTTGCTTGATCGCCAAACGCTTGAAGCGAATAGTGTTGGTGGTGATATGGGCAATAAATATTTAGCTACGCATTCAGCTTGTGTTGGCCCTTATAAATTGGAGCGTTGGATCCCGGGAGAGCAGGTTGTCTTGCAAGCTACCCAACATTATTGGGGAGATGATGTGCCAAAGATTAAACAGATTGTCGTGCAACATGTCCCTGAATCAGCAAGTCAGAGACTGCTTTTGGAAAAAGGTGATGTGGATATAGCCCGTGATCTCTCTTCAGAGGATATCTTGGATATTGAAAAAAAGGGGGGGCCGATCAAAATTAGCCGTGTTTTGCGACCGCAGTCTGTTTACTTATCGTTAAACAACAAAAACGCAATTTTTGCTAACGAAAAAGTAAGGTTGGCACTTCGTTATTTGATTGATTACGAGAACCTTGGAAAAACTGTTTTAAAAGGTATTGCAATTCCCCGTGCAAGTTATATGCCATTAGGTATTCCAGGGGCTTTGGATGAAAAAGAGGGAGTGCCGTTTAAGTTTAATTTAGAAAAGGCGAAGCAATTAATCAGTGAAGCAGGTTATCCTAATGGTTTTAAGGCCAATCTTTTAGTTGGAAGCCTTACCTATATGTCATCTGTTGCGCAGTCTATCCAAGAAAATGCACGTAAAATTGGTATCGAGTTTACAATTCAAAAAATGGCACAAACTCAGTTATTAAGCCGTGTGCGTAATGGAAATTATGATACCGCTATTATGGGGTGGGGAAGTGCTGATCCTGATGGACATCCTCCTTCAGTAAATCACGTTTTTAATCCTGATCCAACATTTACAAAAAAACATAGTATGCATTTGGCTTGGCGTGCTGGTTATTATGATGAAAATGTCAATAAAATGGTGATAGATACGTTGTTTGAGCAAGATCAAAATAAGCGTATTGCACAGTATCGTGCTTTACAGCATTATGTGCTTGAACACGGCCCTATGGTTTATTTATTTCAGACATATTATACCGTTGGTATGGGACCAGCCGTAAAAAAATGGGTTTGGAATACTTTTAGACTTTACTACAATGATGCAGAAAAGTACGCGCAGTCACAGGAATAAAGATTGCGGGGGCTATTTGATTGTAATGTTTGACTGTGTGGCAAAGGGGGGATGCTACACTAATATTTTAGATTTGTAGGATCTTATCAAGATGACTTTATCATCTCCAAAAGCCAATGGGGTAATATCACCATGGCAGAAAAATCTGGATATATGGGTATTTCTTTTCAAAGCATTTAAGCTATTGATTTCAGTATTTATTACGTTGCTTGGTTTGGTGACTATCACTTTTTTTATTGGTCATCTTCTTCCTTTAGATCCCGTTCTTGCTATTCTTGGCGATAATATAAGTCAGGAAGCTTATGATGCAATGTTTTATAAGTTGGGGCTTGATAAGCCATTGATTGTTCAATATTGGAATTATCTTCACAATATACTTTTGTTTGATTTTGGGGATGCTTTAACCTCGGGGCGTCCTGTCTTAACAGATATTATGCGTGTATTTCCTGCAACATTAGAGCTTGCCACAGTTGCTATTGTTATTGGAACAGCTTTTGGTATTCCGTTTGGTGTCTTTGCCGCGATGTATCGCGATTCATTTATCGATTATTTTGTTCGTGTTTTTACACTTCTTCGTTATTCAACGCCAACTTTTTGGCTTGGATTAATGGCGTTGTTGGTATTTTATGCTAAGCTTGGCTGGATTAGTGGTCCGGGACGTCTTGATTTTCTTTACGAATATTCCTTTGAACCCAGAACAGGATTTTTTCTTTGGGATACCGCCATGCAAGGGCAATGGGAGGCTTTTGGCAATGTTTTTAGCCATATTATTATGCCTGCTTTAATTTTAGCTTTTGGTGCTATGGCTTATATTAGTCGTATGACTCGTGGGTTTATGATTGAACAACTTAACCAAGAATATATTATTACTGCACGCGTTAAAGGATTATCTTGGATGCGAACAGTTTGGTTTCATGCCTTTCGGAATGCTGCTGTTCAGATTATCACTGTTATCGCGCTTTCGTATGCTTTTTTATTAGAAGGTGCTGTATTAACAGAGACAGTTTTTGCTTGGCCTGGTTTCGGGCGTTACTTGACCAATGCTCTTTTATCTGGAGATATGAATGCAGTTGTGGGATGCACTTTGCTTATAGGATTTCTCTTCGTCGTCATTAATTTATTTTCTGATTTACTTTATCGCATCTTTGATCCAAGGACACGCTGAATATGGCTATAATGAATCATCCTAAACCGCAATCGTTATTTTCTTTAAGCCGTTGGTTAAATGAATCTGTTCCACGGTCAATAATTCAAGCGAAATTACAAAAGATTTATCATTCAGTGATCAAATTTTCTCGTAATTTTTCGGCTGTATTTGGTCTGATTATTATTTTTGTTATGATCTTATGCGCAGTTTTTGCTCCTTGGATTGCGACCCATGATTTTGTTAGCAATGACCTTGCTCATCGATTGCAGCCACCATCTATGTTGCATTATTTGGGGACAGATGAATTGGGGCGTGACATTTTTAGCCGTCTCGTTTTTGGAACACGTATTACTCTTTATATTATTTTTCTCACGACAATTATTGTGGGGCCGATAGGGCTGATTATTGGCACTGTATCTGGCTATATAGGGGGGTGGGTTGATACTCTTCTTATGCGTATTGTTGATATTTTTCTCGCTTTTCCAGGTTTGATTTTAGCGCTTGCTTTTGCCGCAGCTTTGGGACCAGGCATTGAAAATGCATCTATTGCAATTTCAATTGCAGCGTGGCCACCAATCGCGCGTTTAGCGCGTGCTGAAACTTTGACTATACGTTCATCTGATTATGTCTCTGCAGTTCGCTTGCAAGGTGCTTCTGCTTGGCGAATTATTTTGTTTCATGTTGCTCCGATGTGTATTCCTTCAGTGATTGTACGGTTAACGTTAGATATGTCTGGAATTATTTTAACCGCTGCTGGTCTTGGTTTTTTAGGGTTAGGCGCTCAACTCCCAAGCCCTGAATGGGGAGCAATGCTTTCGACGGGCCGTGAATTTATGATGACATGTTGGTGGGTAGCAGCGATGCCCGGGTGTGCAATATTGTGTGCAAGCCTTGCCTTCAACCTTTTAGGTGATGGACTTCGTGATATATTGGATCCACGCAATGGATAAAAAATTATTAGAGATAGAAGATTTGCGTATTTCTTGTCCTACAATGCGCGGCGTTTCAGAAATTGTGCGCGGTGTTAGTTTTTCCATGGGAAAAGAAAAAATCGGAATTGTTGGAGAATCTGGGTCCGGAAAATCAATGACTGGTCGTGCGATACTCAGATTGAGTCCAAGATCGGCAATCGTTAAAGCTAAAAAGATGTGCTTTGACGATGTCAATTTATTGACAACCAGTGAACTACAAATGCGGGCTATTCGTGGCAAGCGTATCTCAATGATTCTACAGGACCCAAAGTATTCGCTTAATCCATTAATGCGAATTGGAGATCAGATCATGGAAGCTTACCGTATTCACCATCGTGTTTCAAAAGTCGATGCGTGGGAAAAGACAATTTCTATGTTGGAATCTGTTCATATTCGCAATCCTGAACATGTGATGCGATTATTTCCTCATGAAATCTCAGGCGGTATGGGGCAGCGCGTGATGATTGCAATGATGCTTATTCCTGAGCCGGATTTAATTATCGCAGATGAGCCAACTTCTGCGCTTGATGTCACTGTGAGATGTCAGGTTTTGTCAGTCTTAGATGAACTTGTGACAAAATCGGGGACGGGACTTATTTTTATTAGTCATGATTTGAATATGATTGCTGATTTTTGTGATCGTGTTTTGGTTATGTATGCTGGTCGCATATTAGAAGAATTGCCTGCATGTGATTTATCTCGTGCGCGTCATCCCTATACCAAGGCTTTATTAGACAGTTTGCCACGGCTTGATAAACCGGTTGATGTTTTGGTTGTTCCTGAGCGAGATCCTGATTGGCTCCATGGGCCAACGATTGTTAATGGTGTTTGAGGGAGTTGTCCATGGCCAATTGTGAAAATATTATTGATGTTTCTCATTTGTCGGTAACCTTTGGGCGTAGGCATAGATCAGTAACAGTTGTTAAAAATGTCAAGTTTCATATTAAGCGTGGTGAAGCTTATGGTTTGATTGGTGAATCAGGATGTGGAAAATCAACCATTTTGAATACATTGGTTGGGCTTATCCCGCATTATAGTGGGCATTTTGTTTTTGATGGACAAGAAGTAGAAAAAAAAAGAAATAAGGATTTTCTGCGCCGTGTTCAAATGGTTTTTCAAGATCCTTACGCTTCGCTTCATCCAAGAAAAATGGTCTATACTGTTCTTTCTGAATCTCTCAAAATCCATGGTATGGATAACCTAAAGGAACGGGTGCATGATGCTTTAAATTCCGTTGGTTTAGATTCTTCATTTCTTTATCGTTATCCGCATGAATTATCTGGAGGGCAACGTCAGCGTATTGTTCTTGCGCGTGCTTTGATTATCGAGCCAGAAATTTTTCTGCTTGATGAGCCGACATCTGCATTGGATGTGTCGGCACAGGCTGAAATTTTAAACTTATTGAAATCGTTACGAGAGGAAAAAAAACTCACTTATTTGATGGTATCTCACGATCTTGCTGTTGTTGCACACATCTGTGAACGTGTTGGAATGATGCATCAGGGGATTATTCTTGAAGAGCTCAGTAATGATGATTTGCGCAATTTACACGCGCGAAATGACTACACAAAGATGTTTTTTGAAGCCAGTATTAAACCTATTCCTCATAGAGAAGAAAGAGTGTGATAGATTTTACAGAAAAGAGGATGATATTTCTGTTAGAGGTTTCTGCTGCCGCAATATAGGATTCATTTATTGTTTTCTTATAGTTCTTAACTTAGAGAATTTTATCAGTATAAATTTTCTAAGAAATGTTTTCGCTTATAATATTTATTCTGTTATGCGCTCAACGTTGTGAGCTATAAGATATAGCTCATAAGGTGCGTTATTTTTCTGATATTGTATTATATTTCTTTACGATGATGAATTTGTATTCAACGGTTTTTATTATGGAATTTTGAGTGTGAGGCTTGTAAGAATAACAATATGTTATTAGAGGCGCTGTATTTCATGGAAATAATTCTGATTTTTTATAGCATATATTCTCTTTTTGTTGTCTTTAGCTTGTTTTCTCTTCGTTATATTTTTTAAGTTGATTTATTCACAAATGGTGAGCGTAATTCTTTGAAAGATAGATGGATTTTTTTAAGAATCTTGTAATCGCAAATGGCAATTGTTCAAATGTTTTTGGTTATTTTCGATCATAAAAAAGAGAGAAAACTTCTTTTTAATAAAGAAAGATAATTTTAATACTAAAAGGCGACACCGACATATTACGCTGCCTTTCATATTAAAGCAAACAGCATGAAAGTACGTTTACTTTTACAGGCTTGTCTTAAAACTGAAGTGCATTCCGCCTGAAAAATTCGCTCCAGTTATACCAGTTTTTTAAATTTTGTTGATAACTAACATCACTATGAAGCAAGAAATTCTAAGATAATTGGACACTGATGTTAAGTCCGCTTTCAATTGAAGATCCTATGGGATCATGTTGATAATTCTTATCAATATATATGCTTCACCATCGCTAAAAATTTTGATTGCATTCACTTTTTCATAGAAGGAAATAGAACGACCGTTTTTAGCGGTTATAACGGTTTTGGTCAAATGCTCACCAATATACGGATTAACTATTGATGGGGATTGTTCATATTAACTTTAAAACCATCGGTATCTGCAAGAGTATCAAACATTAAATGTTGGTAGACAAGTTGTGCTTGAGGTTCAAGTGTCACGCCTTCAAAACCGGTTGCAAATTGTTTGCCAAATAGCAGAGACATTTAGCATCTTCGCATTTATCAATTTTTTTGTTTTGCCATAACATTGGTGATATCTCCCTTATAGGATTCCACTTAAACCTTTACCATGAATTATACCCATACTGGTTACCTGAATTTTATCATAAGTTGCGCTTGGGGTGCCTATTATGTCTTCTCCAAGCTTTAGCTGAAAGGGTGGTTGCGTCATGTGCATTGAAATGGACGTTAGATAGCATCATGACTATAGCAACTGTACACGGTAAAGGATATTTTTATACATAATATTTCTGTCCTCCTTATAATTTCCAAAAGTTCCCCACTTATAAGAAGGATAATAAATGGATATTTATCTTCCCGACATGAATAGGTTGTTTTTATTTTCGTGTTAAAATGTTATGTTAATTAAATAATATTTTTATATTTAGCCATTAAAATGTTATGAAGTTTTGATACCAAGTTATTATGAGATCTTTTATTGATAAGTAAATATCATTTTGTACCAATCTTAATTGTTTTCTCAGAAAAGAGAAAAGATACTGAAAAAATCAGAAAAGAGACTTTTTTCAAGAGAGAATGGTAGTGTTTACACAAGCTTTATACGTGCCAAAGAAAGATTTTTGAAAATCACTTGAAAAAATAAATTAGTATGAAATTTTGTGAAAAATTGTACAAAGCTGGCTGAAAAGCTACACTACAAAGTGCAAAAAAATCTCTGAAAAATATTATGAAAAAAATGGTAGCGGAGGAGGGATTTGAACCCCCGACACAAGGATTATGATTCCTCTGCTCTAACCTACTGAGCTACTCCGCCAAAACAGACAAATATTAATAAATAAATATGGTTGCAACTTATCTCATCTTTTGCGGATATAAGAGGTAGAATAGTGAGATGTCAAGCATCGTTTTTAAGCTTTTCTCTTGTCATTCTATTTTATCCTCGATATGGAATATATGGAAGTATAGTTTTCATATGATTAATAGGATAAGGCATAAAAAATGGTGCCACGTGTAGCGGTTTTAGGATGCGGTCATTGGGGGCAAAATCATATACGAACACTCAAGAGTCTTGGAGCTTTAGCAGCAGTTTCTGATGTTGATGTTGATCGTGCTGCAAGTTTTGCAAATATGTACGGTGTTGATGTTGTTGTGCCTGATGATCTTTTTACTCATAAAGATATTGATGCTCTGGTGCTAGCATTACCTCCACAATTTCATACAGAAAATGTTCTACAGGCTGTTAAAAATGGCAAAGATGTTTTGGTTGAAAAACCAATTGCCTTGAATGTTGCGGATGCTGAACGTCAAGTTCAGGTTGCTAGAGAATACGGACGGATTTTTATGGTGGGCCATATTTTGCGCTTTCACCCTGCTTTTGAAAAAATATCTGAATTGGTGGCAAAGAAAGAATTGGGGGATGTGCGGTATATTTATTCTCATCGATTAGGCTTTGGAAAATTTCATACACAAAGCGATGCTTTATGGGATCTTGCTCCTCATGATCTTTCAATGATTTTGGCTTTGACGGTATGTGAACCCTCTGAGATTCGCGGAGAAGGGGCAGCTGTAATTGATCAGTGTTCTGATTTTGCTCATATTCATATGACTTTTCCAAATGGTATCCGTAGTCATCTTTTTGCTTCACGCCTTAGCCCCTATCGTGAAAGGCGTTTAACGGTTATTGGTACAAAAGCTATGCTCGTTTTTGATGATATGGAACCGTGGAGCCGTAAAGTGGCATTGCACCGTTTTGCCGTTTGGAAGGAGAATAAAGAGTGGGCTTTTAGCACTGATGAGTTCAATTATATTGAGCTTTGTGAAGATTTGCCGCTTACTTGCGAATTGCAGCATTTTCTTCATTGTATTGAAACGCGTCAATCGCCTCGTACAAATGGCGATGATGCTCTTGCTGTTTTACGGATTTTAACTGCTGCGAGTGTCAATTATCAGAGATAAAAGAGATATAAGTAGCGCTTTTGCATTCTTGTGATTATCAATGGAGTTAATATGCAATTCATCGATCTTGGGGCACAGCGTGCACGCATTAAAGATAAAATTAATGCTGCAATTACGCATGTGGTAGCCAGTGGCAAGTATATTTTGGGACCAAAAGTAACAGAATTTGAAGAGCGATTGGCAGATTATCTTGGCGTTAAACATGTGGTTGCGTGTGCCAATGGAACTGATGCCTTGAAGATGCCTCTTATGGCTAGAAATATTGGTCCAGGTGATGCTGTTTTTTGTCCTAGCTTTACGTTTTCCGCAACTGCTGAAGTGGTCGCGTTGGTGGGAGCAGAACCTGTTTTTGTGGATGTTCGGCCTGATACATTCAATATTGACGTTGATAAACTTTGTGAAACAATTGAGATGATTAAAAAGGAGGGACGTCTCAAACCAAAGGCGATTATTGCTGTTGATTTATTTGGACTCTCTGCTGATTATGCACAAATTACTAAAGTGGCTGTAAAGGAAAATCTTTTTGTGATTGAAGATGCCGCCCAATCTATAGGGGGGAAAAGCGGTAATATTATGTGCGGAGCTTTTGGTGATGTTGCCGCGACAAGTTTTTATCCTGCAAAACCATTGGGGTGTTATGGCGATGGGGGTGCTATGATGACCAATGATGAAGATTTAGCAGCAGTGTTACGTTCGATCTTATTTCATGGTAAGGGTGAAACGCAATATGATAATGTGCGTATCGGTTTGAATTCACGTCTCGATACAATTCAAGCTGCAATTTTACTAGAAAAGTTCGTTATCTTTGAGGATGAGATGGAAAAGCGTCTAGCGATTGCGCAATATTATTCCAATAATTTAAGAGATATTGTCACAGTTCCAGAAGTGGGAGCAGATGCTCGTTGTGCTTATGCACAATACACTATTAAGGCAAAAGACCGCGATAGATTACAGGACTATTTACAGAAAAACTCTATTCCGACAATGGTTTATTACAAAACTCCATTGCATCAACAGCTAGCTTATAAGCACTTTCCTTATGTAAAAGGTTCTCTTTCTGTTTCTGAGTCTTTAGGAAACTGTGTTTTAAGTTTACCTATGCATCCTTATTTGACACAAAGTGATCAGGATATGATTATCCAGAAAATAAGAGATTTTTACCATTCTTGAGAGAGTGTCTTTATCTTTAAAGCTATCTCATAACGAACTTTATTTGCATTACATCTTTGAAGGTGTTTTAGAAAAATAGTGATTTAAAAAATAGAGGTAGAATTATACCAAATTTTATTAATAAGGAAGCTCAGAGAAAGGTTTCTTATGTTTATTTCTTTCAAGAAAGATAATAAATTTATTGAGTTATGGAAGATACAGTTAATATTAAGGTTTATTGATTCAGAAATTCATACTAAACTTTTTTTGAAAGACGACTTATGGAAGAGATTTTTTTTTGATGCAGGTTATTTTTTTGCGAATACGCGATGCTAAGTCGTTTTTGCTTTTAGAATTTTCGATCAGTATGCTAATGGGTGAGGATTCACCTTCTTGCAGGGCTATTTGAGCAGCTAATGTCGCCGCTAAATCTTTTGTTTCTTCGCGCAGTTTATATAGAAGTTGATGGTTAGCAGCAGCGTTAAGCTCATCGGATTGAATTTCCTGTAAACGTTGTTGATAGTGTGCGATTTTTTCACGCATAGTTTTGATTTCCATTATGAAAGTATTTGTTGCGAGAGTACTGTTTTCGTTCTTTATCGGGGTAGTTTCTTTTTTATGAGGGGAATAAGAAGTCCCTTGTGTTGGAGGATACAGCCGGTATAGTTTTTCTGTTGCTTGGCTAAGTTGTATTTTCTGTTGGGCGTATTTTTTTTGCAAAGATTCATATTTTTGTTCGTTGCGTACTAATTCTACAGCATGTTGGGCACAGAGAATATCCTGGTTTGCTTGTATTTCAGTCAGGGATAACGGAATTTGTGTAGAAACAGCTTTATGTGCAAAGTGAAGAGCTCTGCGCCAAATAAGGGGAGAAAAAAGCACTAACAACCAGGAAGTAGTGGCAACTCCAAGAACAAAAAAAAGAAATAATTGGATAAACATAAATCCCCTTTTCAATTGAGAGTTCGTTTAAAATGGATTCCATGTTGGTTTGGATGTTAATTTTAAATACCCTACGTTAATACCAAGCCGTGCGCCAATTCCTGTACGTACTGGAATTAATAAGATATTTTTGCGTTTAAGGACATGAAAACCAACACCTGCTACTAAATAGGCCGAACCTGCAATACCTCCATAGCGTCCCCATAAATTATTTATATTATTGAGATCATAAACTAAGATCATTAAACGGGAGCCTTGACCGCCAAAATCCCATCCCAAAGAGGGACCTTGCCAAAAAACTTTATGCTGACCGTGGCTTTTGGTAAAAAGCTGTCCTTCGCCATAGGTTAATCCAGCAAAAAAGGCACCAGAAGCTTCTTCGCCTAAAATATAGGCATTGGGATAACCGTATTGCGAAAAGATATTTTCAATTGCGACTGCTATACCGCCGGCAGTTCTTCCAAAAAAAGTATGCCCGGAATCGATAATTTCTTGCAGCGAATAATAGGGGTCTTTGTGTTCTATTGGTTGGGGTTGAGCATGTACAGCGTTTATTTTTACGAATAAAAGGAATATCAAAGGTACGATATTTTTGTACCAGCGTGTTAGGAGAGAGAGAGCCATAGAAATTTTCCCTTTTATTGGTTACAAACAAAAAGATAATATTAGCATTTTTATTTGATTCAAATAAAAAATAAGACGTAAGGTTATTTAAATTCTTGAATTTGCTTTTGAAAAAATTTTTAGCATGATTGTTAAAGTTCCCTATATGCATTGGATGTTAAGAGTTTTTCTTTAAAATGAAGCTTATTTTTAAATCTAGGAGTTTTCGATAATTATGACGTTAGCTGTTTCTTTAAAGTCTACCGATCTTGCTGCTTTGCTCTGTAGCCGTATTTGCCATGATTTGATTTCACCTGTTGGTGCTATCCAAAATGCGATGGAGCTTTACGATGAAGGAGGAACAGATGAAGATACTTTGCAATTGGTGCGTTGGGCCGTTGCAAGTGCTTCTGCACGTCTACAATTTTTGCGATTAGCTTTTGGTTTTTCAGGAGCAGCTGGGAGTCAAGTAGATACGCGTTCCGCTGAACAGGTTGCTCAACAATATATGAAGGAAGAAAAAGCAACATTAAAATGGCAAGCTCCTGCTTTGCTTTTACCAAAAAATGAAGTTAAACTTTTGCTTAATTTGTTATTGATTGCAAATACAACAGCTTCTCGTGGTGGTGAAATAGTTGTTATGATTTTGCAAGATGAAGATAAACGTTCTTTTCGGTTTGAGATTTGCGGTAAAACTTTACGTATTCCTGCTCATTTTGTTGCTTTATATAATGGAAGAATTCAAGAAGAACTTATCGATGCGCAAGTTATCCAGTTTTACTATACAATGTTACTTGCCGAAATGACAGCCATGGAAATAAACATTGAAGAAACTGCTAGTTGTATTGTTTTGGAGAGTACAAAGAATCTTTAAGGAAGATAAAATTATTTAAGCCGTTTGAGAAGATGACTTAAGATTGTATCAGTGAACGGGACTAGATCAGGGAGCGGTGGCTTTAGGATCTCTTAAGCTATAAACATTCCCTCTAAACAAGAGAGCTTTTATGTAGCGAGCCTTTTGTTGTAACAGAGAATAAAAATCTCGGCCCGCTATACTCCGAGATTTTACAATGTGCATTTTCACTGCTTAAGCGGTTTTACGTACGTTTTCTTCAACTGGATCACGTAACACATAGCCCCGTCCCCAAACTGTATCAATGTAGTTTGCGCTAGAAGATACTTCTTCTAATTTCTTCCGCAGTTTACATATAAAAACATCAATAATTTTCAGTTCTGGTTCATCCATTCCACCGTAGAGATGATTGAGAAACATTTCTTTGGTGAGTGTGGTGCCTTTGCGCAGAGAGAGAAGCTCTAGCATCTGGTATTCTTTACTAGTTAAATGAACGGGACGTCCAGCAACTTCGACTGTTTTTGCATCAAGATTGACGGTGAGATCGCCAGTGACAATGATCGATTGTGCATGGCCTTTAGAGCGACGAACAACCGCATGAATACGTGCAATGAGCTCATCCTTATGGAATGGCTTAGTCATATAATCATCCGCACCAAAGCCAAATCCCCGGACTTTATCTTCAATGGCATTCATGCCGGAAAGAATGAGAACAGGGGTTTTTATTTTTGCCAATCTTAAGGTCCGCAGGACATCGTAGCCTGACATATCCGGTAGATTCAGATCAAGCAAAATGATATCGTAATCATAAAGCTTACCTAAATCGGCACCTTCTTCACCTAGATCAGTGATATAGACATTAAAATTTGCCGACTTTAGCATTAACTCAATACTCTGAGTGGTTGCTTTATCATCTTCAATTAATAATACGCGCATTTTATATCCCTCACTTTGTTCCTCTCGAATCAAGAGGAGCATCTTTATTTTATGGCAGTTGATAAAATCACTGCTTCTAAAAAATAATTCATAAAATCAAACACTTATCATAAAAGTGTTTATGAATATTTCAGTGGTACGCGTAACAATCACCACTGAATTTCCTACTATCTATGATAGTGGTTAACAAAATATTTTTATTTTTAAAAGAGGTTCACAAAATTATTTTAGAAAAACCGTATATTTTTAATGAAATAAAAAAGGAAGTGTTTTTTCCACTAAATTTAACTTTAAAAAAAATCCGGTAAAAGATGATTTTAAATCACTTTTTTACAATTTCAGTATTTATTTACCGAGCTTTAAATCTCTTCATCCTATAGTGGAGGCGAAAAGTAAACAAATGGTTATTGCTCTTAAAGCAGGTCGTGTTTGCAGCTGCTTTATGGATAGGTAAAAATATAGTTTCAAGTTAAAAAATGGACTTTTTTTATCAGAATAAAGTGTAACGAAAATTATACATTAAGAATGCGAATTGTGAGTTGGCGCAATCAAGGAGTAGTGAGTATGAAGCCACGGGAAAGTATGGTGCGACTAAAGATGTTTCAAGTGCGTGGGAAACGTCGTGAAATCGCACAGCTTGAGATGATGATCGCAGAATTTGAGCGAATGGTATTAGAGCTGGAAGCGCAAATTATTCATGAAGAACGTAAATCTGGAAACAATGATATTCATCATTTTGCTTATTCTTCTTTTGCTCGTGCAGCGCGACAAAGGCGCGATAATCTTATAAATTCAATTCGTGATTTGCAACTGCAGAAAACAAATGCTGAAATTGCTCTCCATGAAGTCACTACAGAGTTACAACGTGCACGGCTTTTAGAGGTGCGGGAAAATGGGGCAGTAGCAGGTGATGACAGTATCATGATTCAATCTAACTCGATGACCAGATAATAAAATTTTTTGGAAATCTATTCCTTGCGATACTTGACTTGTATGCTGAAAGCACAAAACAGCCAAACCCTTATCGAGCTTAGCTATTCTAAAAGTATTTTGAAGCCGGATCAATGGCAATTAATGTCTATAATGTTGGATTCTGGTTGTTCGTAATCCAGCTAAGCCATGTTCATCGATCAAACTCTGCCATGAAAGAAATTCCTCTACGGTCAAAGTATAGCGTTGACATGCCTCATCAAGACTTAACAATCCACCTCTTACAGCTGCAACAACTTCAGCTTTGCGACGGATCACCCAGCGCCTTGTGGTTTTAGGCGGTAAGTCGGCGATTGTGAGTGGACTTCCATCTGGCCCAGTAACATATTTCATTTGTGTTTTTATCGAGTTTGTCATTGTATCGTCTATTTTTAGTCAAGGACTTGATTCGTTTATAAAACATGAAATTTAAAAAAGAGCTAAATGCGTTGAAAGAAAAAATTAATAAAGCCAATTAATACGTGAAATATGACACAAAGGGAAGTGATAGAATAGCCTATTGTACCTTATTTCATCACTCTTTCTTCATCTTCAGATGCTTTATAAGAACGTGATTCTATTGGTTGTGGAAAGGATAAAAAAACAATATAAAAAGACAGTAAATAGCATAAAAACAATGTGTGCATAAGAACATGAACGGATAGATGCACATTAAATAGAGAATGAATACATGTTTTTGAACAGTCTTGATTTGCCAGGACAACCTGATAATTCTCGCATTGTTGTAGCAATGTCGGGCGGGGTTGATTCATCGGTTGTTGCAGGTCTTTTGAAAAAGGAAGGTTACGATGTCATTGGGATTACGTTGCAGCTTTATGATCATGGTGCTGCAACACATCGCGTAGGAGCATGTTGTGCTGGACAAGATATTGAGGATGCGCGTCGCGTAGCAGAGACATTGGGAATACCTCATTATGTTCTTGATTATGAAAAACGATTTCGTGAAGCTGTGATTGATCCTTTCGCAGAAAGCTATGCACATGGAGAGACGCCTGTACCATGTGTGGCATGCAATCAGACTGTGAAGTTTGCTGATTTACTAGCAACTGCGCGTGAATTAGGTGCGGATGCTTTGGCAACAGGCCATTATATTCGCTCGCGTCCTCATGGTGCGCATCGGGCACTCTTTCGCCCTTTTGATGTTAAACGTGATCAGAGTTATTTTCTTTTTGCAACAACACAGGAACAGATTGATTATTTGCGTTTTCCACTTGGTGACTTGCCTAAAGCACATGTTCGTGAAATAGCAACAGAAATGGGCTTTGTTGTTGCCGATAAACATGACAGTCAGGATATTTGTTTTGTTCCGCAAGGAAAATATTCTGATGTTATCACAAAACTGCGTCCAGAAGCCGTTAATCCTGGGGTTATTGTGCATATCGATGGACAGGTTTTAGGTAAACACTCGGGAATTGTTAATTATACTGTTGGTCAACGTCGTGGTATTGGTGCTGCAACCGGTGAAGCGCTTTATGTAGTTTATCTAGACGTGGAAAATGCACGTGTTATTGTTGGGCCGCGTGAAATGTTGGAAACACATAAACTCTTTTTGCGTGATGTGAATTGGCTTGGTGATGAGCGATTGGACAATTTTCCTTCCGATGGCCTTGAGGTGGCTGTAAAAGTTCGCTCAACGCGTCCTTCACATCTTGCTCGCTTGCATTATAAAGAAGATGTTTTTTCTGTTGACTTTTTGGAGTGCGAAAATAGTGTAGCACCAGGGCAAGCTTGTGTTTTTTATGATGGAAATGGTGATGGAGCCCGCATTCTTGGGGGTGGGTTTGTAACCCATTCACAACGTGCTGTTGGTGTTGAAATGATGTTGAAACGCGTTTTATGCAATCCAGAAACAAAAGCTGCTGTTTCCTCCGAACTTAAAACAACCGCTTCTAAATAAAAGAGATACACTCATAGGATGTTTTTTAAACTTAAAGTGTTATCATCTTTAGTGGAGCTTATCAAAATCGGTAAAATGAGCTAATGCAAATCCTTATGCTGTGGCAACATTGAGATTGTTAAAGTCGTGAGCCATAGGAATATGTAAGGTTTTTGATTTTTCTAGTACATGGATTGGTAAGCCATCGCCTTCTGTTCCTGAAATAAGCACCACCCTTCTTGTTGTTTTTACTTGCTTGAGAGTAATACGCAGAGGGAGAAAGCGCATAAAGATGAAAATTTGCATCGTTTAGAGCTGCTCTAATGTCATTAATATCAGCTCCTTGCGTATAGGATACCTTTAGAGTTGCACTTGCAGAAACTCTGATTGATTTCCTATAAAGTGGATCGCATGAAGTTTTATCAACGATAATATCATTCTGGCAAAGGCGGTTGCGTTGCGAAAAATAGCTTCTCTCATGGTTAGAGATATTACATAAAACCAGAATCAAAGCTTTTTCTGGAAGATCGTGTAAAAATTTTTGTAATGATGATAGTGCTTTGCATTCGCCTATACCGAGTAGTCCACGATGAAATATGGAAGCCTGCAATATTATCCATGATTTTTTGCGGAACGTAATAAATGGGACAGGTTGGCTGGGTTGCTTCTAAAAGAGACATAAGTCCAGGAAGACGTTCTGTCACAATGAGTAGTAAGAGAGCAGAGAATTCTTTTGAATGCAGCAATGCTGACAAGATTATTTTTCCTTCAGCAATAAATTGATGTTGCTGTCTAACAAGATTTTTTCACGGGGATATTGTTATGGTTTCTCAGACGAGGATCATCAGTTTTGTAGATTGTTTTGATATTCAAACACATACAGAGCTTTTAACGTTATTTTTTACAATGACCAGATGTTGAATGTTTGCTTTATTTTTGAAGAGAGAGATGAGAAAAATTCATTATTTTAAAACTTATGGTAGAATACATGTTGACAAATTACAACCATAGGTATAATATAGAAATACCGAGTGCGGCACAATGGAGTGTTTCCGTACCAGGTGCAGAGTCTTAGGTCCCCGCTATTTCCTAAACTCTGTATATCCTTAAATTCCTAAGGGAAAAGAATCTGGGTCCCCAATGCCCAGATTCTTTTTAGGAGTGATTATGTCTTTCTCTTTACTCTTTCCTTAAAAGAGTTCTTAGGTTATTTTAACGATCGTAATGTTTTTGATACAGTTGAGGTGTAAGGTTGCAGTAGGAAGTTGAGCAGCCTTTTTTGCTATGTGCAATTATATTGACAGGTTGATTGGTTTAATGTTCATAAAAGGTTGATAAACGGCGCATAAGTGTGATGCGTTTGAGCAAAAACAACAGGTGATTTTTCAATCATAAGGCATTAAAACCGTTAAGCACTTAAAAAGCTATGAGCATCAAAATGATGCATTTGATTGCTGTTGGAGAGTTTCTTGTTTCTATTTTTGAGTCATATCTGTGTTACTCTATTTGTTATGTTATATCGTATAAAAGGATAGTTGTTGGAAATGACAATAGGGTCTTTGAGAGTCGTTTATTGTATTGTGAAACTTCTGTGATATTGAGAAAATATTGGCGATATATCAAAAATATCATTATATGAGTGAAAGTGTTATTCCTTATTTTGTGTAGAAGACGAGGGTGTGGTTATGGATGTAAAAATCAATATACAAAGCTTAACCTTATACTCTATTTTTGTTGCTTGTATCGTTTTTGCTTTGAAATATTGGGCATATCACATCACCGGTTCGGTTGCACTATATTCTGATGCATTGGAATCAACCGTCAATATACTTGCGACATTGGCAGCATGGTGGGCTGTTAAAATCAGTGTGAAGCCGGCAGATCATAATCATCCTTTTGGACACCATAAAGCGGAATATTTTTCCACAATTCTCGAAGGAGTGCTGATCATTATTGCGGCAGTTATCATTTTAAGAGAAGCGTGGATGGCTTTTTCGACCGTTAAATTGTTGCAGGAACCTGGAATATGGCTCGTTATTCATTTTGTCGCGAGTGTTATAAATTATCTGTGGGGTTGGATTCTTATGAGGCAGGGAAAAATCCATCGTTCACCGGCTCTTAAGGCTGATGGCATGCATTTTATAACAGATGTTTTTACTTCACTTGTCATTTTAATTGGTCTGGTTGTTGGTTTTGTGGGTAGATGGGGTATTTTGGATCCAATTTTAGCGATAATTGTTGCTGTTAATATTCTTTTTCAAGGATGGAAGGTGATTAACAGTGCCATTCAGGGATTAATGGATGTTGGTGTTGAATTGAATGAAAATATGCGGATTCGTGAACTTATTTCTGCAAATGCACATGGTGCGCTTGAAGTGCATGATTTGCTTACGCGTGTTGCTGGCAGAGTTACTTTTATAGAATTTCATTTGGTTGTGCCGGCTGCAATGCAGGTAAGAGAAGCACACCAGATTTGCGATAAAATTGAAGGTGTTCTTCAAGAAGAATTTGACAATGTGCGTATTTCTATTCATGTAGAGCCAGAGAATGAGGCTAAGTTGCCTCCAGGTACAACGATGATTCCTTTTTTATAAAGAGACTTTCGCCAATTCTATTATTGTTTAAAGACATATAAACCAGAAGATATTTTCCCTTGGGTGTTTTTCAAAGTGTTAAAGATCAATTATTTCAGTACACGCCATTTCACTTTTTTGATTGATAAGACTATAACGTTGTAACTGACAGTGCCATTGATGATGAAACCGCTCAATGGAAAATAAGTTGAAGCCTGCGGGGGGGGAGGTATCGCCAAAAGCTTGCGATGCAGAGGCAACACCCACAATAGGAATTTTCCCCATTGTTCCTTCAACGATATTCAATGTTGGTAAATGGGTATGTCCGTGAAGAACAAGGTCACAGCCATGATGTTTAATAACCTTTAGAAAACGCTCTATGCCCCATAATTTTTTATGCCAAGAGGTTGCATGGTGAAAGGGGGGATGATGGATCATGATGACACGAAAGAGATTGCGTGCTGCAGCTTCGTTTAAAAGTTGTGCTAAAGTTTGCGCTTGCATTTTGCCAAAATAGCCAGAAGCTTGAAAAGGTGGTGTAGCAATGGCTGAAGAAGCACCTATAATGGCTACATTCTTGCGAATGCGCATATAAGGAAAGGGAAGAGCGTTCTTTTGAGGAAAATCACCTGTGATCCAAGGTTGGAAAAGAGTGCATGCCTTTTGGAATGCTCCACGAACATAGGCGTCATGATTCCCAAATGTTAAAGAAATATTTTGAGGCTGACCTTGGTTAAGCAACCAATTACGTGCTTGTTCAAATTCCTTATCGAGAGCAAGATTGATAAGATCACCAGAGATCACCAAGTGATCAGGTTTTTTCTTTTTTAAGGTGTCTATTAAAGTTTCTAGGGCATTTTTTGCCATTTGGTTCTTGCGTTTTTTTTGCCAATTAAGATAGCCGGTAAAGCGCTTCCCCAAAAGCTCGACTAAGGAAGGTTGTGGCAGAGGTGGAAGATGTACATCTGATATGTGGGCAAGATAAAACATGGGCGTTAGCATAGCGTTGAAAACGATTTAGACAATAAATAAAGAACATAAGGCAAGTTGGGGCGTTTTTGAAGGCAAGAGAGAGTGATAAAATGAGAAAAAGTTTATGGAAAATGTGAGAGAAACTCTTGGGGAATTTACGTTTTACTAATCTTTGAACGAAAAAGGGGAGTGGTATGGTACATTATTTTTTGTATCATCCGTGTCTGTTTTTTTGTGAGATAGGCTTGCATTTTAAAGTAGCAACACAAAATCTTAAGACTTTTTAACGGCTTTCACGATACCACATACTGCTCAATAGTAAAAGGCAGGTGAGCAGTGCGCAGAAACCAGAAAAGATCGAAAAATAAAAAGCGTTAATTAAACGGGTTTCTGTTGCTTCTTTGAGAACAATTGAACGAACAAGGGGAGATGTAGAGCCGGTTTGTGATCGAACCAATTTGATAGGAGGAAGATCAATGCTTTCTTTTTTCTTGTTGTGTAATCGTGTGATGTGTCCGCCAGTGTGTTTACTGATGGGAGCTAGTTTTTCTTCCGTTGAAATTAAGTCAAACAATTCCAGATTATCGAGCATCCCCACAGCAGAAAGGACTGTTAAATCCCCATTTTGTATGGTAAAAATCCCTTTTTCATTGGTGTTGATAGCTGCAGTAAAGAGCCCTTCTTTCTCTTTGGTAAGAATGATATTTTCTTTTTTGCCGGAGGGAAAGGTTATTTCGACTGGTTCTGGGTGATCTTTGAGCGTTTGGCGGCGAATCATTAAACGATGATGGTCACTAGTGGTGCTTAACTTTTCCTCTTCAAGTTCTGGTTCTTTCATAAGCCAATGGGAAATTCGCCGATAAAGAGCTGCATATGGTCCTCCACCCTCAAAACTTCGTGCCCAAAGCCAACTTTCGTCGGAAAGCAACATGCCTACACGTCCTTTACCAAAATGGGAGAGAAGTAAAAGTGGTTGTTCATCAGCTCCTTTCATGAGGGCAATGCCTTTGTTTATGTTTTGAATGGCAATTTGTCGTAGCCATTGCCCCCATTGAGAGGCTGGATAGGTAGGTGTTGCGAGACCTCTTGTGACAGGATGACGTTTACCTTCTTTGGTTAATGTAGGACGAAAAGGCTTTTGAATAATAACACCATTGGGCAATGCGGGCAGGACGCTTATTAAAGGTGTCTTCGCAAGCGAGTTTTTTTGGGTAAATTCAGGCCCTGTTATTATCAGCAATGCACCACCCTTTTGTACATATTGGGCAATATAATCATAATAGATTAATGGAAGAACCGCAGAATGTTGGTAGCCGTCCAGGATAATCAGATCAAAATTATTAATCTCTTCAACAAAGAGCTTTGTTGTAGGGAATACCACAAGTGACAATTGGCTTAATGGCGTATTGTCTGCTTTGTTGGGAGGACGCAAAATCGTAAAATGAACGAGATCAATATTGGAGTCACCTTTCAAAAGATCACGCCATGTTCGTTCACCATTGTAAGGCGCACCTGAAATAAGAAGGACACGCAAATTTTCTCTGATTCCTTCAATCATGGCTATGGCGCGATTATTTTCAGAGCTTAATTCACCTCTCTGTGGATCAGTGGCAACTTGAATGATATTTTTTTCAGCATGGGGCAGGGTAATTTCAGTTTGAAAAATGGTCCCGGGAATTACAGAGTAATGGCCAACTTCTTGTCCATTGACACTTACCGTAATATTTGCCTGCGCTGATGTAGATTCTTGGGGTTGACCTTTATCTTCTACTAAGATGGAGAGCCTTTGTGGTTTATTTATAAAGGCAAAGCGGGGGGGAGCAATAAATTTGATTTGGCGGTCAAATTCATCTGATTTTCCTGTTATAAGAGCATTGACAGGCGCTTTATGGTGAAGATCGGATAATGGTGGAATGTCATGCACTTGCCCATCAGTGATTAAAATTGTGCCTGCATAACGAGATAGTGGTACATCGGCTAGAGCCTGTGTTAAAGCATGAAACAAATTCGTTGAGGGTTCATATTGATTGTTAGAAAGTTTTCCAGCATCGATAAAGCACGGCTCAAATTGTGGATAACGCGCCAATGCATTGGTTAATTGCGCGCGTGCTTCGTCACTATCGATTGTACGTGTGCCGAATGTTTGGCTGTTGCTACGATCAATCACAATGCCGATAGTGCTTTTGAGTGGTTCACGTTGCTCTTTTATGATCATTGGATTCAGCAAAGTAACGATCAATGAAGCCAATGTCATTAGACGCAATAAAGATCCTTGACGCTGTATAACGAGGCCGGTAATCACAAAAAGAGCAGATATCCCTCCTAATAATAGGATCCAAGAGAGTGGCAAAAAAGGCTGAAAAGTAAAGAATGATATCATTGCCTTTTTTCTCTTTTAAAGCGTTCCAAGAGTGCAGGGACATGAACTTGGTCGGCTTTATAGTTTCCGGTAAGAACATAGATAACAATATTCAATCCTGCTCGAAATGCCCATAGGCGTTGCATTGGGTCATTGGGAATAAGTGGATATTTCCACATGCCTTTTTCGTCCAGTGCCCAAGCACCAGCGAAGTTATTGGCGGTAATAAGAAGAGAACTTACATTATCACCAGTGGCAAGAGGATTTTTGTTTTTTTTATTCATTGATGATGATTCAACCCATAAAGGTGAACCACGATAGAGACCAGGAAAATCTGGCATAATATAAAAAGAATAAGCAATAACATGATCAGCTGATGCGGGCTCAATGGCTGGAATGTTTAACCCTTTTAAGATGGTTCGTAATCTTTGTGTGGCTGGGGTTGCAGTGCCTTCAAGATTGAGATTGGCATTTATTTGATCGCGCGTGTCAAATAAAACTGTGCCTCCATTTTTCATAAAATTATTTATTTTTTCAAGACTCCTTTGTGTTGGTAAAGGACTGTTAGAATCAATCGGCCAATAAATAAGAGGATAGAAGGCGAGTTCATCTTTATCAAGATCAAGTCCTATCACAGAGCTGGGCGAAAGCATTGTACGCTCTGCAATAAATTGACTGAGAGTTTCTAGTCCGCTCTTACTCGTTGTATCGATTTCATGGTTGTTGGTTATAATATAAGCAAGATGTGTAGCACCAGCTGCTTGTACTATGGTTTCATCATGATTTTCTGCGTCGTATGCATGAACAATTGGTACATGGAAGAATAATGTGATGAGACTTAGTATGAGGGGGAGAAAAAAAAGCATATTGCTCCGTCGATTGAGAAAAAAAGCGCCTCCCATCCATAAAATGAGAAAATTGTCAAAGGCGAATAATAAGATGGCTAATCCTAAAAGTGGACCAGTGAGATGTTTTTCTTTTGTGTCGTAGGATAATGGACTCTTACTTAAAGAGGGTGGCAAGGACGATTGTTTCATCAAGCGCGATGAATGATTTAAGAGATTGAGTGCATAAAGATTATTTTTAAAACCGTAAAGCCCGGGCGGGGTATGAAAAGAGGCAAGGGGTGGCTCTTGCGCATCAATGACGAGCGGAACAACATCAGAGGGAGGGGGTTGTAGTTGTCCATCGGCGGTTAATGTCCGCCAAGGGTTTTGTACTGTTGTTATTTTTATCTGTGTTGGGTTTTTGTTTTCATAGGCACTCAATGTGATGAGTTTTTGCAACATTTGTGCAAAAAAACCAGAAAGAGGAAGATTTGACCACGTGGGGTCAGGGGCAATATGAATAAGAATGAGTATGCCTTTGCCACGACTAGCCGCTGTAATAAGAGGTGTTCCATCAGCAAGGCTGAGCAAAGTTTTTTTTAAAAGATTTGAGTTCGGTTCCGCTAGAATTTGGCGTGAGACTGTGATGTCTTCGGGGAACGGAAGATCAAAGAACAAGCTATTTTTTGTAAAAGGTGCAAGTTTTTGCGGCTTAGTCCAAGACATGATACTTCCAAGCAGGCGTTTGCCAGGACGCAGTGGCACTGGTAGCAGGTTATCATGGTGTTCTGTCGCACTTAAATTTTCTCCTGCAAAGCGGATGAGTGTTCCACCTTTATTGATAAAATCAGAGAGTTTGTCTTCTGCTTCTTTTGACATATTGACAATGTCACCCATAATGAAAACAGATGGATTTTGTTTGAGTAAGTTATTAATATCAACGGAAAACTCTTTTCCTCCTGCTGTTATAAGCTGCGTATGGCCTTGCAATGCCTTGATAATGTAATAAAATGGAGAAAGTAAGGGCTGTGCCATTTCATTGACATTTGGTGAGAGAAGCGCAACGCGGTTTACTCGATTATGGCTATCAACTAGGAAGGTGGCTGCAGCATGGGCATGGTTTTCGATTTTTATCCATGCAATATTATTGTATAATTCAAGTGGTAGGTTAAAAGGAACAAGAGTTGTTGTTTCTCCCTCGTGAAAGTTTTTCGCAAAACGGCCAAGGAGTTGACTGTTTAAGTCATAAAGGTTTAATGTGACCGTAGTTTCTCCGTGCGTGGTTGCACGAATGACGCGTGCACCAATGTCTCCGTTGTTATTTTCTATGGCTATTATGCCAGTTAGATCGGAAATATCAGCTAAATACCACAAAAATGTTTTGGGTTTTAGCTGTTCAATGAGAGAGAAAGCTTGATTATCTTCGGTTGTTTGTAATCCATCGCTTAAGTAAGCAATATCGAGAGGTTTATCTTTGGCTTTTTCAATCAGTTTTTTCAGTGCGCGTACACGGTTGACAGGCCAAGGTTGGGGTTGCAAATGCATTAAATGTTGTTTTACTGTTTTTGCAGGCAAGGGACCAATATTCGAAATGTTGCTTTGGGCTGTTGGAAGAAAATAAACATTTTTTTGATGTTTTTCTGCTTGTGCAAGGAGGGTTTCGGCAACAGTAACACGTTTTTTCCATTCTTTTGCAGATGCCCATCCATTATCGATAATAAGTGCAAGTGGTTGAGATCCGGAGAGTATCGTTGGCTTTTTATTCCAAGTAGGCTGTGCCAAAGCGATAATAATCAGTGCTGCCATGGTTAATCGTAGCACCAATAGCCACCAAGGTGTATGGTTTTGGGCTTCCTGTTGATTGCCTGATTTAGGCAGAAAGCGCAAAGGAGGAAAGAGTTCTTTATGCGGGGATGGAGGTGTTATCCGCAACAACCACCAAATGATCGGTAAGAACAAAAGCCCAAGTAAAAGCAGGGGAGTACCAAAACTCAAAGTGACCTCCTACTGTGAGATGGAGAACCACCTATTTTGTTTGCAAGTTGCAGAATGATTTCTGTTAAGGGCCGATCGGTTTTACTCACATGATAGGTCCAACCTTGGCGTGAGCAAAAATCTACCAATTGTTGGCGCCGTGCTTGATACAACTTGCAATAGTGTTCACGGAAGTTTTCTGCTTTTCCTAAAACGCGTTTTTCTTTTGTTTCAGGATCAAAAAATTCTGTACGTCCTGTGTAGGGAAAGTGCTCTTCTGCGGGGTCAGCAACTTCAATTAAATGAGCAGTGGTTTGTTTTGCAGACAAAACTGTTAAATGCTGGATAATTTTTTCCGGAGCATCGAGAAAGTCGCTCATGATGATGGCATGTGAAAAACGTGTTATGGTTGAAAAATCTGGAAATGAATTTTCTGTGTGATGATTTGCCAAAGTTAATGCCATACGTTCTATGACATTGGATGTTCTTGTAGGTGGCATTAAATTGGGGATAGCAATATGTTCGTCGCTGCGTACAAGAAGTTTTGCTAATGCAAGGGCAAGAATGATGGCATGATTGCCTTTAGAAATTTGCGAAAAACGCGAACAATAATGCATAGAGGCGCTCTGATCAGGCCAAATCCAAACTGTTTGTGTCTTTTCCCATTCGTATTCACGTAAGTAAGTATGTTCACCACGCGCTGAGCGGCGCCAGTCAATACGTGTGATGGCTTCCCCTTCAATATAAGGACGAAATTGCCAGAAATTTTCCCCGTTACCGCGTTTACGTTGTCCATGCCATCCGCTTATCAATGTATTAGCGATATGGTGTGCTTGCAAAAGAAAATACGGCATTTTAGCAGCATCTTTATGCGGTTTGGCAGCGAGTAACAGTGGAGATTCTTTTGAAACTTTTTTGCCAATGGCCATTAGAGAATGTCTTTCACAAGATTATCGATAATGTCTTTTACGGTTATATTTTCAGCATGTGCAGAAAAATTGAGTGCCATACGGTGTTGTAATATAGGTTGAGCCAATGTTGCAACATCATCAAGTGAGGGCATTAAACGTCCATGATAAAGAGCGCGGGCACGGGAACAAAGGGAAAGTGCTTGTGATGCCCGAGGACCAGGTCCCCAAGCAACATAAGTGTTTGCGAGGGTGTTGTCTTTATGAGGGCGAGCTGAACGAACAAGCTTTAAAATAGCTTCGACAACATTTTCGGAGATGGGCATTTTTCGGACAATTTGTTGAATTTTTTGCAGTTTTTTTGTTGATAAAATCGGTTTTATACTTTGTTTTTTTTCTCCTGTTGTTTCTAAGATAATACGTCGTTCCGTGATTAGATCAGGATAATCAATATCGATTTGCATCAAAAAACGATCCAGTTGTGCTTCGGGAAGTGGGTAAGTTCCTTCCTGTTCGAGAGGGTTTTGGGTTGCAAGCACATGAAAAGGTTTTGGTAAATTGTAATGAGTGCCAGCAACAGTAACATGATATTCTTGCATAGCTTGTAAAAGAGCTGATTGTGTGCGTGGAGAGGCGCGGTTAATTTCATCGGCCATGAGCAGTTGGGTGAAAATAGGGCCTTGAATGTAGCGGAAAAAGCGTCTATCGTCTTTATCTGAATCTATAATTTCAGAACCGATAATGTCCGATGGCATCAAGTCAGGCGTAAATTGAATGCGTTTTTCATCAAGCCCCAATACTGTTCCCAATGTTTCAACAAGACGCGTCTTAGCAAGCCCTGGAACACCAACGAGAAGAGCGTGTCCTCCAGCCAAAATGCTTGTTAAAGCGTATTCTATCACATGATTTTGACCAAAAATAACTTTGTCAACTTCTTGTTGTAGAATATCTAATTCTTTGTGTGCTGTATCAATACCGTCAATGATAACTTGAGCTTCGTTATTGATAGGAGTCTTCTTCATAGAATTGGATAATGTATCGCTTTGACTCATATGTGTTCCTTACGGCGGTTTGTCGCAAAATTGATAATTTTCTTTGTATGATTAAATATTTTATAATTTGTAGCAGAAAATGACGAGAAAAGAAGTGTAATACGCTGTTTTTTTAAATATTCGTGCACAGATACAGAGAGAGAATTCTATTTTGACGAATGGGAGGATTTGTAAAGGATGTTGTGGAAAATTGTTGTCTTATAAGGATACCAGTTTGAGGGAATGGTGGCAATTTGTTTGAAAGGTTAAAGAGTGAGCACAATACAAAATTTCAAACATGTTGATTGGTTGCAGCAGAGTCAACTCCAAACGCTTCTTCATGTTTTATCTTTGGACGGTGAAGAGGCACGTATTGTTGGGGGGGCAGTGCGTAATCAGCTGTTAGAGCAACCGATTAGTGATATTGATGTTGCTACAACCTGTTTTCCACAACAGGTTATAGCGCGTGTAGAAGAAGCGGGATTTAAAGCTATTCCTACAGGTATTGCGTTTGGTACAGTCACGGTGGTTGCTCAGTCATGTTCTTATGAGGTTACAACTCTTCGCTCTGATATTGAAACGGATGGTCGTCATGCAAAAGTGGCGTTTGATCGTGATTGGCAAAAAGATGCTGAACGGCGCGATTTTACTATGAATGCGCTTTATTGTGATGCTGATGGCAATCTTTATGATGCAGTAGGAGGTTTGAACGATGTTGCGAGCAGAACAATACGTTTTATCGGTATTCCAGAGAATCGTATTCGCGAAGATTATTTGCGTATTTTGCGGTTTTTTCGCTTTTTTGCTTGGTATGGAGCGGGACGACCTGATGTGCAAGGATTGAAAGCGTGTGTTTATTTAAAACACGGTCTGCAAAAACTTTCATCTGAGCGTATTTGGGGGGAAATGAAAAAACTTCTCGCTGCTCCCAATCCAACACGTGCTCTTTTATGGATGCGCCAGAGTGGAATTTTGACACTCATTTTCCCTGAAACAGAAAAATGGGGTATTGATGCGATTCATTCACTTGTGAAAACGGAACAAGCTCTTGGTTGGAAAGTCGATCCGTTGTTGCGCTTAGAAAGTCTTCTTCCTCCTGATCCCATACGTCTTCATGAAATGGCACATCGCTTGCATTTATCTTATAAGGAAACAAAGCGATTAAAGGAGTGGGCAGAGTTGGAAATAATTAGCCAAAACTGTTCAGAAAATTTTGTGCAAAAATTGATTTATTTTTATGGTCGACAGCCGGTTTTAGATCAATTATCTCTCTCTTTGGTTGCAGCACATGTTGATGCTTTGAAGGGAAACGAGGCTTTGCAAAAAGCAGAAAATTATATGAGGCTTTATCAGCTTGCTCAAAAATGGCAGATTCCCACTTTTCCTGTTAGTGGCAAGGATTTGATGAAGAAAGGTTTGGCTAAGGGAGTGCTTTTAGGACAAAAGCTCAAAGAGCTAGAAAGAATATGGATTGAAAGCGGATTTTCAATAGATCGCAATAGCTTATTAGAAAAAATTAATGTATGATGCTAAATTTTTCGAAGAGTATTCTGCTTTTTCCTATTAATTAGAGATTCACAACTATTTTTCTTTTAGTGATGCTATTTTAGAGTTGCTGATCGCCGAACTGGCAAGAGATTTTTAGTGGTGTTGCGATCTTCTATAAAGATGCGGTAATTTTTACTCTATTTGAAAACTATGGGCGATGTGCAGTGCATCGGCATTTTTATTAATATATTAAAGATCTTAATGAGGATTTTGTATTTTTCTCATCAAGTTTTTCTTTTTTCATGATAACCAATTTGGCGGAGTGCTTCCCCTGTTGTTATAGCGACACTCATTGCAAGGTTTAGAGAGCGTGCGTGTGGTTGCATGGGAATTTTTAATGAGTGATCAACGGCTTCATGAACATAATCGGGAACCCCTGCTGATTCACGACCAAAAAGTAAAACATCGTTTTCCCGATAGCATATCTGCGTGTAACATGTTTCTGCTTTTGTGCTCAAAAGCAAAAGACGACGGTTAAAGTGTTTCATAGTGCTCATAAAATTTTGCCAGTCAATGTGTCGGTTTAGCGAGGCATATTCGAGATAATCCATGCCCGCTCGCTTAAGGTTGCGATCTGATAGGCTAAAGCCTGCAGGTTCAATAATGTGCACATGTAAACCAAAACACGCGCTAAGGCGCAAAATCGTTCCCGTGTTACCAGCAATATCGGGTTGAAAAAGAGCAATGTGAAGCATCATACACCATGTATTTATGGTTTTTCTCTTATATTTGTAAAGGAGCTTTGTGGGTTATTCCAAAAAATATAATTGAGAAGCGTGTGTTTTTTGCGTTTAGCTATATCATTCACTCTGGATTTCAGGAGAAAAGTTATGGCTATAAATTTATCACTAGATAAGAAAAATCGTGATCTGTGAAGAACGACAATGACCATTCATATCTGATGCAGATTTGCATGAATACGAAAATATGCACTATTTAGAAAATTTTTAGGACACCTTTATTTGCGAAGTACTGTCGCATGTTCTGGATGTCTAACTGGGTGAGGATTTTTTCTGACGATAAAGATGGCAAGCAGAAGCGTGTTGGTTATGAAATCAATTTTAATCATTTTTTTACCAGTATTCCCTTGTTGCGAAAGCTTTACGATACGAATGAAGAGCTGAAACAGATTGAATGGGAAACTGCAGTACTGTTTGAAGGTGACAGCAGTTCTGTATAAGTCTTATTCTCTGTAAAAAGATTATGGTTTTGCGTAAATTGGTCAGATATCAAAGCTTGGAATATTACTCGAAACAAATGGATTGCAGGTTTTTGCAATGAGTAGCGCATTAAATATATCTATCTGACGATATTACCTTATATGGCTTGAAAATTTTCAGACTGCGTCCAGGCTGGAAATAGAAAATTTCGATTCTAAAATGCAAATATCCGAGAAACCAAAGAGTGTTGTAGATGTGAAGCATAAGGAAGGGTGAGAAACTGTTTATTAAAATTGAGATTAGAGGTTTCCTCTTCAAGGAGAGGAAAAATTGTGCAAACGGCAGAAAGGCTTCTCTAAGTTCTGTGCATTTAATTTAAACGAGAGAAGCAGGTAGAGTGATGGTCACGTCCCATGTTAAGAACAGCAGTGTTACGGGGAAGAAGTATGGCCTCAGTAGCTAATCAAGGATTGGCAAAGGATTGACCGTTTATGGAGGCTAAGTCTTTCAGATTGTATGAGGGCTGAAAATTTTACCCATCGTTTTATTGAAGATGTTCATTTTATTTTAAAACGGAGTTTCAAAGGCAAGAATTTGCTTTACCCCTCAAGATAAAGGTGGAGCCTTCATCGCTAAGAGTTATGAAATCTGGTGTCAGAAAGGAATCCTCACAACTGGTTTTGGTAATGCTTTTCAAGAACTATAGGTTATGATGGTGAAGCTGTGAGAAGGATATCACCTTTTCTCAGATACATCTGTGTGCTGGAAGTTATAGATTGTTGAGCAGGACTATAGAGAACATCAGCATGAAAGGGCAGTGTTGGCAAAAGTGAGCCAAGATTTGATAACGAAAGGTCATATTGTGATGGATGCTGTGCGTCAAGCTTTACATTTTTTCTTGACGACAGAGAGCAGACATGACGCTGCTCAAGCAGCTTAGCTTATTGATAGTGGTGAAAATACATCAGTTATTTTGAGAATGGTTATGTTCAAAGGTAGCAAAGAGAAGGAGTGAGGAAGCAAGACTGTTTTTCTGTCATTTTCCTTTCTGCTTAAACAAGAGGACAGTACATGACGATGTTGAACATTTTTCCAGAGAACGCCACTTTATGGAAGTTACTTTTAATAAATGCGAATATTTCAAACGTATCTCCTTAAATGGGATAAAAGGCTGCTTTTTTATGGGATTCTTAGTTATGCTTTAATCGCGCTCTGAATTAGAGAGTGAGGTGCACAAATGAAAATAGGTAAATAAAAATAAGAAATTTTCTTAGGGTGATAATACTGTGTAACAATAGCTAGGTAATTTTTATGAGGGTTGTATTTTTCAGGTTCACATGATGCTATGTAAAATGTGGTGGATAATATTTAAGAAAATTTGATATCTATGAGACATTTCATGAGCTTAGTTCTTTCTTTTTGTGTTTGCGTGGGGGGCGTAATGATACGTTTGGTGAGCTATTGTTTCTGTAGGGCTTGCAGAAAACAGGTTGCAGTGCAAAAATAGATTCATGTCTCACCGTTTCGATAACTTACCAGATTTGTTTAATTTACCACTTAAGCCAAATTTTTCATGCGAATTGGATTTGCAGAAACAGGGGTTCTTTCATATAGCGGGTGTTGATGAAGTTGGACGCGGTCCTCTCGCTGGGCCTGTGGTAACAGCAGCAGTTATTTTGGATAAAGACCATGTTCCGGATGGATTGAATGATTCAAAAAAACTTTCTGCCCAACGACGTAATGAACTTTACTGTGAAATTTTGCAAAGCGCATTAGCAGTTTCGATTGCGAGTCTTTGTGCCCGTACGATTGATCAATCTGATATTAGAAAAGCAACTTTAGAAGCAATGCGTCGTTGTGTTACAGGGTTAGCAATTCCGGCTCATTATGCGCTCATTGATGGACGCGATATTCCTTTCCAGCTACCATGTCCAGCAACTGCTTTGATTAAAGGTGATCAACATTCGGTTTCAATTGCAGCAGCATCGATTATTGCAAAAGTAACGCGTGATCGCATGATGAAATGCGCTGGACAGATTTATAAAAACTATGGTTTAGAGAAACATGTAGGTTATGCAACACTAGCACACCGTATTGCCCTTGATAAATATGGGCCAGTTGTGGGATTACATCGTTATAGCTTTGCACCACTCAAAGGGCGCTCTAGAGATAATATGTCATGACGATTTTGCCTCTCAATAACGCTTCGATAAAAAAGGCAGTTGCACTTCTTGAACAGGATAAGCTAGTGGCACTGCCGACAGAAACTGTCTACGGATTGGCTGGTGATGCAACCAATGGGAGAGCCGTCGCTTCTATTTTTTTTACAAAGAGGCGGCCAAAATTCAATCCTCTTATTGCTCATGTAAGCGGTATTGTCATGGCGGAACACTATGTCGAAATTGATTTTCTTTCACGTCGATTAATGGAAGTATTTTGGCCAGGTCCCTTAACACTCGTTCTCCCTTTAAAGGCACATCATAATATCCATCCTTTAACTACTTCTGGTCTGAATACATTAGCTATTCGTTTTCCAGATAGTCGTTTTGCAGAAGTTGTCGAACGTTTTGGTCGACCTCTCGCTGCTCCTAGTGCAAATCAATCAGGGTGCATTAGTCCTACTTCGGCTGAAGCTGTTTTTGCATTTTTAGGAGAATCTGTTCCTTTGATACTTGACGGAGGAGCTTGTAAAATAGGACTTGAATCAACAATTGTTAAGGTTTGTGGTGAAAGTATTTATCTCTTGCGTCCCGGGGGGCTTGCTGCTGAAGAAATTGAAGCAGTTGCAGGGAAACCATTGAAGCGACTAGATCAACAGGCAGCGATTGAGGCGCCAGGTATGTTAAAGTCACATTATGCACCCAATGCTATGGTACGTTTGAATGTGCAAAAGGTAAAACATGGTGAGGCACTTTTAGCTTTTGGTCGAAAACGCATTATGGGTGTTGAAAATGCTGTTTCTGTTTTAAATCTTAGCGAGAGTGGGCAGTTAGAAGAGGCAGCTTCTCATTTATTTGAATATATGAAGCAATTGGATTCACTCAAGGTGAAGTATATTGCAGTAGAACCTATTCCATCGTACGGATTGGGTGAGGCTATTAATGATCGTCTCATACGTGCTGCAGCTCCAAAGGAGAAATGAAGATGGAGCAAGGTTTGATTGAGAAATTTAGAAAAATTGTTGGTGCTGCATATGCTATAACAGATCAGGCTCTTATTGCACGGTATTTGCGTGAAGAGCGTGGACTTTTTCATGGGAAAACACCGTTGCTTTTACGCCCATCGTCTACAGAGGAAATTTCATCAATTATGCAATTGGCTAGTCAAACACGTACACCGATTGTACCGCAGGGCGGAAATACAGGTCTTGTCGGTGGTCAACAGCCAGATGAAAATGGCTGCAGTGTTCTTTTATCCATTGAACGATTGAACCAGATTAGATGTATGAATCTTGAGGGGAATTTTGCTGTGGTGGAGGCTGGCGTTATTTTACAGGACTTCCAGAAAAAAGTGGCTGAATCGGATCGTTTTTTCCCTCTTTCTCTGGGTTCAGAAGGCTCCTGTCAGATAGGGGGAAATCTTTCATCTAATGCTGGAGGAACAGCCGTTTTAGCTTATGGCAATATGCGTGAGCTTTGTCTTGGTTTAGAAGTTGTTTTGCCTGATGGTCGTATTTTAGATGATTTGCGTTTTGTGAAGAAAGACAATAGCGGCTATGATTTGAAAAATCTTTTCATTGGTGCGGAGGGCACTCTAGGCGTTATCACTGCAGCAGTTTTAAAACTTTTTCCAAAGATCAGAGGAAAAGCAGTTGCCTTTGTGGGCTTACACAGTCCAGCTAAGGCTCTTGAATTTTTATCTCTTGCTCAGAGCTATGGTGGAGGGATGTTGACTGGTTTTGAGCTGATGGGACAACTGAGCTTACAAATGGCTTTAGATTATAAAATGTGCGAGAAGTCTCCTTTTGAACATGGGCATGAATGGTATGTCTTAATTAATATTTCATCATTACGGGGTGATGATGAGGCATTATCGGTGCTACATACTATTTTGGAAGAATCTTTAAAGAATGCAGTGATCGAAGATGCGGTTATTGCGCAATCATTAAAGCAGCAAGATTTTTTCTGGCAATTACGTGAAAGTATGTCACATGCACAAAAGTTAGCAGGAAGATCTATTAAGCACGACATTGCGGTACCTATTATTTCCATTCCTGATTTTATCGCTGAGGCAGCTCTTATTGTTGAAGATATTGCTCCAGGTGCGCGGGTGGTTTGTTTTGGACACATGGGCGATGGAAATCTGCATTATAATATTGCACAGCCCCTTGGAGCTGATACTGCGGCGTTTTTGCAGTTATGGTCACAAATGAATCATCGCATTCACGCTCTAGTAATGGACTATAAGGGCACATTTTCTGCAGAACATGGAATTGGTCAGCTTAAGCGTGAAGAACTTCGCACTTTCAAATCACCTGTTGCATTAGACATTATGCAGAAGATTAAGAAAACACTCGACCCGTTAGGGATTATGAACCCTGGAAAAATATTATAGTTCAAGAGTAGTAAATTTTGTCATGTATTTTTGTTTAGATTTTAATAACCAAAAAAGAAACCAGTTGTTTTTTATTCAATCTTTTAATAATCCAATGAGAAAAAGCTGTTAGAGGGTGTATGTTATTAAGATAAATTGGGACACTGTATATGGCTAATCAATGCTTTAATCAGGCAAAAGCGGTGCTTGAATTTCGATTGGATCCGTGCCATTTGCCACAGACAACGACATATTTTTCATCAAAAACAGACAATCAAATAATTTGTTCATTAAGTGAACGCGGTGTTTTTTTTAAAACGGATACTTCCTCAAGCTTATCGCGTTTAGTGCCGTCTTATCATTTTAAAGGAATTGCGGCATGTACTGTCAAAACCCGTTCAGGAGAAAGAGCCGTTGCATTAGAGTTGCTTCATGCAGATGAGGAAGCTTGTATCCCGCTTTTAGTTTCTAGAGATTTGAATAATGTTCTTCTGGATTGGAGATTATGGGCGGATACTTATAACCTTCCTATGCTTATGATTAATGAAGATAATCGCGTCATAGTGGTCAAAGATCGTTCTGATTTACGTCAATTTTTTTATGCAACTTTGCATTCTAAACAAAAGCACTTTTTACTGCGTTATAGCAATCCGTTGGGTTTGCGTTTAATAATCGCGAATCGGATTGCACTATAGTTGGATTGATGTACATTCATTTTTCGCCGTTATGCAGCCGGATGTGTTTATTCGCGCTGTATTTTGCATTTTTGTTGACTTTAAATGAAAGTTTTGTGTGAAATAGAAGTTTGTGACAGGCGTCAATGTCATTAAATGCTTATTCTATTGTCATTATAACAGCTCCGAGCAGCTAAGCTATTGGTTTTAATGATAATGGGCATATCTTGTTGACGAATGTAGATTTTAATTTTGCAGCATCATTCAAGCATTGAATGAGTGTTTTAAGTGAAAAAAAATTTACAACTTTTCTCTCTACAAAACTATAACAATAAATAATGCTTGGTTTCCAGCTTGGGTAAGCAAAAGATTGTTTGTAAAAAGTGATGAGAAAATGAGTCTTAAATAAAAACAGCCGTAACGATAATCACGTGATTGCGATCACAATTTTATACTCAGAAAATTTTCTTATTTTATCTGTTTTTCTTATGGGCACGAACATTTTATTTTTAAAGGAACATTCAATATTCTTTCCAAAATCATGAAAAATTTAGTAAAATTAGCAGATTTATGCATCATGCTATCTACATGAGATTATCACAAATCATAAAGAGAAGAACGTTCAAAGGATTTAGCTTTCTCGCACAACGGCTCGCCATCCGATATCGTGGCGGACAAAACCTTCTGGCCAATCAATATAATCAACAGCTTCATAGGCACGTTTTTGCGCCTTGGTAATGGTTTCTCCTGTTGCTGTTATACTTAAAACGCGTCCACCATTAGCAATGAGTTCTCCATTGCATAATATTGTCCCGGCTTGAAAAACTTTCACATCAGGAAGAGCATTTACCTTATCAACATTACGGATAACAGTCCCTTTTTGGGGAGAGTTTGGGTAACCGTTAGCAGCCATCACAACGGTTAAGGCAGTTTTTTCAGACCATTGAAGAGGTTTATTTTCAAGATTTCCTTGAGCTGCTCTAAGAAGAATCGGGAGAATATCATCTTTTAGACGCATCATTAAAACCTGACATTCAGGATCACCGAATCGTACATTAAATTCAATTAATTCCGGTCCTTTCTGCGTTATCATCAATCCGACAAAGAGAATACCTTTAAAGGGGGCTCCCATTTCGTCCATGCTGCGGAGAGCTGGTTCAACAATTTCTTTGAGGGTACGATTAACCATTTCTTGGGTCATGATGGGAGCTGGTGAATAAGCTCCCATGCCACCGGTATTGGCTCCAGTATCACCATCGCCCACACGTTTGTGATCTTGGGCCGATCCGAAAGGAAGTGCAATTTTACCATCACAAAGGCAAAAAAAGCTTGCTTCTTCACCTTCAAGAAAGGATTCTATAACAATTTTTTCTCCTACATCGTTAGATGTACTTTTGAAACAGGCATCAACTGCACTAAATGCTTCTTCCATTGTCATAGCAACAACGACACCTTTACCAGCAGCTAAGCCATCGGCTTTAATGACAATGGGGACGCCTTTTTGATGAATGTATGCTTTAGCTTTTGCTGCATCATTAAAACATTGGTAAGTTGCTGTAGGAATGTTATTCTTACGGCATAAATCCTTTGTAAAAGCTTTTGAACCTTCTAGCTGAGCAGCTTTTTGAGTTGGTCCAAATACACAGATATTAGCGTTATTAAGGGAATCTGTTATACCCGCAACCAGTGGTGCTTCTGGTCCAACAATCACGAGGTCAATAGAGTGCATTTTGCAAAAATCAATGACGAGAAGGTGGTCATCAATGTTCAAATCAATATTTTCACCTAATTCTATTGTTGCAGGATTTCCAGGAGCGCAATATAATTTTGTTAACAGTGGCGATTTTGCTATTTTCCATGCTAAAGCATGTTCTCGTCCGCCTGAGCCGATAAGAAGAATATTCATTGCTTGCTCCTATCACAGAAGATGATGAAATCAGTTTTCTTGTCATAAGAGTGAAATGCTTCTATCGCAAGACTAAAGGTGAAGCCATTTGATGAAAAAAAGTAAAAATATTGCACATATTCAATCTTGTGAGAGTCAAGGGCGAGTTATGGATGCCTCCTCCAAACAATGGGTCTACCATTTTCTTCCGTGCTCTTTATGGTTTTATGCTCAATTAGCACGTTGGGACCGGCCTATCGGATGGCAGTTGTTGATGTGGCCTTGTTTCTGGTCAACAACGATGGCTCTTCTCTCTTATGAAATGCATCGATATCCTCTTTTATCAATGTTAATGAATTGGTTATGGTATCTCTTTCTTTTTTTTCTGGGTTCTGTAGCTATGCGGGGTGCAGGGTGCACTTGGAACGATCTTATTGATCATAAAATTGATTCTCAGGTAAAGAGAACACGTTCTCGTCCATTACCGACAGGTCATGTGAGTCGCTTTCAAGCAAAAGTTTTTATATTAGTGCAATGCTTAGTTGGTTTAGGCGTCTTATCGCAATTTAATAGGTTTAGTTTTTTTCTAGGTATCTCATCATTGGTGGCGGTTGCACTTTATCCTTTTATGAAACGCATAACATATTGGCCGCAGTTTTTTTTAGGTGTTGCATTTAATTGGGGGGCATTAATGGGGTGGTCAGTTGTGTGTGGAAGTTTGAGTTGGGCACCGATCTTCCTTTATATGGGATCAATCTTGTGGACGATAGGGTATGATACAATTTATGCGCATCAAGATAAGGAGGATGATGCTACTGTTGGCGTATTTTCCACAGCACTTCTTTTTGGTAAAGGCACCAAGCATGCTCTGGTATTTTTCTATAGCGGTTTTTTGGTGCTCGTCAGCTTAGCGTTTTATTTGGCGCAAGTCCCTGTTTTTAGTTTTTTGGGGCTTTTTGTGGCAAGTATCCATATGTTTATTCAAATTAAAGTCATTGATATAGATGACAGTTCACAATGTCTAAAACTTTTCAAATCTAATTCGTTTATTGGTTTCGTTGTTTTCGCTGGTTTGGTATGCAGTGGAATATGGAAGGCATTTCATCCTACAGTTTAACAGCAACAAGTTATAATAAAATCGTGGATTATGGGATGCTAAAAGTGAAGGGAATAAAAACCTATAGGGATGCTTTTATTGTTTTTGTTTTTCGCAACTTTCATAGTCTGTTTGCATTCTGTGGTTAAGTTTTTTGATTCTAGCCTTAGTTCTTTCTTATATAAAATTGCCATCTTATAGAAATAAACTAAAAACGGGCTTGAGTTGAGATGTCTGAATTAACCACTTCACTTTATCAGGATTAAAATGTGTAAGATCATTTTACCTTTCTATGTTTCATTTGAATACTGCTGATTGCTTCTCCGGGTTTCTACTGAGGACACACTTTTGCTTGGATAAACCTTGTAAAATTCCAATCTCTCTTCAAAGCGCTACAGTGGACAAAAGATTATTATCAACAAAGTTTTACACAGAGGATGCATTTCTCCGATTTAAATTGAAATCAATGACCTATTCTTAATTTTGCCAATAGCCGTTTCATCTTTATAAAGGCAAAGCCTTTATGCTTTAAAGCTTGGAAGATTAGGGATAAAGTTTTTGTCTTTGCCAATCGACTTGCTCAACAGAATCGCGCGTAAAAAGTAGGCGATCATGTAAACGGAATGGGCGGTCGCACCAAAATTCGATAGAAAGAGGCTTAACACGGAAACCAGACCAATAAGGTGGGCGTGGGATATTGCCTACTGCATAACGCGCAGTATATTGAGCAATTGCCTTTTCGAGGACAAAACGATTTTCTAATGGTTGAGATTGTTTGGATGCCCATGCACCGATTCGGCTGCCACGTGGTCGCGATTGGAAATATACATCTGCTTCCTGAGTACTGACTTTTTCAACAATTCCCCGAATTCTGATCTGACGGCGGAGAGATTTCCAATGAAAAACTAAGGACGCTTTCATTGATTTTAAAATTTCTTGTCCTTTGCAGCTTTCATAGTTGGTATAGAAAACGAAACCTCGGGAACTAAAGTCTTTCAGAAGAACCATACGAACATTAGGTAAGCCTGTTTCATCAACTGTTGCTAACGCCATAGCGTTAGGATCGTTTATTTCGCTCACTGTTGCCTCTTCAAGCCATTTTGCGAAAAGTGCGAAAGGTTTTTGCATTTGCATAAAGTCATTATCCATTTGTACTTTGTTGCTCATAGTATCTCCGAATGTCAGCGAGTACGAGAGGGATATTCTTATTCTGTGGTTTATTTTATCATCGAGAAGTAAAGCGCTAGTTTTTTCTATTTTAAAAAGCCACTTCGGTTATGTATTTTTATGGTGTTTTAATTATTTTTTCCTTTAGCATAGAATTGAATGCGCTATATTAAAAATATCTATTCTATCTGGTATTTTAGTCTCTTTATAGACATATAAAGAGAGAAAAGATTATTCTCTAGAGTGACTGATGAAGCTGTAAGGGATATTGAATAACGTATGAGTTGATATTTTGAAAATGAAAAAATTGAAAAGAGGGCAAGATGCGTGATCCTTACACAATTCTGGGTGTGGCCCGTACCGCAAAACCGCAAGAGATTAAGTCAGCATTCAGAAGATTAGCAAAGAAGTATCATCCAGACCATAATATGGATGATGCAAAGGCTAAAGAAAAGTTTTCTGAAATTAATCAAGCCTATGAAATTATAGGTGATAAAGACAAAAAAGCACAATTTGACCGCGGTGAAATTGATATGGAGGGAAAACCGCTTTATCAAGCCTATGGTGCTGGTGAAAATTTTAGCAATAGACACAATCCTTTTTCAGGAGGAGCGAAGGGATTTGATTTTGGTTCTTCAGGTGGTGCAGGTTTTGACGCGAGTGATCTTTTTCGCGATTTTTTTGGGAAAGGAGGGAGCTTTTCGAATTCTGCACAATATAATCGACCTCAACAAGGAGCTAATGTTCTTGCCAATCTTTCCGTCACATTAGAGCAGATGGTTGGTGTAGAAAAAGTGGAAGCCGTTTTTCCTAATGGGAAAAAGTTAAAAATTAAGCTTCCAGACTACGTTGAGGATGGGCAAACCATTCGTTTAAAAGGTCAGGGAGAAGGGGTGGCTTATGGGCAAGCAGGAGATGCGTTAGTAACTATTCACATTCAAAAACATCCTCGTTTGCGGGTTGAAGGAAGGGCACTTCATCTTGATTTACCAGTTTCCCTTAAACATGCTGTTCTAGGAGCAAAAGAAGAAGTTGAAACTTTAGAGGGACGTGTGGTTTTAACGATTCCTGCTTGGTCAAGTTCTGATCGTGTCTTACGGTTAAAAGGGAAGGGGCTGCGTTTAAAAAACGGAAAAAGAGACGATTTTTATGTGCATATTCGTATCATGTTGCCGGAAGGGGGAGATGCTGCGTTAGAACAATTCTTGCAAATGCAAAAAGGGTAACTTTATAATATATTAAGAGCATAGTTTTTGTTTGATTTTAAAGCAATTACTTGAAGAAAAAGTTGACCTATGTCATAGGCAGGTAATAATATTAATTTCAAGTAGCAACGGGGCAGTGCTGATGGCTAAAGGTAATGGTTTATTGTACGGCAAACGTGGTTTAATTTTGGGATTAGCCAATAATCGTTCTATCGCTTGGGGGATAGCTAAAGCAGCTGATGCAGCAAGAGCAGAGCTTGCTTTTACCTATCAGGGTGAGGCGATGAAAAAGCGTGTTGAGCCTTTGGCAGAAGAAGTAAATGGATTTGTTTGCGGTCATTGTGATGTTTCTGATAGTGCATCTATTGATGCGGTCTTTAGAACAATAGAGAAGAAATGGGGCAAACTTGATTTTTTAGTTCATGCTATTGGTTTTTCTGATAAAGATGAATTAAGCGGTCGTTATGTGGATATTAGCGAATCAAATTTTATGATGACCATGAATATTTCTGTTTATTCCTTAACGGCTTTGACGAAACGTGCAGAGAAATTGATGTCGGATGGCGGTTCGATTTTAACACTGACTTATTATGGTGCAGAAAAGGTTGTTCCCAATTATAACGTGATGGGAGTTGCGAAGGCAGCGCTTGAAGCGAGTGTGAAATATCTAGCAGTGGATTTAGGTCCTAAGCATATTCGTGTTAATGCTATATCTGCTGGGCCAATCAAAACATTGGCTGCTTCTGGTATTGGTGATTTTCGTTATATTTTAAAATGGAATGAATATAATGCTCCTTTACGTCGTACGGTGACAATTGAAGAGGTAGGCGATTCTGCTCTTTACTTTCTTTCAGATTTGTCTCGTTCTGTTACCGGTGAAGTGCATCATGTGGATTCAGGGTATAACATCATAGGCATGAAAGCTGTTGATGCCCCAGATATTTCCGTCGTTAAAGAATAAAGTGATGCTTGATAAGGTTTTATTTGACAGAGGTGATTTAGCCGAGTTTAAAACGGCTAATGGTATTTTGGGGTAGAGTCTGTTTGTGCACAGTTCGACGTGTGCTGTGGTTGTGTGTATTTGACGGAGAAACGAGTCATTTTTCATGTCACATAATACATTTGGTCATTTGTTTCGTGTAACAACATGGGGTGAAAGTCATGGTGTTGCTCTTGGTTGTGTCATCGATGGTTGTCCTCCGGGGATTACTTTTACTCTTGCAGAGATTCAGTCTTATCTTGATAAACGCAGACCAGGACAATCCAGATATACAACGCAGCGCCGAGAACTGGATCAAGTAGAGATACTTTCAGGGATTGTTGTTCAGGACGATGGGGCAACATTAGTGACAACGGGAACGCCAATTTCCTTGTTGATTCGAAATACGGATCAGCGTTCTAAGGATTATGGCTCAATTGTCCATCAATATCGTCCCGGTCATGCAGACTATACGTATGATGTTAAATATGGCATTCGTGATTTTCAAGGTGGAGGGCGTGCTTCAGCACGTGAAACGGCAGCACGTGTTGCTGCAGGTGCTCTTGCACGTAAAATTGTGCCTGGTTTGATTGTCCGGGGAGCTTTAATAGCCATTGGTCCTCATAATATTAATCGTGATCGTTGGGATTGGTTAGAGGTTGAGAACAATCCTTTTTTTACACCTGATGCAGAGATGGTGCCCGTTTTTAGTGATTATATCGATACAGTGCGTAAAAATGGTTCATCTGTTGGTGCTCTTGTTGAGATTGTTGCAGAAAATGTTCCGGCGGGTTTAGGGGCGCCTATTTACGCAAAACTTGATCAGGATATTGCATCATCCTTAATGTCGATTAATGCGGTTAAGGGTGTTGAAATAGGTGATGGTTTTGCAACTGCCTGCCTGACAGGAGAAGAAAATGCAGATGAAATGCGGATGGGAAGTGATGGGAAACCAGTTTTTTTATCCAATCATGCTGGTGGTATTTTAGGCGGAATATCGAGTGGACAGCCAATTGTTGCACGCTTTGCTGTGAAGCCTACTCCATCAATTTTAACATCTCGTCGTTCAATTGATGTTGATGGTAATGATGTAAATGTTATAACGAAGGGCCGTCATGATCCATGTGTTGGAATTCGTGCTGTTCCTGTTGGTGAAGCGATGATTGCTTGTGCTATTGCTGATCATTATCTAAGGCATCGTGGTCAGGTTGGGCGCTTTGAAAGATAAATGATGACATATGACCAAAAAAAATTTGTTTCTGCACTTCGGGCTTTTGAACGCGGTGAAATTTTGGTAGTTACAGATGATAATGACCGTGAAAATGAAGGTGATTTAACCGTTGCAGCTGTCCATTGTACAGAAGAAAAGATGGCATTTATCATTCGCCATACAACGGGTATTGTTTGTGCACCTATGCTAAAAGAAGAAGCGCAACGGTTTAATCTTACTCCTATGGTGTCAGATAATAATTCAGCGCATCGTACCCAATTTACTGTTACTATTGATTTTAAACATGGAATAACAACGGGTATTTCAGCACATGATCGTACACTAGCAGTGCGTAATCTTGCTAATTCAAATGCCGGTGCGAGCGATTTCGTTCGTCCAGGACATATTTTCCCTTTAATTGCCCATGAAGGGGGTGTTCTTATGCGTTCAGGTCACACCGAGGCAGCTGTTGATCTATGTAAATTAGCTAATTTGCCCCCGGTTGGCGTTATCGGTGAATTGGTCAATGATGATGGCAGCGTTAAACATGGAGATGAAGTTACAAAATTTGCGCAAGATAATCGATTGCATATAATAAAAGTTTCAGATTTAATTGCTTATCGTCAGCGTAAGGAAATATTGATCAAGCATGTTGGAGAAATGCATATTGAAACACCAGTAGGACCAGCTGTTTTTCAAAGTTATCAACTGCCTTGGGAAACAGTCCAGCATGTTGCAATCATTTTTGGTGATATCCGTGATGGTGAGGATATTCCTGTGCGTTTGCATCGTGAAAACATTATGAGCGATATTTTTGGTCAATCGTCAGATATTATAACTATCATGCGGCGTATGATGGAAAAAGAAAAACGTGGTGTATTTGTTTATTTGCGTGAGGGATCTGTTGGTGTACAATCAGCTGTTGGTAGTCAGGCATTGGCAATGAGAGGTTTGGAAAACCATGTGCAAGCAATTGAACGCGGAGAAGAATGGCGACAAATTGGTTTAGGATCACAAATTTTAAAACATTTAGGGATTAGTTCTGTTATCGTTTATGCTGCTAACGAGCGTCATTATTTAGGTTTGGAAGGTTTTGGAATTCGTGTATCCAGAACAGATATTTTGTGAGGATCACATGAAACAAGAGATACAAACGGGGGATATTACTGCACTAAGTTTTGAGCAAGCGCTTAAGCAGCTTGAGGTTATTGTTGAAAATTTGGAACGTGGGGATGTTCCTTTAGAACAATCAATTGATATTTATGAGCGCGGTGAAGCTCTTAAAAAACATTGCGATAGACTCTTAAAAGCTGCAGAAGCTAAAGTTGAGAAAATTCAGCTTTCAGAGGAAGGCTCCCCGAAAGGTGTGGAACCACTTGATTCGAAATAATGTTAAATAGTTCTGGAATATTGCAAGGTAAGAGGCGTCGTAATCTCGTTTATAGGAACGGATTTTATCAGTTTCTTTTTTATAAAATGAATTAAAATGAGAAAAGCTGTAGATAATTCCACATCGATAAAGTATTCCGATGGAAATGCACCACACCATAAACGAAAGAGTGGAGAAGGCTTATTCTTACCGTTTCACTCTCTTGATAAAATAATATAAGGGAGTTTTTTTTGTCTCGGACATTGACGCCATTGCTTGACCGTATTTGTTTGCCGCAAGATTTGCGGGCATTGCCTGAGTCTGATTTGGTACGTTTAGCTGATGAGTTGCGGACAGAAACAATTGATGCAGTTTCTGTAACAGGTGGTCATCTTGGTGCGGGGCTTGGTGTTGTGGAGCTTACTGTTGCGTTGCATTATGTTTTTAATACACCGGAAGATAGGATTATTTGGGATGTTGGTCATCAAACCTACCCTCATAAAATTTTGACGGGGCGTAGAGATAGAATTCGCACATTGCGCCAAGAGGGTGGATTGTCAGGTTTTACGAAACGTTCAGAAAGTGTGTATGATCCATTTGGTGCGGGTCATTCTTCTACTTCTATTTCAGCTGGTCTTGGTATGACGGTGGCTAGTGCTTTGAAAGCAGAGAAAAGGCGCAACATTATTGCTGTGATTGGTGATGGTGCTATGTCTGCTGGTATGGCTTATGAAGCGATGAATAACGCTGGTGCTTTGGATGCACGTCTGATTGTTATCCTTAATGATAATGATATGTCTATTGCTCCTCCTACTGGTGCAATGAGTGCGCATCTCGCACGATTGGTTTCCCGTCCTGCTTACCGTAGTTTGCGTGAACGGATAAAGATGTTCAGCAAAAAAATGCCAAAGTTTTTTTTAGATAAGGCACGTCGTTCAGAAGAATTTGCGCGTGGTTTTTTGGTTGGGGGAACTTTATTTGATGAGCTTGGCTTTTACTATGTTGGACCAATAGATGGCCATAATTTAAAGCATTTATTGCCTGTGTTGAAAAATGTTCGTGAATATCCTAATGGTCCTGTTTTGGTACATGTAGTAACCCATAAAGGGAAGGGATATGCACCTGCGGAAGCATCATCTGATAAATATCATGGTGTTAATAGTTTTGATGTTGTTACAGGTAAACAGATTAAGACACAAGGCAATGCTCTTGCCTATACTAAGGTGTTTTCTAATGCTTTAATAGAGGAAGCTACGCATGATAATAAGATTGTTGGTATAACGGCGGCAATGCCAACAGGAACAGGGCTTGATGCTTTTGCTGAAAAATTTCCTGAAAGAATGTTTGATGTTGGTATTGCTGAGCAGCATGCTGTAACTTTTGCTGCCGGTATGGCTTGTGAAGGGTATAAGCCTTTTGTTGCGATTTATTCTACTTTTTTACAGCGTGCTTATGATCAGATTATTCACGATGTATCGATTCAAAAATTACCGGTACGTTTTGCCATTGATCGAGCCGGCTTTGTGGGTGCAGATGGTGCGACGCACGCTGGCAGTTTTGATATTGTTTTTTTAGCTACTCTTCCTGAATTTGTTGTCATGGCGCCTTCTGACGAAGTTGAACTGATGCATATGGTACGTACTGCTGCAGCTTATGATCAGGGACCAATTTCTTTTCGTTATCCGCGTGGTGAAGGTGTTGGCATGGATTTACCGCAGCGCGGTGAATTATTAGAGATTGGAAAAGGGCGTGTTCTTCGTGAAGGAAGCAGGGTAGCTTTGGTTTGTTTTGGAACGCGGATGTCAGAAGTGTTGGTAGCTGCTGATGCGTTGATAGCAGAGGGGTTGTCTACGACGGTTGCGGATGCACGGTTTGCGAAGCCTTTGGATAAGGATTTGATGCGCCGTTTGGCATGTGAGCATGAGGTCTTGGTGGCCGTTGAAGAAGGTGCAATAGGTGGATTTGGAGCACACTTATTACAATTCTTGGCAAAAGAAGGGCTTTTAGAGCATGGTCTGAAAGTTCGCACATTAAAATTTCCTGATGAATATTTGAATCATGGTTCACCAGAGAAAGTTCTTTCGCGTATCGGACTTGATGCTGTTGGTATTGTCAACACTGTCTTTACTGCTTTGGGACGCGAAATTCGAACAGTGCAGAAAGTTCGAGTATGAGATGGCTGTTAGAAAAAGACTCGATATTCTTTTAGTTGAAAAAAATTTTTTATGACGCGATCACGGGCTCGTGATGCTATCATACGCTAAACCGTCAAGGTTGATGGCGAAATCATTTTTAAAGCTGGGCAAATTATTTCTGCTGACGCAGAAATTGTTGTTTGTAATCCAGCACGCAATTATGTTTCATGTGCGGCATTGAAATTAATGCGTGCACTTGATGCATTTTCGATTGTAACGGATAAAGTGACAGCCATTGATATTGGTGCATCAACAGGTGGTTTTACGCAAGTTCTCTTAGAGCGTGGAGCAACGCATGTTATTGCTGTTGATGTTGGCCATCATCAATTGGGTGCACGTTTAGCTGGCAACAGTGCGATAACCTTATTAGAAGGCTTGAATGTTAGAGATTTGAAACAGAAACATTTAGGTGGCAGGGAAATTGGTCTCATCATATCGGACATCAGTTTTATTTCTCTTAAACTTGCCTTACCTCCCGTTTTGTCTCTAGCTAAGAAGGGAGCTCAAGCGGTTTTATTGGTAAAGCCACAATTTGAAATTGGTCGAGAAGCTTTTAGGAAAGGTGGGGTATTGAGAAATCTATCAATAGCAAAACAAACTGCTGAAGAACTTTTGATTGGCTAAATATGTGCAAATAGGATGGAGTACAAAGGTTTGCTTCCCTCACCTATTGCAGGCGGTGATGGCAATTTGGAATATTTGTTATTTGGAGAAAAAATGTGTGAGCAACAGAGTTATAATCGACCATAGGAGCGAACGGTTACGGTATTTCTAAGACATTGCATGGCTCTATCTATGTTCCTTTTACTTTACCGGGAGAGGTTGCTATAGTTGCTTTTCATGGAAAGTATGGAGAACTTATTACCTTAGAAGAAAGATCATCAGAACGCATTGATGCTCTCTGCCAACATTTTGAGAGTTGTGGAAGGTGTGTGCTTCAGCATTGGCGTGCTGATGCTTATCGCTTTTGAAAAAAGCAATTAGTTGTTGATACCTTAAAAAACATGGGATCGATGATATCCTTGTTTCTCCTTTGATTGAATGTGAATACCACAATCGTCGACGAATCTTTAACAGCGCTTGCGATCCGGAAAGGTTACATTGTTGGTTTTAATCGCTATTTATCGCATGATGTTATCACACTTGAGGAATGTCCAGTTACATGTTTAGAGATTATGTCTAAACTAGATGATATCAAGGTATTTTGTGCTCTTTTAAGCAATTATACCAAGAGATTTCAGGTTACGATAACAGCTGTTGAAAATGGTTTAGATGTTGCTTTAAATGGGTGTGTGGTGGGGGGATGACGTATTCGTCAGAAAATGGTTCATACAGCTCTTGCGCGTGGAATTACACGTTTATCTGTTGAAGGTAAAGTTTTGATTGAACGAGAAAAACCATTGGTTTACTTTGAAGATGTCTGTGTTGAGTTTCCTGCTGGTGGGTTTCTCCAAGCGACTCTAGAAGCAGAAAATACTATGGGCAATGTTATTTTGGTCCATTTAAAAAAAGCAAAGAATGCTTTGGATTTGTTTTCAAGAATGGGGACTTTTACATTACGTATGGCGAAAAAGATGAATGTTCATGCGGTAGAAAATGATGGGACAGCGTTAGCGAATTTAGATCGGGCAGCACATTTTGCAACCGGTTTAAAGACAGTAACTTGTGAAAAACGTGATCTCTTTCGTCATCCACTTTCTGCGAGGAAATTTGCGTGTTTTGAGTGCGTTGTTTTTGATCCTCCACGTGCTGGTGTGCAAGAATAGGTGCGTGAATTAGCGAAGACAACCATCCCACGTGTGGTGGCCATTTCGTGCAATCCTGTTACATTTGTTCGTGATTTATCTCTTCTTTGTTGCAGGGGGTTACAATAGAACAAGTCATACCGATTGATCAATTTTTATGGTCACCGCATCTTAAAATTGTTACTGTTTTGAGTAAGCGTAAAGTGAATATCAGTTGGGAACTTTAGCTTATTTGAAGGATACCAAAAGAATTATTGAATGAAGGATATTTGATGAGGTTCTATACACCTAAGTTGAGATTTGAGAGAAAATGTGGAGAGGTGGAAACGTTCCATTTGTAAAAAGAAGCAGCATTACTGAGAAAAGTATGACAGTCAAGTGCAGGGATTTTACAAAGGATCTAAGGTTTATTAAATAAGTTTCTCAGATGCGTATAAGGACTGGAAACCCCTTACCGATATTCTTTTGTTGAAGGCGTTCATTTTATTTTAAAAACCGAATGCAAGGACGAGGATTTCTTCTTTCTCTCAGCCAAATGGTGTAGCGCCCATTCATCCATGGCAAGTGGCATAGCATCGATCAACAAGCATTATGAATCCCTTAGAATAAAAAAACAATCAGTTTTTAGAAGCGTTGGCCAAGAATTAAGGGTTATGATGGTGAAGCTGTGAGGATCGATACTACCTGTGTTCTAACTCATTCCTATGTTGCGGGCTATAGATTCTGCTACAGGCTATAGAGAACGCTAGCATAAAAGGAAGCATTGGCAAAAAGCAAATTAAGATTTGACTCTGAAGAGTCAGGCTGGATTGGGTGCCTTGAGCCAAGCTTTGCATTTTCTTCTTAACGACAGGAAACTGGAATGCATTTATCCAAGCAGCTTAGCTTGTTGATTGAGGTGAAAATACAAAAATTATTGCTGATAAAGGTTCTGTTTAGAGGCATAAAGAGAAGAGGTGAGGAAGCAAAATACATCTCTGTCCGTTTTTCCCGCTTAGACAGGAAAACAGTGCAGAACAATAATGAACAATCTTTACAAAGAATGCTAATTTATCGAAAGCTTCTTCAATAAATTCAGACGTCTCTCCTCGTGTTTAGATAAAAAATTTCCTTCTTTTATGAAGTCGTTGGTCTATGCTTTAGTTGTCTTCTGGTTTAGAGAATGAAGTGCATAGAACATAATTTTATGAAAGTGCTGTTCCACCAATTGTCATATTATTGATTCTCAGATGCGGTTGTCCGACTCCAACAGGAACATTTTGTCCTGCTTTTCCGCACATACCGATCCCACTATCAAGTTTGCTATCATTCCCAATCATTGTAATACGTTTCATGGCTTCTGGTCCATTTCCGATAAGGGTTGCACCTTTAATTGGTGCTACAATTTTGCCATTTTCTATTCGGTAAGCTTCGGTACATTCAAAGACGAATTTTCCGGAAGTAATATCAACCTGTCCTCCACCGAATGAGACAGCATAGATACCGCTTTTTAGTGAGGATAAAATTTCTTCAGGTGTTTTATCGCCTCCTAGCATGATCGTATTTGTCATCCGTGGCATTGGTGCATGTGCATAGGATTCACGTCGTCCATTTCCAGTTGGATTAACGCCCATAAGTCGAGCATTTAGCCTGTCTTGCATAAAACCAATAAGTTTACCATCTTCAATAAGAACATTATATCCTGATGGTGTGCCTTCATCATCGACAGTGAGTGAACCACGGCATTTTGGAATTGTACCATCATCAACAATTGTCACACCTTTTGCTGCAATCTGTTTTCCTAAAAGTCCAGCAAAAGCAGATGTTTTTTTACGGTTGAAGTCCCCTTCCAATCCATGGCCTACAGCTTCATGAAGCATAACACCGGGCCATCCATTGGCTAAGACAACATCAAATGTTCCTGCTGGTGCTGCTTCTGCTTCTAGGTTTATGAAAGCCATACGCAAAGCCTCATCAGCAGCCTTTTTCCAATTTTCTTCGCTAATAAATTGGCTAAATGCTTGCCGTCCACCACATCCATAGAAGCCATTTTCACGCCGTTCACCTTCAGCTGCGACCACAGCTATAGAAAGCCGTACAAGAGGACGGACATCACGAACAAGATATCCGTCAGCACGTAAAATTTCGACATGTTGTAGTGAGCCGGAAAGAGAAACAGTAACTTGATGCAATTTATCATTTTTTTCGCGTAAATAGGTATCAATTTTTTGCAAAAGTTTACTTTTTTCTTCAAATGATGGAGTATCCAGGGGATTATGTGGTTGATAGAGTCTTTTGTTTGTTTGTTGAGGTGCTGCGCTATAAGGTCCTCCATGATTATTATAGGTAACAGCTTTAGCTGCTTCACTGGCGCGTTTGAGCGCAGCAGCTGATAATTCACTAGAGTGAGCATACCCAGTAGCTTCTCCTGCAACAACGCGCAGACCAAATCCCATATCTTGATGAAATGAGCCATTTTTAAGCTGTCCGTTATCAAATAAAAGCGTTTCGCTTTCTGTATACTCAAGGTAAAGTTCGCCATCATCAGCATGATGAAGTGATTCTTGCACAAGTGATTGCACTTTAGATGAGGCAATATCAAAATGATCAATCAGGGATTTCATTGTGGTTATCCTATTTTATTTATATCTGAAAGATTTCTATTTTTGAGAAACTATAAAATGAACTTTGAAATGCTTTGATTCATTAATATGTATAAATTTGACTAAGTTGGTAAATTTGTATAGGCATCATTAAGTCCCTGAAGGTCAACGGGGGTTCCGATTCCTTGTTCGGGGGTTGTGAAGATAAAATAGGTTGCTATTTTACCTTTTAAAAAGAGTTGTAATATGTCTTTTTTAAGAACAGCTTCAGCAACGCAATTATCACCGAGACAACGGCGATATTCCATTTTACCTAGATCTTTATCGTCAATTTTAAGTCCAACACCAAGGCGTAGTTCAACGCGAATCGGAACGAAAACACGCATCAAAGCACCTTGATTTTTAGGAAGTTTATAAAACGTAACGCGCAAGGTAATATCAGGGCGATTTTGTGTGTGTACGTTTTGCACAACTTCACATTGTATATTAGGTGTACCTGGTGGCAGAGAACAAACCTTTGTCCATGCGCCGTAGCTTTTTGGGGCAGGGACAGTTTGCATGTTAGATGTTTGTGCGACAGCGTGCTTGATAGAAACATTATAGAGTGTGTAAATAACAGCACAAAAAAAGAAAGTTTTTTTTAGCAATTTATAAAGTACCACAGAAAGCCTTACCTGAATCCACACGATGCTATCGTGCATAGAGTTACATAAAAAGTGAATTTTCGAACTAAAATTATAACACAAAACCATTCTCTACCAAAACATATTAATCCATAGACATGAAAGAAAATAAAAAGTAAAAAACAGTATTTTATAGGAGAAAAAGCTTTTGGCATTGCTTTAGAATGTTTGCTGTAATGTATTTTGTTTTTGTGATAAATTTTAAAATGAAAGAAAAAATGTATTTTTATTACAAATGTTTCTCTCTTTTTTTAATGGATATATGTATAAGAGAGATATCCTCTATGTTTTCAAAATACGCATATTAATTGGTCATTCTCATATGCCAGAAAGTATTTGTTTGTGGACGACAGAGATTGAAGGTCTTTGAGCAGAATGTTTGTTTCAAGAGAATTATCGGATGCAAGTGGTAAATCAATTCCACCAAAATCTGGTATTTATGATTATATCACATTATTAAAACCACGGGTTATGTCACTTGTTGTCTTTACAGCTCTGGTTGGATTAGTTGTATCACCTGTTTCTATAAATCCATTGTATGGTTTTTTAGCAATTTTGTGTATTGCCATAGGCGGTGGTGGTGCGGGGGTTCTTAATATGTGGTATGATGCTGACATTGATGCAGTGATGAAACGTACCAGAAATCGTCCCATTCCTAGTGGTAAAATCAGTTCCAGAAAGGCATTTGTTTTTGGCATGGTTCTTTCTATGCTTTCGGTGTTGATGATGGGGAAACTCATTAATTGGTTTGCAGCATTTTTTCTTGCCTTCACAATCTTTTTTTATATCGTTATCTATACAATTTGGCTAAAACGAAGAACGCCACAAAATATTGTTATTGGTGGTGCAGCTGGAGCTTTCCCACCTATGATTGGATGTGCTGCGGCAACCGGTACAGTGAATATTGAGAGCTTTTTATTATTTTTAATCATTTTTATGTGGACCCCGCCGCATTTTTGGTCTCTTTCTCTTTTTTCGTCTCTTGATTATGGTGCAGCAGGCATTCCAATGATGCCTAATGTACGAGGCGAGCGTTCAACAAAAAAACAGATCTTATTTTACACTATTCTTATGACAATATCCGCCGCTGGACCTTTTATCATCGACTTTGCGGGAATTTTCTATGCTATTTTTTCGACGATTTTGAGCGTTATCTTTATTTATTTTGCCTTTCGTTTGTGGAAAGCTGATACGTATGATGCAACTATTTTGATGGCAAAAAAAACATTTTTCTTTTCGTTATTTTATTTAGCAGCTATATTTGGAATTCTTTTGATTGAATTTCTTGTTTGGTATTTTATTATCCTTTAGTGTAATGAAATTAAAGAGAAACTTTTTAAAGAGCCGTCTGAATGCCGTAAAGGTATTTTATAGAGAGGGGCTGTGACAGAAAAGGATAATATTTTCAATTTTTCTCTTTACACTGTTTATAGAGTGCATAAAAATAGCCTGTTTGGCTATATGATCAAAGTTATAAAATTAAGGTGGGTTTATGTCTGTGCCTTCCCCTTTAATAATACGTCTTTGTAGTCCGCGTGGATTTTGTGCAGGGGTTGATCGCGCTATACAGATTGTCCTTCTTGCATTAAAAAAATATGGTGCTCCAGTTTATGTTCGTCATGAAATTGTGCACAATCGCTATGTGGTTGAAGGATTACAGCAACGAGGAGCCATTTTTGTGGAAGAACTTGATGAGATTCCAGAAGAACATCGCAATCAGCCTGTTGTATTTTCTGCGCATGGTGTCCCAAAATCTGTACCAGAACAGGCTAATCGTTACAATCTGTTTTATCTTGATGCAACATGTCCGTTGGTTTCTAAGGTTCATAAACAAGCGATGCGACATCAACGTCATGGCCGTCATGTTATATTGATTGGTCATGCTGGTCATCCTGAAGTGATAGGAACAATGGGACAGCTTGAAAAAGGAGCTGTTACTTTGATTGAAACGATAGAAGATGCTTTGCATTATCAGCCAGATGATCCAGATAAATTGGGGTTTGTGACGCAAACAACACTTTCTGTTGAAGATACAGCAGGGATTCTTGATGTATTACAGAGACGTTTTCCTGCGTTGGAACCACCGGCTGCCGAATCAATTTGCTATGCTACGACGAATCGCCAAAATGCTGTTAAAGCGGCGGCACTGGGGAGTGATTTATTTTTGATTGTTGGTGCACCGAATTCTTCTAATTCACGACGTTTGGTAGAAGTTGCTGAGAGATTTGGTGCGCGGCAGTCTATTTTAGTTCAACGGGCTGATGAAATTGATTTTGATCGTCTGGGTCCTCTTTCTGTTGTGAGTCTTTCAGCAGGGGCTTCTGCGCCTGAAATTATTGTTGATGAAATTATTTCAGCTTTTCGTGAACGTTATGATGTTACAGTAGAATTGTCTGAAACAGTGGTGGAAAGGGAGACATTTTTGGTCAATCGGGAATTGCGCAATGTTATTTTAACGCCTCAAGATATGGCTTTTGTGAATGGTCAGTCTGAAACGCTAAAAAACAAAAACTAGGATACATAAATGCCTACAATGAAAGCAGAATAATGGCTGGTCTATACAGATATTCATTCAAATGATTTGAAGGCATTTTTGACAGGTTACTCGATCGGTTCACTTCTCTCATATCAAGGCATAGCAGAGGGGATCGAGGGCTCTAATTTCTTGCTTAATACAACAGAAGGTAGATGTATTTTAACGCTTTATGAAAAACGTATTTCAAAAGATGATTTGCTTTTTTGTAGTTTTATGCGGCACTAAAAGAGCCAGGGAATCCCTTGCCCTCAACTGGTTATTCAGAATGATGGGACAACGATCGGTGAATTAGCAGGAGGTTCTGCTACTGTTATTACTTTTTATTTTAGGAAGGGATGTGGGTTCGTCAATCAGATGTCTGTTGTTGCTACGAGGTAGGGGTTAGTTTAGCATAATTACATTTAGCAAGAAAGGATTTTTCACTTATATCTTCGGAATACTCTTTCTCTTGTGGATTGGAAGATTTTATGGAAAAGCTGCCAAACGAGAGAAGATGTGTTGCTTAAAAAATTTGGAAAAAATTGATCCCGAATTAGCTTTTCTAGAAGAAAATTGGCCGTCGAATTTGCCAACAGGCATCGTTCACGCTGATTTATTTAATGATAATGTGTTTTTTAAAATCATAGTCTTTCTTATATTATCGATTTCTATTTTGCTTGTAATGACTTTTTGGCTTATGACTTGGCAATCTGCTTGAATGCATGGTGTTTTGAATATTACATCCCTATAATCTTATCAAAGCACGTGTGCTATTAGAAAATTATCAAAAAATGAGAACATTGGTTCCTTTAGAATTGAACACGATTGTTCCGTTGGCGCGTGGTGCGGCTTTAAGCTTTTTACTCACACGCTTTTATGATTGGTTTAATATACTGCTCGGTAGTTTTGTTGTTAAGAAAGATCCATAGGAATATTGGCACAAGCTTTGTTTTTTAGTAAATACGGGTTCGCTGTGTAAGCTAGGGTTTTGAATTTCATGTTAAATCAACAGAAAGTTGTTGAAATTTATACAGATGGTGCTTGCTCTGGTAATCCTGGAGTTGGAGGGTGGGGAGCGATTTTACGCTGGAATGGTCATGAACGTGAACTTTACAGTGGAGAAGTGCAAACGACCAATAATCGAATGGAATTGATGGCAGCGATTTGTGCGTTGAAGGTACTTAAAGAGGCTTGTTCGGTTGATCTTTATACGGACTCGGTTTACGTGCGCAATGGTATATCCTTATGGCTTGAAAGATGGAAAATGAATAATTGGCGTACGACGTCAAAAAAAACTGTTAAAAATATCGAGTTATGGAAAGCTCTTGAAGATGTTTGTTCTCTTCATACTATTAGATGGCACTGGGTAAAAGGACATGCTGGACATCCAGATAATGAGCGTGCAGATGCACTGGCACGTAAAGCAATTACTGAATATCGCAAAAATGGGTACTTTTCGGCATAGCCTTTTGGGGGAAGCTTTCTCTTTTATCACGGAGTAACGAGAGGGTTTGCTTGCTTGCAGATGGAGTGTGAATGTTCCACTTAAGGCGTGATCTTTAAAGAAAACTGTATAAAAAATTGTTTGGTTTGTTTTCTTTGGTATGAAATGGGTGGGAGCGCTAAAGAGCATATACTCGATGTTCTCACTTATTTTAACTCATTATGTGTTCGTTGGGCAAGGCATCCTGAGCTTTCTTTAACAAGGATAAAAGGAGGTGTTTGTTTTTTGAATGGATGAAGAAAAAGTAAAGTTAATAGTAAACGGAAGGCAAATTTTATTACATAATCCAAGAGTTAAAGAACCAATGAAATTATTACTTGCATTGGAGATAGTAAAAGGCAATAGAACTTTATTTTTAACCTATTGGCCAGTTGTTTTCTGTTTCATAAAGCTGTGGGTGGTGTGGGATAAAATATTTCATAAGAAACCTGTCGCTTGAAATTAAAAAATGGTGCCATACCTGAATTGCCTGGATTACGCCAGTATGTTTTCCATCCAGATTTAAGCATAATTTCAATAATGCCGTTTCTTATTCCAGATAGAGATGGTCTGGTGAGAGCTAGTCTGATGCGTCTTCCATCTGATTTCATACCAAAGTGTTACAAAAAGATATGATTTTTATTTTTTTGAATGCTAACTGAGAAGTTAAGTAATCCTAAAATTAAGAATGTTAAGCTTAAAGTAACTAAAAGTTTTTTATAAAATAAAATTGAAATACTTTGTAAATTTATAAAGATTTGAATTTTTTTCATTTGCGCTTTATTTTCTTTTTGTAGTAACTGTTTTGGATTTTAACATGCAATTTATGGAGAATAACAGATTAATGAAGCAGCGTGATGGCTTTTTAGGTGGGCAATTACTCATAGCAATGCCTGGGATGAATGATAACCGTTTTATTCGTTCTGTAGTTTATGTTTGTGCACATTCTGATGCTGGTGCTATGGGGATTATTCTCAATCAATTGCACCATATTGATTTTCCTGAGCTCTTGCTTCATCTTGGGGTGATAAGCGGCGTTCAAAAAAAACATCTTTCTGAGCCAATAAAAAATTTTCCTGTACGTTATGGCGGACCTGTTGATCCTTTACGTGGTTTTGTGCTCCATTCGGATGATTACACTTGTAAAGAAACTGTTCTTATTGCAGAAAAAATCTGCTTTACTGCAACTATTGATATTTTAAAAGCGATCAGTTGTGAACAAGGTCCTCAACATGCACTTATAGCGCTAGGTTATGCTGGATGGAAACCGGGACAACTCGAGACAGAAATTTCTACAAACGGCTGGTTGATCAGCCCCACATCGCCTAGTTTTCTTTTTGAAAGCGATTTAAGTCGTAAGTATGATGAAAGCTTGATTCGCATGGGAATTAACCCAACCTATCTTGTTTCTGAAATGGGTCATGCGTAGAGAGTGTTACGATTTTCCGAGTTTTTTATTCAACAGTTTTCTCTCTACTATGTCTTTATTTTATAAGGGAAGTGGTTTTGAACGAGAGTGATTAGCTCTTCGATAGCAATTGGCTTAGTAACAAGTGTACTTTGAACATATTTACAGCCTTCTTGGCGCAGGAAGATCGCTTCTTTTTCATTTTCAACGCCTTCTGCGATAATTTGCAAATTAAGATCAATTGCCATATTGATGATGGACTTGAGAACAAGTTTTTTCTTAGGCGAATCGATAGAGATAAGCGAACGATCTAATTTAACCATATCGAATGGATAACGGACGAGATAGGCAAGTGATGAATAACCGGTTCCAAAATTATCCAGTGCCAGATTCATGCCTAGTGTTTTAATTTGTTCAAGAAAGTGCGCCGATTGTTCAGGATTTTTTCTCAAGACAAATTCTGATATTTCTATCATCAAGCTCTCTTTGTTGAGCGGGTGGCGAAGCAGAGTGGAGCGCAATTGATTTATGAAACGAGGATGAATCATTTCTGCACTTGGTAAATTGATTGAAATAAAGAAAGATTGTTGGAGGAATTTTTCTTGTACATTTATAAGATCAATAACGGCATTATCGATGATAAATTGTGCCAAATCCATAACGATTTGTTCATTTTCTACGATCTTGATAAAATCAGAAACATTTAAATTTCCATAATTTGGATGGTGCCATTCTAAAATTGTTTCAAAACCAATAATTTGTCCATCTGATAAATTAAGAATAGGATGGTAGAGGATTTTTATTTCATTACGTTTTATAGCATAATGAATGTCTTGCCCCATGGTGTTATGCCCGAGGTCCAAACTACGAAAATTGGGGCGAAAAGGTTCAATATGATTGCCACCCATTTGTTTTGCGCGGATCATCGCCAGTTCACTATCATTTAAAATATCTTTAGCAGTTGATCTGCTTTCACTCCATGTGACTAGTCCAATTGATGTTGAAAGCGTTATTTTTTTTTCTGTAAGTGAAATAGGTGCTGAGATTGTTTTGTGTAGATGATCTGCAAATGCTGCAATTTTCTGTGGTTCAGTTTCACTGAGTAAAATGATTGCAAAACGGTCTGCGGAAAGACGTGATAAGGTATCTTGAAAGTTAATAAGACGGCTCAAACGGCGTGCTATAATGAGCAGTACAGTGTCGCCAACAGCTATGCCTAATTTACGATTAATTTGACGGAAATTATCAAAGTCAATCATAAAGACGCTTGGTCTAACTTTGATATTTGCTTTAGCCAAAGAGGTATAGTTTTGTAGTCTGTCAAAAAAAATTTGTTGATTAGGGAGTCCCGTTAAGCTGTCGTGAATTGCATCATGCAATAATCGTTCTTCGGCTTTTTTGTGGTTAGTAATATTGACAATGCTCCCAATAACACGCGTAATTTTTCCATCTTTTTGCATAGCTGGACGTGCGCGGAGAGAAAACCAATGATAATAACCACCACCGGCAGAAAGCCGAAAAATTTGATCAATGCGTCCCTTTTTATTTTTTAGAATGATATCCAGGACAGCTTGAAAGCGCTCACGATCATCGTAATGTAAAGCTGAAATCCAGTTGCGCATAGTACCATTGAGTTTTTTGGTTTCAGTTCCAAAGAGGGTCTTCATGTCTGGATGCACAACAATGCGGTCACGTTCGACATTCCAGTCCCAAATAATATTTCCAGCTCCCTTTGCTGCCAGCACTTGTTGTTCAAGGTCGGAAAATATTCCTTCATGGAAAGCGTCATTGGAAAAAGTTTGTTGCATGACAGTAAAGCTAATGAGAAGGACGATGAGCACTAAACCACCTGCTAAAGCTGGTTGGATAATGTCATTATTTAAATATCCTGCTATGCATGCATAGGCTCCAAAACACCAGAAGCTAATGAGTAACCATGTTGGGATAAGCATGATTGCGCGGTCATAGCTTCGGATCGAAAAATAACTGATTAAAACTATACCAAGCACAACGGTGAGGCCAAATGATAAGCGCGCGATTCCAGCTACTCTTGTTGGGTCGTAAATAGCAAATGCTCCTAAACCACAAAGAGCGATAGTCCATGCGATTGCACCATAACTGAAGCGATAGTGCCAGCGATTAAGGCATAGGTAGGTAAAAAGGAAAATGAAGAATGTGGCGGCAAGCGCTACTTCTGTACCAGCACGCCAGATTGGTTGTGTTGTTAATGTAACTGCAAAGAATTTATTTAAAAAGTTGAAGTCGATGCCAATATAAAAAAGAACCGCCCAGGCGACAGCAGCTGTTGCAGGAAAGAGACCTGTTCCACGAATGACAAAAAGGACAGTTAATAGAAGCGCTAAAAGACCTGATATACCAAGAAGAATACCATGATAAAGCGTATAAGAATTAATTGCATCTTTATAAGCTTCAGGTTGCCATAAATAGATTTGTGGCAAATTTGCAGAATTAAGTTCTGCGACAAATGTAATAACAGCGCCAGGGTTAAGTGTAATACGAAAGATATCAGAGTTTACACTGGATTGACGATCAAGAGAAAAACCTTCACTTGGAGTGATGGATTGAATTCGCGCTGATCCAAGGTCAGGCCGAAGAAAACCAGAGTACGCCATGCGATAATGTGGGGCAACGATAAGACGATCAATTTGTTCATTTGTGGGATTTGCAAGAGAAAATACTGCCCAATTTCCAGAAAAATTTTCACTTTTTGCCTGTACCTCAATACGCCATACGATACCATCTGGTCCTGGCACTGTACTTGTTTGAAAGATAGAGTTGTTCGTATGATAAATTTCGATTGCTTTTGAAAGATCAAGAGCGGCATCCTGAGAGGAAATTTTAACAGGCTCAATTGCTTGTACTGATGTAAGGTGGACAAAAAAGCTGACGATTACAACAAAGGTGATATTAATTATTTTACGCAAACTCTTCACAATATTTTACTCTCAGTCTTTGTTTATAATGTTTAATTTTAATTTATCTTTTCAAGAAAATACGTCCACCTTTTATAATTTATTCTACATAACGAGCGGTTATCGTTTCCTTTTGAAAAAGTTATGTGATTTGCACAAAGATAGGTTAGATATCTGTTTGCTTTAATGAAACCTTGAAACCGATGGAATTTTATTTTTGGAGAAAGAAAATTGAAGCCATTGATTTTCAGATTTCACAGATATAATTCTCTTACTAGATCCTTTATCACATGAAGCGTGAATTGAATAGTTTTGTACGGCTCTTTGATAAATATTTTCCAAACTTTCAGGAAGAAGAATTTTTGTGGTAAATTTTGTCATATAATACGTGCATTATTATTTCATCTCCTTTTTAAGGTAACTTTCTCATAGCCATAGATGCACTAAAGCGTTTGAAAAAAATTATTTAGTCTTACTTTATATTGGGTGAAAGTGTTGATGTTAAATCATCAAAATTCATGAGGGAGCCAACAGGTCCGACAGCTGCTAATGTTGGAGTGGAATTGATAAAAAGACGATGAGCTAAATCAGTTAATCTTGCGGGCGTAATAAGCTCTAAGCGTTCAATTGTTTCAGATAGAGGAATTGGTCGGCCATAAAGAAGCATTTGGCGGGCAATGAGATTGGCTTGGCTAGATGGATTTTCCTGTGACATTGTAAGGCTAGCACGATATTGTGCTCGTGCTCGTTGAAGTTCACTCGCATGGATGTTTTTGCTTGCCTTAGAGAGCTCATCGAGAATCACAGGAAGAAGTTCTTTGAGTCCCTCTTGTCCGGTGGCTGCGTGAACGCCAAAGAGTCCGGTATCTGAAAACCCCCAATGAAAAGCATAAATAGAGTAGCATAATCCACGTTTTTCTCTCACTTCTTGGAAGAGGCGCGATGACATGCCTCCACCAAGAATAATTGAAAGAATTTGGGCAGCATAAAAATCACGCGCATGATAGGCGCGTCCTTCGAAACCGAGAACAACTTGCGTATCCATTAAATCGCGATATTCACGAAAATCGCCGCCAACATAATTGGCAAGGTTAGTGAGGGGTGCTATTGAGTGGGAACGAAAAGTGCGAAAATGACTTTCGACTTTTTGCAGGAAATTTTCGTGCTCTACAGCGCCTGCCGCAACTACAATCATACGGTCTGCGCTGTATTGTTTATCCATAAAACTATGGAGGTCAGCAGATGTAAATGATTGAACTGTTTTAGGGGTTCCTAAAATAGAGCGACCAAGAGATTGATGACGAAAGGCTGTTTCAGTAAAGTGATCAAAAACAATATCATCAGGTATATCACGAGCGGCACCAATTTCTTGAAAAACCACTTGTTTTTCCCGTTCTAATTCATCTTCATCAAATTTTGAATACATCAAAATATCGGCTAAAATATCAATGGCAAGCGGGATATCATTTTTGAGTACGCGTGCAAAATAGGCAGTTGTTTCCGTACTTGTGGTGGCATTGATTTCACCACCGACATCTTCAATATCAGTTGCAATCTGAAAGGCTGTACGGTTTTCCGTTCCTTTGAAGGCCATATGTTCAAGAAGATGAGCGATGCCATGTTGCGAGAAGGTTTCATTGCGTGAACCGACTTTAACCCATATTCCGAGCGCTACACTGTCAATTTGTTGCATTGTATGTGTGGCGATAGTCAAACCATTACTTAGGCGACTGATATCTACACCCATGTGTTTACGACTCCGTTAAACAAGCCAAATACCTCATTATAAAAGTATTGGAATATTTTTAATTTGAATTAATGCAGCTAACCTTAATAAGATGCAGCAATTTTAAAGAAATGTAATCTTTTACTATTTTTTCATCATTAGCAAGACCTATGAAGCATTTTTCGCGTTCCATAAAATCGTTTCAAGATGGCAATGGAGTATCAATTCCACAGGGATTTTTGATTGCATCAGGAAATTTGGTAGGATGAGCAGTCGCAAGGACGATCATTGGAATATGTGTTTTTTTGTTTTCCCGAGTTACTCTTAAGGGCAGCAGCTGTACGTGGATCAGCGAAATAGCCGCTTTCTTGATAAATATTATCAATTGTTTGCGCTGGTTCAACTATACTACTTTTTCCGGCAGAAAACAGGGGGGAAATACTTTTGAAGTGTTTTTCATTAAGATTAAAATGTCTTGATTTTTGCAAATTTTCCATTGCATTGCGAATTTCATACTGGATCATGATTGCTACTTTCAAACATCAAGCGTTCAAAATTAGAAGAGACTTGAATATACATAGAAGGTGATATTATGTGGGTTATTGGCCGTATTTCATAAGTGCCGCTGGTCAATGTGCGTGCGAGGATGTCATTATCATTCGTCGGAATGATCAATTGTGCAATGGGTAACTCCATACCGGTAGCAACATAACCCGCAAAAATATCACCGAAATTTCCAGTACAAACAGCAAATGAGATAGGTCTGTCAGGAGCACTTAGGAAGAGTGTAGATGAAGATAGTAAACAATTTGCGCCATCATACACGCCCTTTAGCAAACAAAATAAAAATTTCTGAATGTTCTTTTCCAGTGAAGGCTTAGGCTTGTTGCAGCACTACTTGTATTACCTGATGTGGCCACCAATAATCACTGCGTGCCTATTTTTTAGTGAGAATGTAATCCATCAGTTTAGAAAGAAATTCATTGCCACATTTTTAAATGCCAAAATAGGATCATGAAAAAATTCAAGAATAAATTCATCTGCACCAGTTTGCAGCAAAAGATAAGTTGCTGGATGACGAAAATAGTATGAGATTCGGCAATCATATTCTTAAAAGGTGTATATTCAATCTTATTACTCAAAGGGTCAAAGAAGTGTTTTAGCGGTTTTTGTGTAAGATTATCCACGGAGCGCTCGTAATGCATCAAGTGATAATTGAGGAAATTTTTCTGGAAGATAAGGAGCTCCATCGCTCGCTAACTCAGCCATGATAGTTTTAGTAAAGCCTAAAACAGAAGCCTCATCTTTCGTGCTGATATATTTCATATTTTTAACAATATTTAAATTATTAAATGAGTGAAAGTTTGTTTGCTTATGCTTATAAATAGTTAAAAGCAATGGCATTGGCTATTTCGAGAATTGAGATATAAAACACCAAATATTCAGGAAAAGTGTGTCATAGTTCAAGAGATTTATCTCTGTTATTCGTTCATTTATTTTAAATTTATGCTGCTTTATTTAGGTTCTTGAATATTGGGAATTAAGATATAGGATAGTATTTTGTGAAGAGCTTTTTTTGCAGAAACGCAATTGCTCGTGTCCATTTTTTTCTTTATTTTATTAAAGACTTATATGAAAATCAAGTTCTTCCAGCTATGATTCATATTAGATGGTTTATGAGGAAATTTCATGGCGTGTATACACTATGCATTTGAAGTTATCTTTTTCAGTATAAATATCAATTTTTATGCCGATATTAGCATTGTGCTACATAGCATTGTTGATAATGAGAAAATTTATCGATAAAAAGCACAAAAAACAGCTTCCCAATTACTTTAGGGAAACTGCAATTTAAATACTCTCTTTATTTAATAAGAGAAAAGATAATCGGATAGATTTGGGGATTGTTTAACTTTACTTATTACCGGCTATCCAACCGATTACCGCGCTGAATATAGCCATAACAAATCCACTCAATGCTCCAAAACCTAAAGCTCCTGCTGAAGTAAAAACTCCTAATTTGAGGGGCGTAAACAACGATACCTTCTCAACTTTTCCTGCGAAGTCAGTTTCATTTTCTGCTCCATGATTTAAACTTGGAACATAGAGAGCAGCCATATTGATTGCTTGCTTCTTTCCTTGTTCTATTACAGAAACAGAAGTGTTTACTGTTTGAGGGCTATTTCTTAAGTGAGTTGCATGAACATTTGCAACTTGTGAAAGAGAAAAAGCACTCGCGATTAAAATACTTAACCCATAATTTTTAAGTAATTTTTTCATAATTTCACCTCAAATATTTTCTACATTTAATTCAAATGAGCAAGCGAAGCGGTGGAGTTTATGAACGCAATGAAAGGAAAAAAAAGCGTTTATAAACTTTGCTGCTTACGGTGAAGGAACTCGCTATATGTTTTTCGCCAAAGAAACAGCACATAGCTCTACTATCTTTTGCCATCTTTCTATTGGAAAATCTTTTTATGAATTTCCAACATTGAAATGGAAGATTTTATGAGTTCTGATATCAGGATCCTTTGATAGCTGCTATTATTTTGAATACTATCCACCCTAAAAATATGCTTATTGTACCTGTTCCATATCCAGCTAACATCCCAATACCGAAATTCCCTAATGTAATGGATTCAGCTACCTTCTCAACTTTTTCTTCGAAGTCAGTTTCATTTTCTTCTCCATGATTTAAACTTGGAATATAGAGAGCAGCCATATTAATTGCTTGCTTCTTTCCTTGTTCTATTACAGAAACAGAAGTGTTTACTGTTTGAGGGCTATTTCTTAAGTGAGTTGCATGAACATTTGCAACTTGTGAAAGAGAAAAAGCACTCGCGATTAAAATACTTAACCCATAATTTTTAAGTAATTTTTTCATAATTTCACCTCAAATATTTTCTGTTATAAATATAAATTAGCAGATACATCGAAAAAGCCAGTAAATGCAGATCTTGTCTTGATATATTTACACGACGGTTATTGCTTGCGATAAGGAACATATGCTTCATTATATGCTTTAAAATAGTTAGTAGACACATAAGGACGCTATTTCTTAGCACTTTACACTGGGCAATCTTATTTGAAGAGTGATGCTATTTTCGCTATCCAGTCGATTAGCGTTCCTATTATACTTATTGCGTATCCAACAGCTGCCACTCCCATAGTTATGGTGAGAGGTTCAAGCACCTTCTCAACTTTTCCTGCGAAGTCAGTTTCATTTTCTGCTCCATGATTTAAACTTGGAACATAGAGAGCAGCCATATTGATTGCTTGCTTCTTTCCTTGTTCTATTACAGAAACAGAAGTGTTTACTGTTTGAGGGCTATTTCTTAAGTGAGTTGCATGAACATTTGCAACTTGTGAAAGAGAAAAAGCACTCGCGATTAAAATACTTAACCCATAATTTTTAAGTAATTTTTTCATAATTTCACCTCAAATATTTTTTATTTTTAAATTAAATGAGTAAACGCATGAATGAATACAGTAAAAATACCTTACGTATATAAACAAATTGTGTTTACACATCAATTAATATATAATCGTATATATAACATTATGTATATTTAGTCAATAAATAAAAATTCATAATGAATTTATAATTATTTTAATTTTGAATAGATTATAAAAACAAGAAAGAGATTTTAAAATATTAGCTATGTATGCCTTTTAAAAGGCGTGAATTTTTAATCTGTATCACGCATTTTTTATATAAATTGTAAATTTTCTTTAATTTTAAACGTGTCTTTATATTTTTTATTTAAAAATCATAGAAAATTAAATGAATTGATTCTTGAGTAAATTTTAGAATTAAAAAATATATTAATTTATAATGAAAAATATTAATTATAGAGGTAATAAGCGTAAAGTATCACATTTTTATTTTATGAAGTTTCAAAATATTAAAATATATAGTATTGGTGATATTTTAAGGTTATATGTGTTTTTTTAATATATTGATTTATAAAATGGAATTTTAATAATTTTTTTAAAATTTGATAAGATACTTGATCAATACTCCATTTATTCGCAAATGTGCAGTAAAAATGGGACATGGAAAATATAATATGACGGTTAATAAAAAAGTTCTTGGAAAATCATATTAAGTTTATTGATGGAATTTTATCCATAAGGGTAACTGCTATGAGTTATGTGCTTTTAAAAGAAGAATTGTATTAAGATCTTATTTGTAAGTTGTTTTTGTTCATGCTCTTAACAAAAGGAGGCAAAGTTTATTTCTAAGAGTATCAATTTCAGGGTAGATTGAAACAAAATGTATCTTTTGCACAATAAGCAGAGCCAAAATTGCATAGAGATAAAGGTTTTACTCATATGACAATGGTGTCTATTAATTATTTATCATACGCCTCAATGCAGTTATATTTTAGCTCTTAGAGGTGTGTTTTAATTGAAATAAGGGCATCTTAGTAAAAATATCACTGAGAAAGTTTTTGAGTTGATATACGTCTAAGAGACATTTTATGATGAATTTTGCCATATTGCCATTGCTTCTAAGACTTCGAGTAAATGCGCATGTTTGGCGATAGATGTTTCGGCGCCGGCATCTACAAGTGCATTAGAATGGCTAAGATAACTGTGTGATCCTCCCGTAAAACCGATGACACGCATGCCTGCTGCAGTTGCGGCGTGTACGCCATGGATAGAATCTTCTATGACAATAGTATTTGAAGGCTTTGCATGTAATAGATGTGCGGCAAAAAGAAAAACATCTGGTGCAGGCTTTGCTTTTTTTGTTCCAACTTCAGGCGCAGAAAATATTTTATCTTCAAAAAGATCATAAAGACCGACGGTGGTAAGCATTTCTTTTATATCTACGCTCTTTGCATTAGAGCAGATACAACAGGGATAGCGAGATTTAACTTTCTCTACTGCTTCTCTTATGCCATCAATGGCACGTAATTCAGTTTTTATTTGTGCACGAAACAGATTTGACATTTGATCTATGAGATGAGCAGAAATTGGTTTCTCTGTTTCTTGTTCAATTCTTTTAAGAATATCGCGAAAAATAAGCCCTGTATAACGTTCACTCAATTCTTCAGGTGATATTTCATATCCAGTTTGTTTAAGTAATTGAGATCCAATTTTTGCTGCGAGATATTCAGAGTCTACTAAAACTCCATCACAATCGAAAATAATGAGATTTATCTGAGGCATGAGATATTCCTTTACATGTTATTTATAGCTTAAGAACTTGCTTAAAAATGATATTGAGAAGGCTTTGTTTCATAAAAACATGCATTGAAAATGATTCCTATTTGTTTGATAAAATAAAGGGAAGGATAAGGATATGTGAAGAGTACATTGAAAGAAAGATAAGGAGTTGTCAGTATGAAATTGCTTTGTTTTTCTTAAAAAAGCAAAAACAAATATCCATTTTGCAGAAACGCCTTATCAATTTTGAATGAACTTAACAATACATTTACTCTATTTTGTAAATATAGGTCAGTAAATGCAAGCCTATAAGTCATTTTGATTATGGGATAATTTCAGTTCATTTTGTTGGGTATTTCATGTCAGTTATTCAGCTTCAAAAAGATTTCATTCGGACTTCTTCTCAGACGTCGTGGCGTAATAAAATTTTAAAAGGAGATTGTGTTGCAGTGCTGGAAAAACTGCCCAAACATTCTGTTGATGTGATTTTTGCAGATCCTCCTTATAATTTACAATTGGATGGTGCTTTATACCGTCCGGATCATTCACTTGTTGATGCCGTTGATGATGCCTGGGATCAATTTGAGAGTTTTGCTGCCTATGATGCCTTTACACGGGCATGGCTGCTCGCATGTCGTCGTGTATTAAAACCCCATGGGACGCTTTGGGTTATTGGATCTTACCATAATATTTTTCGGGTTGGTACGGCATTACAAGACTTAGGTTTTTGGATGCTTAATGATATCATTTGGCGCAAAAATAATCCCATGCCTAATTTTCGCGGGCGTCGCTTTCAAAATGCTCATGAGACACTTATTTGGGCTGTCCGAGATCAAAAGGATAAAAAATACACATTTAATTATGATGCCTTAAAAGCCGGGAATGAAGATGTACAAATGCGTTCAGATTGGCTTTTTCCTCTCTGTACGGGTGCTGAACGTTTAAAAGATGAGGCAGGGCGTAAATTACATCCAACGCAAAAACCACAAACTTTATTAACACGTATTATTATGGCTTCCAGTAAGCCGGGTGATATTATTCTTGATCCGTTTTTTGGTTCGGGAACGACAGGCGCTGTTGCCAAACTTTTGGGGCGTGATTTTGTGGGTATTGAACGCGAGCAGCAATACATTGATGCTGCATATGAAAGGATCGCTGCAGTTGAACCTTTAAATAAACCAGAATTAGGGATTTTGGATAGAAAAAAAGCAGAACCGCGTGTAGCATTCAACAGCCTGCTTGAAGCAGGTTTACTCTGTCCTGGAGAAGTTCTTTATGATCGGAAGAAGCGCGTATCTGCTATTGTAAGAGCTGATGGCACTCTCATGTATAGTGGTGAAGTTGGTTCTATTCATGCAATGGGGCGAAAGGCTCAAGATTCGCAAAGCTGTAATGGTTGGACATTTTGGTATTACGAGGAAAATGGACGGTTGAAATCAATAGATGATTTAAGAATGATAATACGTTCACGAATGTTAAAAACTGGTATTTCGTGAGAAATGAATCAGTTCATGCTGAATGAATATTTCGTTTTTTCAGCAGATAGCGTCATTTTAACTTGAAAGGATTGGGAATTGCCAAGGCAATGGCTTTTTTCATAACTGTAGGAAGTGCCTGTTCGGCAAGATGATGAATGTCGCACCACCAGCCATTTTCACATTTCATTTCTTGAACACCACTGATATAGTAAACGTCAAGTTTCAAAGAAAAATGGGTAAAAACATGCGTAATTTGTCCTTTGAATTGCCAATTGGCAGTAAAGGGTGCGTTTTGGAGTCCGTTTTCGTTGTTTATTCCAATATTGTTCGGGATTTGGGTCATCCCATCAAGGAGTTTTTTACCCTGTCGTTTTTCTAGATAAATTTGCTGCTTTTCATTAAGCACAACAAAAGCGATACCAGTGTTTGAAGGGCGTTCTTTTTTAGGTGCTTTGACTGGAAAGGACTCTACTTTTTGCATCTTTTCTGCTTTGCAGAAACTTTGAAGAGGGCAGAGTAAACAGGATGGTTTGCGCGGTGTACAAATTGTCGCCCCTAGATCCATCATGGCCTGAGCAAAGTCACCAGGGCGATTGAAAGGAGTGATTTTTTGTGTTTTCTCTTTAATTTCGGCTTTTGCTTTGGGCAATATTGAGGTGATAGCAAATAAACGGGTTACAACGCGTTCGACATTACTATCAATTACAGCTACAGGGTGGTTAAAAGCAATTGCGGCGAGTGCTGCAGCAGTATAGTCCCCAATACCGGGTAGAGTACGCAGTACTTTTACAGACTGTGGAAATTGTCCTGCGTAGGTTTCGACAAGCTGCTGGGCGCAATTTTTAAGGTTGCGTGCGCGTGAATAATAGCCGAGGCCAGCCCATGCTTTCATGATGTCATCTTGTGAGGCTTTCGCTAAAGAAGAGAGGTCAGGCCAAAGTTTCAGAAACTTTTTAAAATAAGGCTTAACAGCTTCGACAGTTGTTTGTTGAAGCATGATTTCAGAGAGCCAAACGCGATAAGGATCAGGGCGGATGCCTTGCCTTTGTTCCTCAGGGGTAATACGCCATGGTAAATGCCGATGCTTTTGATCATACCAAGAAAGAAGGTGTGAAGAAATTTCATGCATGATTGTTGTTAGCAACAGGAAGATATAAAATGCAAAGGAAAAAAGCATTTATTTTGCAAATCATGGTTCATTTTTTCCCCTTAGTTATTGTTAGTTACGTAAGTATCTAATTTTGTCGATATTTCATTAATTTTTTAAGATAAGAGTTCTTAGATGAAAGAAAAAATTGTTATAATTTGTAAATATTTTGGTAATGATTTAGAAAAATGAGCAAACAATTCCAAAAGCGCCATTTCTATTCTCTTTCTGAGACAGTATCCAAAATGATTGATCCAGTTTTACGCAAACGGACAGGACTCAATGTGGCACTTCTAGAGCATTGGCCAGAGATTGCAGGTCGTGATATTGGTGAACATACAGTACCACTCAAAATTATTTGGAAATGTCGCGTAGATCAAGATAGAATGTTCCAACCTGCAACACTTGTTGTGGCTTGTGAAAGATTTGCTGCGTTAAAATTGTTGCATGAAACAGATGAATTGCTCCATAGAATTAATGGTTTTTTTGGATATGTTGTTCTTGACCGCATCAAGATTGAGCAAAGATGCGTTTCTGTTCTGAACGATCACCTGCAGACGAAGTTAGCTTTGAGTGAAAAAGACAAAAAATGCGTGGAAAAAATGCTTGAGAGGGTTGAAAATGAAAGCTTACGCCAATCACTTTATGAACTTGGCTGTTGCATTTTTGCAGAAAAAAAGAGTAAATAGAGTAGAGTATCTTCCCTATTTTTCTTTAGTATAAAGAGTATAGGGTTCTTATTTGTTTAATAACAACAGAAAAGTATTATTTATGATAAAATGTCGTTCCTTTTTGCCTTTCGCTATAATTTTTGCCTTAATGACAATTGTACAAATTAGTGCGACTGCCATTTTAGCTGCTGAAGTTAAACCAGTTTCACATGTTGATATGGCCGAGGTCCTTCAACCAGGCAAGGTTAAGGATAGGGTTGAGGGAGAGGCGAATGCACCAGTGACAATTGTTGAATATGCTTCATTGACGTGTGCGCCTTGTGCGCATTTTTATAATGATGTACTTCCCCAAATTCGTAAAAAATATATCAAAACAGGAAAAGTAAAACTTATTTTTCGAGATTTTGCTTTTGATCCTCGGGCAACAGCAGGCTTTATGTTGGCCCGGTGTGCACCAGAAGATCGCTATTTTCCTTTGATAGAAGTCTTATTTCAGAAACAGCATGAGTGGGTTTGGGAACAAGACGCTCTGACACCATTGAAAAAAATTGGCTTAATGGCGGGTTTTACCGATGAAAGTTTTAATGCTTGTCTGAAAAATCAATCCATTTTAGATGAAGTGAATATGTCTTTTGAGCGTGGAAAAAAACTTGGTGTTACAGCAACACCTACCTTTTTTATTAATGGTAATAAATATACAGGTGTGATGTCGGTAGAAGCCTTCTTTTCGGTGATTGATAGTTTTCTTAAAAACTAAATTTTCTGTATTGATATCTGTGATCATTATTCTTCTTTTGGGGGAGAATGGTTTTTGCAGTTGATGAAACAATATTTCTTTGGTTTAGCCAATTTTGAATCAAATCATTACTGTTGATGATTAGCCTGGCTCAAATGATGTTTTGATGCTGATATGGGAGGATTTGTACGATGACAAAATGGGTTTACAGTTTTGGTGATGGCAGTGCAGAAGGAAGTGCAAGGGCACGTAATCTTCTCGGTGGCAAAGGGGCTAATTTGGCAGAAATGAGTAATATTGGTCTGCCTGTACCTCCGGGATTTACTCTTACGACAGAAGTTTGTAATTTTTATTATGCACATGGTAAGTTATATCCAAAAGAATTACAGGAAGCTGTCGAACAAGCACTTAAGCATATTGGTGAACAAACAGGATGTGAATTTGGTAACGAAGAAAAGCCACTTTTACTCTCTGTTCGTTCAGGAGCTCGGGCTTCTATGCCAGGAATGATGGATACAGTGCTTAATCTTGGCATGAATGATGCAACTGTGAAAGCAATTGCTTCACAAGCCAATAATGAACGCTTTGCTTATGATAGTTATCGCCGGTTTATTCAAATGTATTCGAATGTTGTTTTGGGATTAGATCATTCGTATTTTGAAGAAATTCTTGATGATTTAAAAGTACGAAATAATTATGTTGTCGATACAGAAATCACAGCAGCTGATTGGAAAGATGTTATTGTTTCTTATAAGGCATATATTGAGGAAAAGTTAGGCAAACCTTTTCCGCAAGATCCTAAACAACAGTTGTGGGGGGCGATCGGAGCGGTTTTTTCAAGTTGGATGACAGCCCGTGCAATCACTTATCGTCGATTACATAATATTCCTGAAAGTTGGGGAACAGCAGTTAATGTACAAGCGATGGTGTTTGGCAACATGGGAGAAGATTCAGCAACAGGCGTTGCATTTACACGCAATCCATCAACTGGGGAAAAAGAGCTTTACGGTGAGTTTTTATTTAATGCACAGGGTGAAGATGTTGTGGCGGGCATTCGAACTCCTCAAAATATCACAGAAAATGCGCGTATTGTTGCGGGTTCAAATAAGCCATCTTTAGAAAAAATTATGCCAGAGGCTTTTGGGGAGTTGTGTCAGATCGTGCAGAAGCTTGAACAGCATTATCGAGATATGCAAGATCTCGAATTTACAATTGAAAAAGGTAAATTATGGATATTGCAGACTCGTTCGGGAAAACGAACAGCACGTGCGGCCCTAAAGATGGCAATTGAAATGGTTGAGGAAGGGTTGATAAGCCGTGAAGAGGCGGTAATGAGGATTGATGCAAAATCGCTTGATCAACTTCTACATCCGACACTTGATCCTAAAGCAGCGCGTTTTGTTATCGCACGTGGTTTACCCGCTTCTCCGGGGGCGGCAACTGGTGAAATTGTTTTTACTTCGGAAGAGGCAGAAACTGCATCGGTGGAAGGGCGCAAAGTTATTTTGGTGCGCATAGAGACAAGTCCAGAAGATATTCATGGTATGCATGCAGCAGAAGGGATTTTAACGACGCGCGGTGGTATGACAAGTCATGCTGCTGTTGTCGCACGTGGTATGGGAAAGCCGTGTATTTCTGGTGCAGGGAGTGTACGGATTGATTATAACACAAATACAATGTTTGTTTTAGGGCAAAGCTTTAAGAAAGGAGATGTCATTACGATTGATGGTGGAAGTGGGGAAATTTTTAAAGGGAAAGTTGCGATGTTGCAACCTGAGCTTTGCGGGGATTTTGCAAAATTAATGGAGTGGGCTGATGAAATGCGGCATATAAAAGTTCGTGCCAATGCTGAGACACCGTCTGATGCACGTATGGCGCGTTCGTTTGGGGCTGAGGGTATTGGCCTTTGCCGTACAGAGCACATGTTTTTTTCTGGTGAACGTATCGTCGCTGTGCGTGAAATGATTTTAAGTGATGATGAAAGCGGCCGTCGTAAAGCGTTGGATAAGCTTTTGCCAATGCAGCGCTCAGACTTTGTTCAATTGTTTGAAATTATGTGTGGTTTGCCTGTTACTATCCGCTTATTGGATCCACCATTGCATGAATTTTTGCCAAAAACGGATGCAGAAATTCTTGATGTTGCAGCAATTATTGGAGTTTCTCCTGAAGTGCTTGCTGAACGTGCACAGCAGTTGCACGAATTTAACCCTATGCTTGGGTTACGGGGATGCCGTTTGGCTATTACTTATCCAGAAATTGTGGAAATGCAGGCACGGGCAATTTTTGAAGCAGCAGCAGAAGCGGCTCAAAAATCTGGATCTCCTGTCATGCTTGAAATTATGGTACCACTTGTTGCACTTAAATCTGAACTCGATTTTGTGAAAGCACATATTGACCAGGTTGCTTGTGAGGTAATGAAGGAAAAGAGAAGCACTATTCAGTACATGGTTGGGACGATGATTGAGCTTCCAAGAGCAGCTCTTCGAGCAGATGAAATTGCGAAAACTGCAGAATTTTTTTCATTTGGAACAAACGATCTGACGCAAACCACTTTTGGAATTTCGCGCGATGATGCCGCTCCTTTTTTAGAAACGTATTTTCAAAAAGGACTTTTGGAACAAGATCCTTTCGTATCTATAGACCGTGATGGAGTAGGGGAACTTATTTCTATTGCTGTACAGCGCGGACGTTCGCAACGTGCAAAAATTAAACTAGGAATTTGTGGTGAACATGGAGGCGATCCTGCTTCTATCGCTTTGTGTGAAGAAAATGACTTAGATTATGTTTCCTGTTCTCCTTTTCGGGTGCCAATTGCGCGCTTAGCAGCAGCGCAGTCGGCAATTGCAAAAAAGACATAGGAGTTTTGGAATATTTTTGTTGTAGGGCTGTTGTGGTAGGCTAAATAAATTGTTCCGTACCCGTCATTTTCTTCATTAAAGGAAAAAATCTGGGATACACTATGAGTTGTATGTGAGAGAGAAAGTGTGTCTTTGATAAATTTATGAGAAAAACTATCAGACAGAGTAGCATAATTATTCACATGCTTTCAGTATTTACTTTATAAGATAGGTGATGACCTTCAATTCAACAAACCAACTTCATGCATTTTTATCAAAACTGCATGATTGATTTTACCCGTTATGGGAAGACCAAACATTTTTTGAAATTGTTTTAAGGCTTCTATCGTCTTCTGGTCTTCTACACCTGTGACAATAACCTCTTGATTACCAAAAATACGTAAGGCTTTCTGCACTTTTATAATATCTACAACAGGAGGTTCTAAAACAGTTTCAGTTGAGTGAGGCAGATCTTTTGTCTTTGTTATTTCATTTTCCATCTCCATTTCGCTACGCTCAATTAATAGTGTAATTTCATCTACTATGGGTTTTGATAAAACACTGTTTTGTATTCCGTCAGCAGTTTGTTGTTTCCATAGTGCTATTGCACGGCGTGTTTTAGGTCCCTCTAGTCCATCTAAAGGACCGTCATAAAGTCCTAGTTTTGCTAGCTTCTTTTGTATTTCTAGCGTACTTTCTGATAGAGAACGTGAAGGTGAATTTTTGTGTAGATGATTTGGAGGAAGTACAGAAGTAACACGTCGATTTTCTTGAAATTTTACTTCTTTTGAGGACAAAGCGGAATTTTTTTCTATAGTTGGAACGGATGTGAATTTCATTTGAGTAAATATATCTTGGTGTATTTTTATTTGCGAAAATAAAGCATTAAATGAAAAAAATCCAAAACTAATAGTGAAAATAATAAATCCCAAAGAAAACAAAGTATTTTTTTTTGTATAGAAATAAAGTCGTTTTAATATCCAAAAAAGCAAACGACAATTTATGAGAAAAAATATTACAAAAATATTACGTTTTTGTTTGAGTTTTTCTTTGCGTATCTTTCTTTTTTTTTTCATTATTTTATTTTTATTTCCAATTACGATTGTTTCTTACACAGAAAGGAATATAAATTATTCTCATTTCCAGGGAGAGGGAGATACATCTACATTTTTGCTCTCTCTCCTTTCAAATTGTTAAAATAAATAAAATCGCCATATTAAAATTATCATTTTATAAAACAGTGGCCTTTATCTACTTTTCTCAATCTTATCATCGCTTATAATCAATTCTCCGTGATCATCTACGACAGTTTATACATCATCTTATTAACCCTTTTTGCACATATATTTGATAGCATGTGCAATAAGTTGAGACATCTTATAATGCTGGGAAGCCAATGTCGGCATCCTTCTCTCAAATGTCTTGCATATATGAACTTACGCCTCCCTGTAACGGTGTGATCAGCGTAGTTGCTATAATAGCATCTCATGTGCCGATATAAATCCACTCTACTAATATTCGATAAATTTTGTAAACTTTATCTAGAGTTATTCTCAATAAAAATATCTGCAAGATGATAGTCAACAGCCTGCTCTTCTCAATTTTATATTGGAGCTCTCTTGTCGCAACAGAAAATTGTAACAGGTGCTACAAAGAATTCTGAGCTTCACCCATTAACATAGTTATTATCTTATTATTTTTCTATTGTAATGTACTCACTTTCATTAGAGTGTGATGAGAGTGGTGAGTCCATATATTTTCAATGGCTCTTCTTTGACTATGCAAATTTTATATTAAATTGCTTGATTCTATACCCTTAAGTAGAATTTAAAAAAAAGGTGGAGTGGTGGTAACGTTCTATTTATAGAAAATAGGAACGTTCCCAGGGAGAGGTCTGACATCAGTAGCTAAGATTGGCAAAAGATTTATCGTTTATTGAGAGTAAGTTTCTGACATGCGCGTGAAGAATGAAAGCATTACTTGACGTTTTGGTGAAGGCTTTCATTTTATTTTAAAAACAGTAGCTTAATGATGAGAATTTTCTCTTTTCTTCAGGTAAATAGCACTCTTATTGATAAACGTTATGAATTTTGGTGTCAGAAAGGGATTTCGAATTCGGTTTTGGAAGCGCTTTCCAAGAACGATAGGTTATGATGGTGAAGCTGTGAGAATTGATGCCGCTGTTGTTAGGCTTCCTCATTATGTTGGAAGTGTTATTATATATTGGGCTGCAAGCTACAGAGGAGACCAATATGAGAAGGAGGTGTTGGGAAAAAGCAAGCCAAGATTCGACCCTGAAGAATCAGGCTATGGTGGATGTTTTGAGCGAAGTTTTACATTTTTTCTTACTTCAGGAAATTGGAATGATATAACTAAAACACATCAGTTTTTGGAGGGGGTGAAAAGACCTAGTTATTGGTGATCAAGGTTATGTTTAGAGGCAAAAAGAGAAGGGGTGAAGAAGCAAAATTGGATCTTTATTCTATTCTTCCTTCCCGCTCAAAGAGAAAAGCATCGCATAACGATGATGAATATCTTTAGAAAGAATGCCATTTTATCGAAAGCTTTTTCTATAAACTCAAATACTTAAAACATATCTTTTTGTTTCTATAAAAAAGTTTTTTCTTTTATGGGATTTCTGGTTTATAATTCAACTGTCTTCCGATTTAGAGAATGAGATGCACAGAATCTAACGAAAAGATAATACGTCCTGTTTTTGCACAGTCGCATCCTATATTTTTAACAATATAGTTAATAACACAAATCTGATAAACGAGAGTTCAGTTTCATAAGATATTAATTTTATAAATTTTTTATAAAGAAGAAGAGTACAGAATACAGCTTTTATTTCGTTTGCAATTATCGTATACCAAATTCTGCGCATGATACGTTTTTTGATTAAATTATCATTTTTTTTGTTTTTTGTTTTTGTTGTTGTTTCATTCTTTGCAGTAAAGCCAACTGGTAACCATTTCTTTACTCAAAGAGAGAATGAGACAACAATGAGCGATGTCATGACTGCTTTTAAAGACACTTTAAATGATTTAGGAACATTTTGTGAACGTAATATAGAAGCTTGCAAAGTTGGAAAATCCTTTCTAAGCTCACTGAGTGAACGTGCATATTATGGTGCAAAAGCGGCCTATGAGTATCTGGGAAGTATATTAGGTGACAAGAATATGGCTCAGCCAGAAAATACTTCTCCTAAGGTGGATGCACAAAAACGCACACAAAGACAGAATTATCCAACACTACCTTGAAATAAAAGTTTTTAACGCTCACTATGGTTTTATGCTAAGAGGAATAAACGCTTTTTTTGTCAATCAAATGCATCGACATGATTATCAAAAAAACAAAACGGAACTGAGGTTATGGCAGAAACGATCGATGATATTATAGAAAACTTTTCTCTTCTAGATAACTGGGAAGATCGTTATCGTTATGTAATTGAACTTGGCCATGAATTACCGCCTTTTCCAGAAAGCGCCAGAAACGATTCTCATAAAGTTCCTGGTTGTGTAAGTCAAGTGTGGCTTTTATCTTCACGTGATAATTCTGAAAATCCAATATTAACGTTTCAAGGCGATTCTGATGCCCACATTGTGCGTGGACTTATCTATATTCTTTTCGCCTTCTATTCAGGAAAAAAAGCTTCGGAGATTCGTGATGCCGATGCTGAAGGATTCTTTGAAATACTTGGTTTAAACGAAAATCTCACACCACAACGATCAAATGGTCTTAAATCGATGATTGAACGGATTCGTAACGAGAGTCATTTATGAATCAAACTCTTGTAACAAAAACTATCCAAAACTTTCATAGAAAATATGCCTGCTAAAAAGCACTTTGTATATACTGGATGTAACCATTTTTAAAATGCGATTACTTGGTTTTCTTCCGTTTGCTTTTGCGTCCAAGCCCCATTTCTTTCGCCAAAGCTGAGCGTGCCTTTGCATAATTAGGTGCAACCATAGGATAAGAACTGTCCAACTGCCACTTTTCACGATATTCTTCTGGCAACATTCCATAATGTGTCATGAGATGGCGCTTCAAAGACTTAAATTTCTTCCCGTCTTCAAGGCAGATGAGATAATCGGGAAAGATCGAACGTTTTGGGTTAACGGCAGGTCTTTGCTTTTCAACTTCGACTTCTGTTAACTCTACGTTCCCTGCTTTACGGAAAGCGGCATGAACATCAGTAATCAAACTTGGCACTTCAGTGGGGCGGATCGAATTATTACTCACGTAAGCAGCAACAATATCAGCAACTAATGTAATAACTAAATTGCTTTCAGTCTCTAAGACTGGACGATGTTCCATTCTTTTTTCCTTTAATTTAAAATCGAGATATTATTGGCACTCATACTCATAATAGAGATCCCATGCACGTAGGTTTCATATTGTACAAAAATCTTTTTTGTCAATTCAATTATTCTATAAAATCGTCAAAACACAAAAAAATCAAATAAATACCTATTTTTGGTCATAATATCTTATAAGAAGAACTGAATTATTTTCTGCTAGAATATAGTTTTTTGATAAAATATTATACATAATATTGAAATATATCATAAATATAAAAAATAATATAGAATGAATTTATTTGTTTTTTATCAAAAATAGAAATAAAAATTTAAATTTAAAAATGTAATAAATAAAATAAGTTTTGTATTTTATGTATTTATAATATTATTATTTATATTTATAAATTTACTTTTTTATTATCATAAGGTGATTTTTTATAAATATAAAAAATATTTTAAAAGATTTTTAAAATTCAAAACAATATATTTAATAAATTAAAAAATTAAAATATCTTCTAAAGATATAGAATATAATAGAATGATATACAATTATATATAAGCCTGCCACCACAGGATCTTTTCATCGTAAAATTATACATCCTGAATAAATTTTTTTCCTAAAATAAATTTTATTGTGTATATCCAGAAACAAGTTCTACTGTTTGAAAAAAAATTCAATTCTGCTACCAAAGAACTTAGTTTTTTTAACATGTCTATCAGCGACGTTATCCTCATAAGGATAGTACTTGTGATATGCAACAAACAGAAGTGCAGAGTGTCATTGTGGAAATTGTCGCCGTTATATTTTTGCAAATGAGTGGAGCTTATAGATTTACGCATTTGCATAAATGATATGATTCTAACATAGAAACGAAAAAACCATAGAGATATTTTAATAGGATTGTGTATGACCTGCTATTCTGTACTTCCACCTAAAGCATCCAAAATTGTTTATAAAGACGTGTATCACGGTATTTGTCGCGATGATCCCTATCACTGGTTGCGTGCATCTAATTGGCAAGACGTTTTTAAAAATCCTAGTTGTCTTGACGAAAATATTAGGCTTCATCTTGAAGAAGAAAATGCTTATCAGGCTGCTCAAATGGCTGATACCAAGCCATTACAAGATTTGCTTTTTGCCGAAATGAAAAGCCGCATCCCAGAGAATGACAGTTCCATTCCTATAAAACATGGCCCTTTTGCTTACGGATTCTGTTATGTTACCGGCGGTCAGCATCCACATTATTTTCGTACATCAAGGAATGGTGGGGAAAAAAATGTTTACCTTAATGGTGATGTTTTGGCTGAAGGGAAAGAATATTTCAATTTTGGTTCGGTTCAAGAATCTCCTGATCATACACATGTTGTCTGGACTTATGATGACAAAGGATCAGAATTTTACAGAGCTAAAATTCGTAATTTGGAAACATTGTCTGATTGCACGGAAACAATTACTGATACATCCGGACAGATTGTATGGGATGCTAAATCTGAAGGTTTTTTCTATACTAAGATGGATGAAAACCACCGGCCTTCTGAGCTCTATTATCACCGATTAAATACTGATCAATCGCAAGATAAGCTTATTTTTCGGGAAGATAATCCAGGATTTTTTTTACATGTAAGCGGTTCAAAGCTTAATGATGTTATTTATATTAATCTTCATGATCATGAGACATCAGAAATTTGGCTGATCCCTGCTAATGCACCTCTCACTGCTCCCCAATGTGTACGGAAGCGACAAAAAGGTATTGAATATTCACTTACAGAAGGTGGTGATGTCTTTTATATTCTTACCAATTTAGATAATGCAAAAGACTTCAAAATTATGTTAGCGCCGTACACATCCCCACAATCAGAAAATTGGTCTGAACTTGTGCTACATCAGCTTGGCTGCTTGATCATAGCCCATGATGCTTATCAAGATTTTCTTATCTGGCTCGAGCACTTTGAGGGGCTTCCCCGTATAAAAGTAATGGAGCGTACCACCAAACAAATTCATTCCATTTCTTTTTCAGAAGAAGCTTATTCGTTAGGTCTCCAAGGCGCTGCAGAATATAACAGCCAAACCATTCGCTTTTCCTATTCATCTATGACAACACCTGATCAAGTTTTTGATTATGAAATGAAAAGTCGCAAACGAAAGCTTTTAAAGACGCAAAAAATTCCCTCAGGGTATAATAAAGATGAATATATAACGCGACGCATGACAGCAATTGCAGACGATGGTGAGAAAATCCCTATTTCACTTTTATATCATAAAGACACAGTTCTTAATGGCAGTGCGCCTTGTCTTCTCTACGGGTATGGTGCCTATGGAATCTCTGTTCCTGTCAGTTTCAATAGCAATATACTTTCTTTAGTTAACAGAGGTTTTATTTATGCTATTGCCCATATTCGTGGAGGAAAAGAAAAGGGGGTTGAATGGTATGAAAAAGGAAAACATCTTTTTAAATACAATACATTTACGGATTTTATTTCTTGTGGCCGCTACCTTGTAAAGAATAAATTTACTGCTCATGACCGCCTCATCGCTCACGGTGGCTCAGCAGGAGGGATGTTGATGGGTGCTGTTGCAAATATAGCTCCACAGGATTTTGCTGGAATTGTAGCGAATGTGCCTTTTGTGGATGTCTTGACAACTATGTTAGACGCTTCACTGCCACTAACGCCTCCAGAATGGCCTGAATGGGGGAATCCTATTGAATCACAAGAGGATTATAATCTTATAGCCTCTTATTCGCCTTATGATAATGTCAAAGCTCAAGAATATCCTTCTATCCTTGCGATTGCAGGATTAACTGATCCTCGTGTAACCTACTGGGAGCCCGCAAAATGGGTAGCAAAACTACGCGACTTAAAAACGGATGATAATGCAATTTTATTACGCATTAATATGGATTCAGGTCATGCAGGTGCGGCTGGACGTTTTTCAAAACTAGAAGAAATTGTGTATATCTACGCATATATCCTAAAAATAGCGGGAAAAAACTGCTGCTAACTTGAATATCTTTTCTTTTTGAAAGGCTCTATAATTTTATGAATTATGGAGCCTTTAAATATAACATAAAAAAAATTATGCGATATGCAAACAGCTTAAAATCCACAATCTTCATAAAGTTTTAAAACATAGTCCCAATTAATTAAATTATCCACAAAAGCTTCAAGATATTTTGGGCGCGCATTGCGATAGTCAATATAATAGGAATGTTCCCACACATCAACACCCAGAATAGGTTGCGCATCATGAACTAAAGGATTTTCACTATTAGATGTTTTCATAATTTCAAGTTTACCATCTTTAACAGCCACCCATGCCCATCCAGAACCAAATTGGGCAACGGCGGCGGCAATAAAATCTGCCCGGAACTTATTATAACCACCCAGATCAGATTCAATAGCTTTTGCTAATTTTTCAGGCAGTTTTTGACCACCACCACCTTTTTTCATCCAATGCCAAAAATGATTATGGTTGTAGTATTGGGCTGCATTATTAAACAAACCAATATTCTGTCCAAAGCTTTTTTTAACAATATGTTCAAGGCTTTCATTTTCTAAGCCTAAATCTTTCACAAAATTGTTGGTATTGGTAAGATAAGCGAGGTGATGCTTATCATGGTGATATTCAAGTGTTTCGCGTGACATATAAGGCGAAAGGGCATCATAATCATAAGGCAACTTAGCCAATTCAAAAGCCATTTAAAAATCTCCTCGATTCTAATTGTTAAGCTCATTTCACAAATCTAATTTGCCATTTACAGCGTATAAAATCAAATATTGAATATTGTTTGTATCAATTTCGTTTTAATGAGTAATCTCTTCGTAAAGGTGCTTTTTCTGGATGTAGTATTTGCTTAATTACTCAAAATATCGTTGATTTATTTATGCTGCTTCTGAAAAAAATCACAAACTCGTCGTGTCATAGAAAACGCAAATATCTTTTTTAAAGAATGAAAAGTAAATTAAACAGCTATTAGTTTGTGCATGGCTTATCTAAAATATTTCTTCAACACTATGTAACCTATCTTCCTTAATTTTTTACAGATTTTCTTAGCCTATTTATCACGGAGTATTTTACCATTTTTATCACGATTTTTTCAATGGCGTGTTAGCGGTTGTTTTTTGCAGGTGCCACTTTTTGCATAGACCTACAATATTTCATAAGTCGAATTGTGGCCAACAGTTTGCGTATATTGGCCAAAAGTGAGATTTGCCACGATAATCCAATTATGTTCGTCATATATTATAGGCATAATCTGTGAGTGGGGGAGGGAAAAGATGAATTTTTGAGTGCTGAATATCTGGAAATCAGGAATCCGGTCAGAAGATAAAAAAATCATCAAATTTAATTTGAAGAGCTTAAATTTCAATGCATCAAGAAAAGAGGTGATAATAAGGCATAGTCGGTGACAGAATATTAAATACGTTAGTAAAATGTAAATTCGAATTTTATGCCGTTAGTGGAAAATGGAGTAAGCAGGTAGAATGGCAAAACACAAAAAATGCAAAATAACAAACGGATAATCAGCTCTTGTTTTAGGGATGTAAATTAGCACAAATTTCTATTGTGAATTTTGCATCAACGTGAGACTCAGCAGATTTTAAAACTTTATGATAAAAAGATTAAGAGCTTTGATTTTCAGATATTGCGCACATTCACGGGAATCGCTATAAGATACGCGGATGTATGTAAGCATATTCTTCTTTTGGGGTATAGCCAAGCGGTAAGGCACCGGTTTTTGGTACCGGCATTCCCTGGTTCGAATCCAGGTACCCCAGCCACATATAAAATCAGAAGCTTATGAGTTTACAGAGAAGTTCAGAAATCTTGCGTCCTTTGATAATTGGTTTATTTTTAAGGGGTGGCATATTGTTTTCGATAGAGTTGAGTTGAGAAGCGCTTTGATTGGCAAAACTGTTACTCCTACATTTGTGAACGAATTGGTGCTAACTTTCTCGACTCTGTGCTGATTTTTAATCTCCGTTCTCTCTTGTTTTTTACTCCAACAAGCTGCTCTAAAAGGAAGCTGTGACACCAATTTGGTCTCACTACAGTTTTAATGTCTCTATGGGTGGCTTACCCATTCTTACTGCATTGTTTTAAACCTTTGCTTTTTGTTTTCTATCCTCTAAAATTCTCAGTGCGGATATTGTTGGTCCGTTAACATTTTCCGTCTCATCCAAATGGCCAGCCCTTGAGGAAATTGAGCAAGGAAGATCATGACAAGCACTTTCCTGAAATGCGGCGTTGATTTCAATATTGCTAGCATCTGGTTTGGCAAGATGCATATTTTCAAGAATAGTTCCGGAAAAAAGACAAGGGTTTGGGAGAAAATACACGATTATTTTACGCATGCTACGGATATCGAAATTCTGTAAAGATTGGTCATTAATTAATATCTGTCCACTTGCTAGGGAATAAAGCCTATAGATGATTTTAGCTAAAGTTGATTTTCCACAGCCTGAAGGACTAAGCAGCATAATGGGTTTCCCAGGTTGTAAACAGATATCAAGATGGTTGATAATAAGCTTCTCTCCATAAGAAAAACAGATATCTTTAGCTTCAAGATGAGGCATCTCGGTAAGCTGAAAGGATGTTTTTTTTCTTCCTATTCCGATGGAGAGTTAAGAATATCATCCAAACGAAAGCGGGAGATTTTTTTTAAGTGTTGCCATTCTTCCCATAAAGACGCGAGGCTTAAGATAGGACTAGAAACATTGCTGGCAAGAAGATGAAAGGCGATAAGTTGTTCAAGTGTGATCTGATTTTGAAGCACTGCTTGAGCACCAAAAAAGTAATGGAAGTGGCGAAAGGGTCACCAAAATATAGCTTAAAGCACCATTTAAGAGATGAAACTTGCTGGTTGTACGGCTTTGATCCAAACTGCGGGCTAAAGTTTCTTGTATGCGTATCGTATGGGCTAGCTCTTTTACGTATGTTTTGATGACTTCAAGATTAGTAAAATTTTCAATAAGGTGTGATTGAGCTTGTAGAATAAAAGTATGGCGCAATTGGTGGTGCAGAAAGGGACCGATGGAAAAGAGTGCTGCGAGAAAAATGATCGCAAAGAGAACATTCAGAACGGTTGTTGCAATGGTTCCCGTTAGAAACCTGCAAATTTTATCAACTGCTCCGATTCGTGTGGATAGTTCCCACACTTGTCAAGTGCGTAAAGCGGGCAAAGAGAGGCTTAACGCAGGGGTGTAAATACGTCGCCCAAATTCAAATTGGAAGCAGATTGGCTAACTAAGCTCCTAAATAGCCCAATAGAGTGCTAAGAGCTGTGCTAAACAGCATGATAGCCATTTAAAATGTATCATTATGATACGTTTTTATAAATGATGATAAGGAGGATTGATATGTTTGATTCACGTTTAGTTTATAATTTAGATGATTCAACACCTATTTATAGCAGAGCATATAGCGTTATTGATTTTGATTATCACGTGAATATAGTGGGTTTGCAAGGAGCAGTTATGGAAGAAGAAGGCCGAGCAATGGGGGGCTATAATTCTGATAAGGTGCATTTTAAGGTGCATTTTAGGTGTGGCCTCATAGGTGCTGGAGGAGGATTCTTAGGAGGTGTGATGCTTGGGAGTTTGCAGAGCAAGCCTGAGAGTGTTGATTCTAACTTATAGAGAATAACTATAAAAATATCTGTGAATTTAATAATTTTGTAAACATAGCCGGAAAATTATCAAAATTGGATGTCTATATAAGATGTATTTCAGAGATATCTATTATTTATTAATAGATATTTTATTTTGTTTTTTTATGACGGATATTCTTTATAAAATTGCATCATCATTGATTATAACAATTATCGTTGGTTTTGTATGATTATTTTTGGGGAGCTTTAATGGTCGAAGTTTAAAAGAATCTGCAAAAACATTTTTACCAATAACTGGTATGTTGTTTATTGTTGATTTTTTCTGTCGATATATTGGATTACATCAATTTTTATGAAAAAAAGATTTCAGAGAATTTATTCTTGATTTTTGCATTCATAATGCTTTACAGGGAACCTTCCTCTCAATTTAAGTTTTAATATTTTGTGATCGAACTTTCTCATAAAATTGTGGTATCTTTGATTGTAACACTTATCAGTGGACTTTTTATTTATTTTATTACGGAAATTTAAAGGTGATAGTTGGAAAAATTCTATAAAAAGATTATAAGAAATAATCATTTTTTTATTACTTTTTTATTTAAATATACTAATTTACATCAAATTTTAGATAAGTATATTTTAATATCTTGATGAATTTCTTTTCTTATTGCAAGAAAATAAGCCTGTAAGGGATATTTTTTAGCTTATTATATCAATCCTATTTATTTCCTAACCGTATGATAAGTTTTTTCATATCTACAATTAACTTATTATCCTGTATAAATTTAAAATTCTAATTCAAATATTTTGATCCAGGTTATCACAAGATAAAAAGAGCTTTAAATTGCTTTGGGATTGTTAAGAGATTGTCCATATGCTTATAGCTTTTGAAAGAAGATAACCGATTTATTCATTTTGCGTATCACAAAATTTATTTTAGAAATAAGCGGTGTTACTAAATAGAACCTCTTATCCTCTTCAGTTTTTATTCATCATCTTGAGAAAGGGGAAGTGAAGCGATTTCTGTATCAAGTGCATTCATAAAATCGATAATAAAAGCGGCATTGGTACCAAAATCTCTTGGCAAATAACGTGAGGCAGAACGCATATCAACAAAAGTTGTATCACCTTCATCGGTTAAACGTATCACAATGTCTGAAATAAAACCAAGGTAAAAAGTTTTTGCTATTGTTTCAATATAAATCTCATTTTCTTCACCTTTAAATTCCCGTTGAGCCACAACGGGCCAACCGGAAGCTTCTAAAACATTGAGAACTGAATTGCGAATATGATCAGGTGAGCCATCATAACGACGTCCCGCCATTTCCGGCCATTTTGACATTTGTAATGCCGCCTGTTCAATCAAAACACTTTTGAGCGGCAAAGCATCGATGGGACGTATAGTTCGAAAAAAAGCCGGTGGTCTTCGGGTATCAGTAGAAACATCGTGAAGAGCAGGAAAAGCAAACCAAAGTCTAATAAATAACACCAATGGTGTGGCAGTGATCAATGAATAAATGATCCCTCTTAAAGCTTTCATTCCCCCCAGAGCGCCATACACCCATAAATTGTAAAATGCTTTGACAGCAAGAAAAAGAGAAACAATAATACAGCAAGCAGAGATTATAATCAAAATCATAAAATCGGTTACATTAATCATGGAAAAGCGCTGTAACAGTATTGAAAACAGCAAAATAAAGAATGCTAACCCACTAAAACAGGGAGACCATACTGCTGCCCTTGAGATTAACCGAACATATGTCTTCTTCATGAAACTTTTTTCCCCTCAAACATGGACCATAAGCAAAATTTTCCTCAGACTTCATGTCTGATGGAAAGATTCCAGTCATATGACAAAAGTAAAGCACTTATTTTTGAGGTCAAGGATGCTTTGGACTCCATCAACTTCTGGTAGTCATTCTCGCTAATTGGGATGGGGTAATTTTATTCCCTTTATAAATTGATTGAATTTTATGGAGAACAGTTTTTATCACATAGGAATAGGTTAGATGACAAGCTTTATGGTTGATATGAATGTATTTGTTCAAAACTTTTGGCTGTTTACTCTTTTTTAGCCGAATAGAAGTTTTCCTATCGAATATGATACGATTATTTTTGTGCAAAGAGGTTTTATTCTATTTCAAACCAATGGGCTGATTTATTTCGTTTAATCATTTAGCAGATTAGTGTCCCAGCAAAAAAGTCTGCAGATCATTTTTGATGATTTGTACCTCAATAAAAAATTCAGGTGTTTTAAAATTGGAATAAGGATTGCATTCTAGTTTTAATGTTTAGCCGATTGGGTTTAAAAATTATAATATTGGGGTACGCTTTCGTCCATTTTTATAAAGTGTGAGCTGTTGTACAGTCGGAAGTCTGTGTGATTTTATTCATTGAATATTCGACAAGTTGCGGATGAGAGGAAAGCTTCGCTTTCTTTCTTTGCAAGTAAAGAAGGAGCAAAGATTCGTAAGATAGCAAAACCTTCATTCAAATTTTTAGAAACTAAAACTGAACTGAAATTGTTTTTAGACTTTGACTGTTTGAGTTCTATTATTTCTATAGGTTTTCCAATAATAAGATCAAGTGTAGCATGAGGAGCTGTTCGGTCATTCAGGCTGTAGAAAATAATTCCATCACGTGTGTAGGCTGATAGTGACCAAAATTGTGTTGTCTTCAAAGCCTTTAAATGAACAGGCCCATTTTCGAGATCAAATCTGCAGGCTTTAAGAAGAAAGAGCGGATCAGCAGACTGCTGAATAGGATTGTTGGGCTCCAAATCGACAAATTGATAAGGGGCTCCTGATTTTTTAAGTTGTATCCATATATTATTTTGCTCCCAATAGGGTATCAAAAATAAAACGCAAATATGGACAATGAGAGCACCAATGATTGCAAGAAGTGCGGCGTGAATGAATCTAGTCACAGTTTATTTGCTTTGATGAAACTTGTTCGACAGATGGCATCATGAGCTTGTGTAATGCCGTTGCAGAGATGATTGGGGTATCGTATAAAGTAAGAATAAGTCCGAATTCCTTTTGACTGACCGTTGCAAGCCAATTGCCGCTTTGCGGTGTTGGTGAGATGTTGACATGTAATGAGCCATCACTTTCATAGATAACATTGTTGGTATAGAGTTCAAAAGGTATTTCCTTAGGTGAAGTATAGGGTTTGAGAAATTTATCAGCTGTGTAAAGAGTAAAGAGACGGGCTTCAGGGATGTGGCCTTTGAGCAAATAATGGCAATTGGAGTGTAGCGGACGCCCGTGGTTATCTTTCCAAATTTGAAAAATGAGGCCTTCTGTGCGTCCAATTGAAATGTCGCCTCGTTTAGCAGTGCGTGCGCGGGTATAGGGATCAGTATTGGCGGTCCCCGCTTGTGGGTAAGCGCTCCATTCCCCAATTGTAAATTGCCCAAAATGATGAAAGGAATTAAGCATGTAATCGACGCTCAATATTCCACATAAAATAGAAGAAGCGAAGATGAAAAAGGAAACAATAATATGAGGAAACATGATAGAATATCTCGGATTTAAAATGTTGAAGCTCCAATGGTTCTCATCTTCAAGGAGATTGCAGCTGGATTTTTTAGATCTTTATTAATCAGACGCACAATATTCAATGTTTCAGGGGAAAGAGTAGAGGGTATTTTGGATGCAAGCTCACAATCATCATGGGAAGAAAGAGGGGGGAGCTGATAAGGGAGAAGCGAATCTTTGACACCATAAAGCTGTTTGAGCATGATATTTTGGTGTGCAGACAGCATGATGCGATGCCATATCATGGCGGGTATGCCGCCACCAAAAGCCCGATTCATCGGTGAAAAATCATCATTACCCATCCATACAGCTCCAGTATAGTTACCGGTAAAGCCAACAAACCATGCATCGCGATAGGATTGTGATGTTCCAGTTTTTCCAGCAACAAGGGTCATGGGGAGAGCAGCACGTTTACCCGATCCTCGTGTGGTGACACCAACCATCATTTGGTTCATATAAGCCGCTGATTGTTCGCTGAGTACTCGATGTGGTTTATCACCGTTATGCTCAAAATCCCACACTACATGCCCATCTGTTGTTCTGATTTGTGTGAAACCATGGCGATTACCAGCCATGCCTCCATTAGCAAAGACATTGAAACCGGTTGCCTGATCCATGGGTGTCATATTGGATGTGCCCAGAATCATGGTTTTATGTGATAAAATATGAGCATCAATACCCATATTTTTGATTAGATTTATGATTGGTTGGGTGTCTCGGTTAAGGTATTGATATGTAAGATAGACAGGCACTGTATTGATAGAAAAAGCTAAAGCAGTTGCTAAATCGATTTTACCGAGATAACGACCAGAATTATTTTTTGGTGACCAGCCTCCCCAATTGATGGGAGAATCTAAGACTATTGTTGAAGGAGACAGACCACGTTCCATTGCAGCTGCGTAAACATAAGGTTTGAATGAAGAACCAGGTTGCCGTCCGCCTTGTGTTGCTCTGTTAAATTGGCTTTTGCTATAATCCAATCCTCCAACAATTGTACGTACAGCTCCATTATTGTCAAGTATGACAGTGGCAGCTTGTGTTACGCGATATTGTTGACCATATTGGTGCAAATGATATGTGATTGATTCCTCGGCTACTTTTTGGATATCTGGATCAAGAGTAGTTTGAATGATCAAACTATGGCTTGGAAGTTGGTCACGCATTTTTTTGATTTCGTCAAATACCCAATCAAGAAAATAATCAGGTTGGTTACTTTTTATTTTTGTAAGAGCACTGGCAGGATGGCGATGAGCGTTGATAATTTGGCTCTCAGTCATGAAGCCACTATCAACAAGGTTAGAAAGTACCACATTGGCACGTGTTTGGGCAGCAAATAGGTGATTATGAGGAGCGTATTTGGTTGGAGCCTTGAAGAGTCCTGCTAGCATAGCGGATTCGCTAAGGGATACATCGCGTATGTTTTTACCAAAATAAAATTTCGCAGCTGCTGCGATACCAAAATTGTTTCCTCCCATGTATGCGCGGTCAAGATAAAGTTGCAAAATCTGTTTTTTGCTGAAGTTTGCTTCTAACCAAAGGGCAAGATAAGCTTCCTTGATTTTGCGTGTTATGGTTCTTTCATTTGTTAAGAACAAATTTTTAGCCAGTTGTTGTGTAATGGTTGAACCACCTTGAACCACACTTTTAGCTTGCATATTGTGTAAGATTGCTCGCGTGAGGCCTTGCAAATCAATACCCCAATGATCGAAAAAACGACGGTCTTCTGTTGCGAGGACTGCTTTAATGACATAATCAGGCATTTCTTCAATAGGGACAGGTATAGCTGGCAGTGCACCACGATGACCGATAGGATTCGCATATCGATCTAGAAAAAGAATGGAAAAATTCTGAGGAAAATACCAATTTTTTTTTGTTAATTCGAAAACAGAAATGCCGGCGATGGTGAAAAGAGTAAAACCAATCAATCCTAATGTAAGTGTTTCATCAAGAATTTCGATTATAAATCGTTTCCATCCTCGTATATAAAAGCATTGTGAGATAATTTTTGCCCTGTTCCAGAAAAAACTGTTAGCAGAGCGAATGTGATAAAGTGCTGTGTCTAATAGTGCATCTAGTTCAATAAGTGCAGGACTATGAAATGGTTTATTCTGTTGTGCTTTCTTTTTTTTAAAAAAGTCAAACATTTAAAAGAGCCTATGAAAAAGTGATGCAACAAAAATCTGTAATGATTATATGGAATAAAAGCCCTTTTTTGCTACAGTTTTAACAAAAAAAGATCTTAATTTAATGAAAGAGTTCATTTTAGGACTACGATAATTTATCTTCTGTAGATCAATCCTCAGCTTTTATTGTTTGTTTAAAAATCTTCTCTTCCAATTGTTGTAATAATCCTTAAAGCAGATTTTATTTTGAAGTTGTTAAAATTGGGGGTAATATTGAATGATTATTCTGTTACACAAAGTGGAGGTTGTGCCTTATGAGTAATTTTTGAATAGGCAAAAAAGACGTTGTTCATTCTATATTCACCTAAAATAGATTATAAAATATCTATGATGAAAAAAGTTTTCTTGTTTATATTGATAGCAGTCTTTCTAAATGCCGATTCTGTTATAGCTGCTGAGTGTGCTAGAGTTGGTAAGGAGATTGCGAACCAAAAGAAGGCGGTGTTAGTACGTTCAACTCCCGTTGTTCAGGATGGAAGGGAGATGTGTGTAGTTGTGGTCGTAGTGCCTGCTCGTGATGGTAAAAAACTGCACCGTGTTGAAGTTTCTATTCCTGCCGATTAATCCTTGGCAGATGTTGCGATGCGTATTTTAATTGTTGAAGATGATCGGAATCTGAATCATCAATTAGCAGAGGCTGTGAGAAGTGCGGGATATGTCTCGGATAGTGCTTTTGATGGTCAAGAGGCTTATTTTTTAGGAAGCACAGAGTCTTATGATGCTGTGATTCTTGATATCGGTTTGCCGCTTCTAGATGGAATTTCTGTTGTTGAAAAATGGCGCAAAGAAGGGCATCTTATGCCTGTTTTAATGCTAACGGCGCGAGATCGCTGGTCTGATAAGGTGTTTGGCATTGATGCAGGTGCTGATGATTATGTTGTTAAGCCCTTTCATTTGGAGGAATTGATGGCACGGTTGCGGGCGTTAATTCGTCGATCTGCGGGGCATGCGACAAGCGCGTTATGCTGTGGTGCAGTTTTGTTAGATACGAAGACTTCTCGTGTTTTTGTTGATGGTCAATTGATTAAATTGACATCATATGAATTCAGACTTCTTTCGTATCTTATGCATCATTGCGGTAGGGTGGTTTCAAAGACGGAGCTTACTGAACATCTTTATGATCAGGATTTTGACAAGGATTCGAATACGGTTGAAGTTTTTGTAGGGCGGTTACGTAGAAAACTTGGGGTGGATGTAATTGAGACCATTCGTGGAATGGGCTATCGTGTGAGAATACCAGGTGATCAATGATTGTTCTAAAGAACAATAGCCGGCTTAAGAATGTATTTTTTTTAATCGGTAGATCTCTCAGCTTACGCGTTATGATCTTATCAACATTATGGGTCATTATTTCGCTTTCATCGATTTCTGCAGTCAGTATTTTGTTTTATCGACGCTCAAGTGAACAAAGCCTAGAGCGTATCCTTTTTGCTCAACTTTACAGTCTTATTGCGGCAGTGACTGTGTCAAGTGAGGGGAATTTGAAAGGAAATTTGGGAATTGATGATATTCGTTATTCAGACCCAACATCGGGTTGGTATTGGGAAGTTGTTGCTATATCATCTAATCTACAAGGAAGACTGACTTCTCCATCATTGGGAAGCAGGAAAATATTTTCACCCAGTGATGTCGATATACCTTTTGATAACAATTTTTTTCGCTCTTATCGGATAAAGGGGATCAACGATCAGAAGCTACAGGTGATTGAGAGTGATGTTGTGCTTGATAATCAGAATCATGTTGCGCGTTTTCGTCTCGTTGGCAATATTGATGAAGCACATGCACAAGTGCAGGAGTTTAAGCGGACTTTGCAAATTTTTCTTTGGAGTTTTGGTATAGGCAGTGTTCTTATCAACTTTGCTATTATTCTCTTTAGTTTTCAACCGTTGAAGCTTATCCGACAAGCATTGAATGATATTCGCGAAGGAAAAGTTCATTACATGAGTACGGATTTAGTAAGCGAAGTGATGCCGCTAGCACAAGAGATGAATACCCTTATTCATAATGATCAGCGTATTATCGAACGGTTTCGGACCCAGGTTGGTAATCTTGCTCATTCATTAAAAACGCCGTTGTCAGTTATTATGAATGAGGCTGATAAGATGTGCGGAGAACAGGCGATTTTATTGAGAGAGCAAACTAAAATAATGCAGGACCAAATAAATCATTATCTAAAACGCGCTCGCATTGCAGCACAACGCGACAGTGTCGTTTATCATACATCTGTTCGCAAAGTAGTTGACCGTTTGGTAAGGGTTATGAAAAAGCTTAATCCTGAGAAACAGTTTCAATTTGTCATGGATGCCGATGATATTATTTTTTCTGGTGAAAGGGAAGATTTAGAAGAAGTCGTGGGTAATTTGATTGAGAATGCTGCTCAGTGGTCTCGCAAAAAAGTTCTGATTTCTTGTTATTTAGAAAAAAATATTGAAGAAGCAGAATTCTTCAGTATCCTCGTAGAAGATGATGGTTTTGGTTTAACAGAAGAACAAATTGATGAAGCTTTTAAAAGAGGTCATCGATTTGATGAAAGTAAGCCCGGAACAGGTTTAGGGTTAGCGATTGTTTCCGATATGGTCAACGAATATGGCGGAAGCCTTTTCTTATCTCGTTCTGATTTGGGCGGATTATATGTGAGAGTTTTATTACCAAAGAAGGTAACTCTTTTATGAGAATGTATATATATTAAAATTTTTAAAAATATCGCAATATTTTTGCACATCATTTCAGAATGTTAAAGGGCGATATCTTTCTGCAATTAGAATATAGAGATAAAGTTTTATTTTTGTCCTTTATGCATCTTAGAAAAATTGATGATAAACTTTACCATACCACATATAAAAAATGGTTTTCCATCATTTTTTTATCAGTATTCTTGTGATTAAAAAGGGGAGATAATTGGTTACACTTTTTGATTCTTGTATTAATATCAAGTAATATGCCATTGCTAATTTGGGCTGCAATTTTTCTTCTACTTTTGGCGATTGCTGTTTTCTTTTCGCTGTGTTTTCCCTGTGCGCTAAAAAAGGAAAGGCGCGTTTCGATCATGGGTATTGATGGGAGTCGTATGTATGTGATTAAATCGGATAAACTTTACAAGCATTATGTAAATAGACGTGCTTTGAAACCTTTTAGTATTTTTTTTATTTTTCTTATTACCTGGAATGTTTACGCTCTAACAGGCAATCCAGAAGTTAAGAGTTATTTTTTTAGCGAATTAATGGATAAGAATCCAAAGATGCTTAGTAAGCGTGAACAGCTTATTCGTCTACAAGTGCTTTTTTTTCGTACCCCCAACGATGGCAAGTTAGCGGATGCGCTGGCGGTAGGATACCTCGAGGAAGGCTATTTTCGCGATGCAGTAAATATGTATTTGGATGCACTTCGCTTAAATGGAGAATCGGCTCCAAGGCTTGTAGGGTATGGTCTGGCATTGATTGGTTATGAGGGGGGAACAATTACACAAGAAGCACAAAATGCTTTTCAAAAAGCTGCAGATTTGGTGCCAAATGATTTTTATCCTCGTTTATTACTAGCTGAAGCACTTCATCAAGCGGGTAAGTCTGCACAGGCAGTCCAGTTTTTACAAAATTTCCTTAATACAATGCCTGAGGATTTTGCAGCACGATCGCGTGTTGAAGCAATGATTATTCAGTTACGTGATTTATCTGATTAGAATGCTCAGAAAGTGGTTGTGGACAGTTTAGATATTAAATCAGAAGGAGTATGAAAAAGCATTCAGAGAGGTGAATTAAAGTGGTGGTATCCTAGAAGTGGATGTTAAGGCCCATGATGGTTGAAGAACTGAGATAAAAATGAAGGAGCGCAACAAGGTGGTGAAGGCGTATTGTAAGTGAAAGTTGGTAGAAAAAATTCTTTTACAAAGAAGTAAGAAAGGCGCTGAGGAGGATTATTGGGGTGAGGAGAGGTATTGGATAAAAAATTGCACCCATATACAAGATGTGCGAAGCTCTTTAAAAGAAAAGGTATATATAGGTATTGATGCTTATATGAATGTGTTTATAAAAAGGATTTTCGTAGAGTGTCTATGAACAATCAATCTTTTAAAAATCCTCTATCATTGAAAGTTATTTTAAAACAGCGGAAAAGAAACCGATTGTTTTTGATTTTTTTATGCTTTTTCATCGTAGTAATTGCGATAAGTCTTATCATGTATGCAATGCGTAATATGGTGAGTTTTTTTCGAACACCATCTGAAATCACAAAAGAAGATATTCTCATAGGACGTCCTTTACGTTTAGGTGGTTTTGTTGAAAAAGGCACAGTTGAATATATTGGGAAGATGAAAGTTACTTTTTTCGTAACGGATAACGCAAAACATAAAAAAGTTGTTTTTATTGGCATATTGCCAGATCTTTTTCGTGAAGGGCAAGGCGTTGTCGTGGAAGGATATTTTAATAAACAAGGGCTTTTTGTAGGTAAGCGCGTTTTGGCAAAACATGATGAAACTTATATGTCTAAAGAAAAAGCTGATCGCTTGAACAAGCATCACACTGTGGAGAAATGATTCGATTGTGCTTGTTGAACTGGGTCATATTTTTTTAGCCGCAGCATTTGCAGTGAGTTTAATGCAGGCATTTTTACCTGCTTTGGGTGTTTGGTGGGAGGATCATTCATTGATGCGAACAGCAGTTCCCTTCACCTATATTACTTTTACATTATTGCTCTTATCTTTTTTGATTATTGTTCATGCCCATATGGTATCTGATTTTTCTGTTTTAAATGTTGTTGAGAATAGCCATTCTGAAAAACCAATGCTTTATAAGATCACTGGTGTTTGGGGAAATCACGAAGGATCCATGTTGTTATGGGTTTTAAGTCTTGCTTTTTTCAGTACATTGATGGCATTATTTAGCCAACATTTACCAGAACAGTTTAAGACATTAATTTTGGTTTGCCAAAGTTGGATTATAAGTGCCTTTCTTGTATTTGTTCTTTTTTTATCGAATCCATTTTTACGTATTAATCCACCGGCATTGCAGGGAAATGATCTCAATCCTCTTTTGCAAGATATCGCTTTAGCAATTCATCCACCACTTCTTTATTTAGGCTCTGTCGGTTTTTCTCTTTGTTTTTCTTTTGCAGTAGCTGCATTGGTTATGGGACATGTCGATGGACGTTGGGCGCATTGGGTTCGTCCTTGGCTTCTTCTTGCTTGGTGTTTTTTGACACTAGGCATTATGGTTGGGTCCTATTGGGCTTATTATGAGTTAGGATGGGGTGGTTATTGGTTTTGGGATCCAGTTGAAAATGCTTCGTTTATGCCCTGGCTTTCAGGAACAGCTTTTTTGCATTCTGCTCTTGTTCTGGAAAAGCGGGAAACATTAAAAAGTTGGACTTTATTTTTGGCACTTCTTACTTTTTCTCTTTCTCTTATGGGAACTTTTCTTGTTCGTTCAGGTCTTTTAGTATCTGTTCACAGTTTTGCCATTGATCCAGCACGTGGGCGGGCAATTCTTGCACTTTTATTCTTTTTCACCGGAGGAGCTTTTTTTCTCTTTGCTTTGCGCGTACCCATTTTAAAAGCAGGTAGATTATTTCGGCCAATTTCACGTGAAGGTTTTATTGTTTTAAATAATCTCTTGCTTACAACAATAACAGCGACAGTATTGATTGGTACGCTCTATCCTTATTTTATTGAGGCATTGACTGGAAAAAAAATTTCTGTAGGTGCCGCTTTTTTTAACATTACCTGTGGTCCTTTAATGATATTATTGTTGTTGTTGGTTCCGTTTGGATCAATGATGGTATGGAAAAGCGGTGATTTTCTTGGGGTTTTTGAACGGTTGTGGGTTGTTTGCGTATTAGCCTGTGTAGCCTGTTTTATAACGTTTTATGCAACATCTTTGCGTGATATTTTTGCAGCTTTAGGAGTAGGACTTTCAGTTTTTGTTTTTTTAGGCAGTTTAGCTGATCTTTGGAAGAAAAGTGGACATCACAAGTTAGCTTTGTCGGTGCGGTTTAAGAGATTTATTGGATTGCCATGGTCAGTTTTTGGTGCAGCAGTGGCACATATGGGATTAGCTGTTACATTGTTTGGTATTGTCTGTGTTGCGACTTTTGCTCAAGAGCGTATTTTAACCATGCACATAGGAGATAGGGTTACAATAGCGGGTAAAACTATTTGCTTTGACAAAGTGCATGAAAGCGCCGGTCCGAATTATTCTGCAATGGAGTTTAATTTTACAGTCTATGAAAACAAGCATGCAGTCCGCAACGTAATAGCATCAAAACGTTTCTATTCAAGCCAGAACATATCAACAACAGAAGTTGGTATTCAAAATCATGGCTTATTATCCCAATTATATATTGCACCGGGCCATATAGATGATCAAGGGCTTGTTGTGCATCTATGGTGGAAGCCTTACGTGATTTGTGTATGGTTAGGGGCAATAATGATGGCTATGGGGGGGTGTTTTTCTCTTTTTGGTTATTGGTTTCGCATTGGGTTGCATCGACGGATAGCTTCCCGCTTCAAGTTTTCTGAAAAGGCTTTGAGATGAAGAAGGAACTGTTTTGGGCTTTGTTTTTTTTAATTGCTATTTTTCCTTTACGATTAGCGATAGCAGTGGAGCCGGATGAAGTTTTAAAGGATGCAGTCCTTGAAGCTCGTGCACGTGATATTTCATCACATTTGCGTTGTCCGGTTTGCCAAAATCAATCAATTGATGATTCAAATGCTTCCTTGGCACGTGATTTACGGCTTTTGATCCGTGAACGTTTAAAAATAGGTGACAGTGATCAGCAGATCATTGATTTTCTTGTTGAGCGATATGGTGAATTTATCCTTTTGAAACCGCCATTTAATAAAACAACTTGGCTTTTATGGTTATCACCTTTGATAATTATAAGTCTTGGTGCAAGCGCTCTATTTTTTCGGATAAGATGGTACAAGCCCGAAAAAATAATTACTTTAAATACGGATAAAGAAAAACAGTCAAAGTCAAAATACCGTTGAGTTGACACAGATATTACAAGATTACGGGAAGAAAAATTGGAGTACGTTGAACCTAATAATTCAGCTTTTTCTGTGCTTAAATCTTACAAAACTTTAACAATTTAGACAGAAAACGGTAAGGTCTTTTGTTTTATAAGTGATTGGACTCTGGATAAAAATATGACTAAATAGGAGCATAGACTAAATGGTTAAAAAAACTTTCTTCCCAACATTAGCCGCAGTAGGTTTTTCTGCTGCTTTAGAAACTGCCCTGTTTTTTAGTGGGTGTGGATCAAGCTTGTGGATGACCGAAGCTCGTGCAAATTCTGTGTTTGCTTCGTTAGTGCAACAGCAGGGTTTCGCAAATATTGTTTCTCAAGTTAAACCTGCTGTTGTTTCAGTACAGGTGAAGAGCAATAAAAAGAAAAAAGAGTGGTTCTTTAGTGATTTTTTTAGTTTTCCAGGTCTTGACCAATTACCAGATCAACATCCCTTGAAGAAGTTTTTTCAAGAATTTTATGATCATGGTAAGCCTAGTAATAAGTCTTTGAAACGTCCGCATAGGCTTCGTCCTATAGCTTTTGGATCGGGCTTTTTTATCTCGTCTGATGGTTATCTGGTGACCAATAATCATGTGATTTCTGATGGTACAAGTTACACTGTTGTTCTTGATGATGGCACAGAACTGAATGCAAAACTCATTGGAACAGATGCGCGAACCGATCTTGCGGTATTGAAAGTAGATGAAAAAAGAACATTTTCGTATGTTGATTTTGGTGATGATTCAAAACTTCGCATTGGTGATTGGGTGGTTGCTATTGGTAATCCATTTGGCCTTGGTGGAACTGTAACAGCAGGTATTGTTTCGGCACGTGGACGCGATATCGGTACTGGCGTTTATGATGATTTTATTCAGATTGATGCTGCTGTTAATCGAGGAAATTCTGGAGGTCCAACTTTTGATCTTAACGGAAAAGTTATAGGAGTTAATACAGCAATTTTTTCTCTTTCTGGGGGCAATGTTGGGATTGCTTTTGCTATTCCGGCAGCAATAGCGAAACAGGTTGTGCAACAACTTATCGAGAAAGGTTCAGTTCAGCGTGGTTGGCTTGGGGTGCAGATTCAGCCTGTGACGAAAGAAATTTCTGATTCAATTGGTTTGAAAGAGGCTAAAGGCGCTTTGATTACTGATCCGTTAAAGGGTCCAGCCGCGAAAGCTGGTATCAAGGCAGGGGATGTCATTATTTCGGTAAATGGTGAAAAGATTAATGATGTCCGTGATCTAGCAAAGCGTATTGCAAATATTAAACCAGGAGAAACAGTAACATTAGGTGTTTGGAAATCTGGTAAAGAGGAGAATATCAAGGTTAAACTTGATACAATGCCTGACGATAAAGTTATGAAAGAAGACTCAAAATATTCAAATGGGCGCAATGATTCAAATGAAACATTGGAAGATTATGGTTTGATTGTTGCTCCTTCTGATGATGGGATAGGGTTGGTCGTAACTGATGTCGATTCAGATTCAGATGCTGCCGATAAAGGAATACGCCCTGGTGATGTGATTGTTACAGTTAATAATAAATCTGTTAAAAAGGTATCTGATATTACTGACACAATTAAAAATGCCCAAAAGTTAGGACGAAAAGCCATACTTTTACAAGTGCGAACAAATGATCAAAACCGTTTTGTAGCTCTTCCAATTTTCAAAAAATAACATTTTTAAAACACTAGGGCAGAGGTCTTATAAGCTTCTGTCCTACAACTTCATTTGATAAAATAACGGAGATGCGTTTTATGAAGATACTCGTTATAGAAGATGATCATGAGACGGGGCGTTATCTCGAAAAAGCTTTTGGGGAGTCAGGACATTCCGTTGATGTTGCGTACGATGGGGATACTGGATATGCTTTAGCTGAAACGGAAAATTATGACATTATGGTTGTTGATCGGATGCTTTTGCATCGTGATGGACTGTCTATTATTGCTGAATTGCGTGCTAAAGGCAATAAAACACCTGTTCTCATCCTTTCAGCTTTAGGGCAAGTGAATGATCGTGTGATGGGGTTGCGTGCAGGGGGTGATGATTATTTGACAAAACCTTATGCTTTTTCTGAACTTCTTGCCCGTGTTGAAGTCCTGCAACGGCGGAAAAATCCTAAAGAGGCAGAAACTGTTTATTGCGTAGGAAATCTTGAGCTCGATCGGTTAGCACATACAGTCAAACGGGGTGATAAAAATATCGTCTTGCAACCACGAGAATTTCGTTTACTTGAATATTTGATGCGATATGCTGGGCAAGTTGTTACTCGCACTATGCTTTTGGAAAATGTTTGGGATTACCATTTTGATCCACAAACAAATGTCATTGACGTTCATATATCTCGCTTAAGAGCAAAAATTGAAAAAGATTTTGATGTCCCACTTCTCCATACTGTACGGGGAGCTGGATATATGCTGAAAGCACCAGATAATAAAATATGAATCGTTTAATAAATATGATGCGCACAACTGCGCTAAGGCTTTCAGCACTTTATATTTTATTGTTTGGGTTAGTTGCAACAGGGCTTTCTATTTATATGACGGCGTTTTCTGTTTCATTGTTAACCGAGCAAACTGAACAAGCTTTGCGTGAAGAGCTAAGAATTATCGAAAACGCTTATAACTATGGTGGCCTCCCTTTATTAATACGCACTATTGATTACCGTTCACGACAACCTGGGGCTTTTCTTTATCTTGTTACTGATCCTATGGGACGCATTTTAGCAGGGAATGTTGCACGTATTGAGGTTGGACTTTTGAAGCATAATGGTTTTCTTTCGGATTCTTTTTTGTATTCGCGTTTTGGAGAAAATGACAAAACAAGTGAACATCGCGCTTTGGCAATTATTGTTGATTTGCCCAATGCTATGAAAATTCTTGTGGGACGGGATTTGGATGAACCAGAACGTTTTGCAGCGGTTATTCGTAAAGCGGTAATGATTGCTCTCGCAGCAATGGTTGGAGGGGCTTTACTCATATGGTTTTTTGTTGGTAGGCGCGCGTTGCAGAGGATTGATCGTGTAACGGCTGCTTCACAGCGCTTGATGGATGGTGATTTCAGTGGGCGTTTACCTGTTTCTGGGGTAGGTGATGAGTTTGATCGATTGTCAGCTAATCTTAATGTTATGTTAGACCACATTGAAGAATTAAATATTGGTTTGCGTCAAGTATCGGATAATATTGCTCATGATCTGAAAACACCGCTGACGCGTCTTAGAAATCGTGCTGAAGCAGCACTTTTGGGACAAAAAACGAAGCTTGAATATCGTCAAGCACTTGATGGTATCATTGCTGAATCAGATCAACTTATTCGTACTTTTAATGCTATTTTAATGATTTCGCGCATTGAGGCTAGCAGTGCAATTGAAAATCTTGAGACTATGAATATGAAGACGATCCTTGAAGATGCCGTTGAAATTTATGAACCTTTTGCTGAAGAGTCCGGTGTTTTGCTTTGGTTGGGCGATACATTTGATAAAGAGCTTAATTTGAATCGTGAGCTTATTGCACAATCAATTTTTAATCTTATCGATAATGCGATTAAATATGCATCTAAAGATGGAAGGAAGGCAAAAGTTTGCTTATCGATGGAATATCGTGGTGAACATTTGTTGGTTGTTGTTAGCGACAATGGCCCAGGAATTGCAGCGGACAAACTTGAAAAAGTAACAGAACGATTTGTTCGTTTGGAAGAAAGTCGGACACAGCCTGGTTTTGGTATTGGTTTAAGTATAGCAAAAGCTGTTATGAAACTTCACGGGGGTGAATTGTTACTTGAAAATGCAAACCCAGGGCTTAGGGCTATTTTATTATTTCCATAAAGGTGTTTTGTTTCATTGTTCTGTTTTTATATGTAACAACTGTTTTTTTTAAAATATCATGAAATAGTGAAGGAAGGTAGAGTACTTTTCACGGGAGTGTAGATGAAAAATGCTTTTTTAAAAACACACCTTTTCCCTTTATGTCCCCTTGATGAGAGTGGTTCCCAATGGCTGAAAGATATTGAAGAACAAGCCAGAAAGGAAAATTTAGAATCGCTTGTTTCCTATTTTTTAGCCAAAGGAAAGCAGGTTGATTTTATAAGTGCGGTTATGACTTTATCTCCTTTTTTGCGCGAGGTTTTGATCGCAAATCCATCATATCTCAGTCCTTTGTTATATGTTGATATAGAAACAAGGCTAAGCGAAATTATCGATGATGTTGCACTTATCGATAAGAGTGAATCTATAAATGAAACTGCATTGATGGCGGCTTTAAGACGCAAAAAACGGGAAGCACATATTCTCATTGCTTTAGCTGATTTGAGTGGTATTTTTACTTACGAAATTTCATGCACTTGGTTGACTCGTTTGGGAGAAGCGGCATTAGGTGTAGCGCTACGTTTTCTTTTAAGAGAAGCGCATGATCATGGTAAGATAAGTTTGTCAAGCCGTGATGATCCAGAAAAAGACAGTGGTTTAATCATTTTAGGGCTGGGAAAATTAGGGGCAGGAGAACTAAATTATTCTTCTGATATTGATCTTATTGTTTTCATTGATGAAATGTCACCTCATGTTGGTGATCTTTCTGAGAGTGTTGATGTGTTCTCTAAGATGGTACGTCGATTGATCCGTATCATTCAAGAACGTACTGCGGAGGGATATGTTTTCCGTCTTGATTTTCGACTTCGACCAGATCCAGGTTCAACTCCTTTGGCCTTACCGGTAAGGACTGCGTTACGTTATTACGAGGGGCGTGGTCAAAATTGGGAAAGGGCAGCTATGATTAAAGCACGTCCAGTGGCTGGCGATAAAAGGGCAGGGTTTAAATTTCTCAAAGAGCTTTTTCCTTATGTATGGCGGAAATATTTAGATTATGCTGCGATTGCTGATATCCATTCGATCAAACGTCAGATTCATGCGTGTAAAAATTATGGTCAAATTACTGCTTATGGCCATAATATAAAGTTGGGACGAGGTGGTATTCGTGAGATTGAGTTTTTTGTTCAGACACAACAACTCATTGCTGGTGGGCGCTTTCCGCAATTACGTGGACGTCAGACAGTTGCTATGTTAACAGAACTTCATACACTTGGTTGGATCAGTGAGAAAACGAGCGATAATCTCATAAAAAGTTATGCTTTTTTACGAAATGTGGAACACCGTATTCAGATGCTTGCAGATGAACAAACCCATCTTCTTCCAAATGATGTTTCTCAATTTACCAGTGTTGCATATTTGATGGGCTATCAAGAGAGTAGCAGCTTTATCCGCGATTTATTAAAAGTACTTCAGGTTGTTGAAAAACATTATGCGGCGCTGTTTGAAAACGAGCAAGAACTTGGTTTAGAAATTGGCAATTTAGTTTTTACAGGTGAAGAAGATGATCCAGAAACATTAATAACATTAAGCCGTTTAGGTTTTGAACGGGCGAGCGATATTTGTCGTATTATGCGCACACTTCATTGTGGGCGTTATAAAGCCACTCAATCTGCTGAAGCGCGTGAGAGATTAACAGAATTGACCCCAGCACTTTTGAAAGCTTTTGGTGCGATAAAACGGGCTGATGAAGCGATGTTGCGTTTTGATAGTTTTTTACAGGGATTGCCCTCAGGGATACAGCTTTTTAGTCTTTTGCAGTCTAATCCCTCTCTTTTGAATATGTTAGTGCTTATCATGGGTGCTGCTCCACGTCTTGCAGAAATTATTACACGTAAACCACATGTTTTTGATGGGATGCTAGATCCAACAATTCTTTCAGAGTTGCCAACAAAAACTTACTTAGAAAATCGGCTTGAATATTTTCTTGAAGGTGTAATTCCTTATGAAGAAATTCTCGATCATTTAAGGGTTTTTGCTGATGAGCAACGTTTCTTGATTGGTATTCGAATTTTGAATGGTGCAATTACGGGAGAGAAAGCAGGTTTTGCGTTTACTGCGCTTGCTGATCTTATGATTGCAAAAACGTTGGCTGCGGTTCAAAAGGAATTTTCTCGTATCCATGGCAATATTAAAGGGGGGCGTGTGGGTATACTGGGCATGGGTAAGCTTGGAAGTCGTGAATTAACTGCTGGTTCGGATGTTGATCTTATTTTGCTTTATGAACATGATGAGGATGCAGAAATATCTGATGGAGAAAAACCTCTCTATATTTCTCAATATTATACCCGTTTTACACAGCGTCTTATTGCAGCTTTATCTACTCTTACAAGTCAAGGTGTCCTTTATGCAGTTGATTTAAGATTGCGTCCATTAGGTAATAAGGGACCTGTTGCTGTTTCTTTTGAATTTTTTAGAAAATATTATCGCAAAGAGGCATGGATATGGGAGTATCTTGCTTTAACCCGGGCACGGGGTATAGCTGGAGATCCTAATTTTTTACAAAATTTAGAAAATGAAGTTTGTGCAATTATTGCTTTACCTCATGATAAGAAGGATGTCGCAAAAGCAGTACGTGAAATGCGGGCTTTGATTGAAAAAGAAAAACCGCCAGAAAATCGATGGGATTTGAAAATGATGTCTGGTGGTATCATGGATGTAGAATTCATTGCCCAATTTGCTCTTATTACTCATGTGATTGCGTTTCAAATTGGGGCATCTACTGCGGATATTTTGGCTCATTTACCCAACAGTGTTCTCAATCAGTCATGTATTGTTGACTTACATCGTGCCTATAGCCTTTATACAAATTTAAACCAAATGATACGGCTTTGCTTAAATGATGCTTTTGACCCTCATGATATGCCACCTGGATTAAGCGACCTTTTATTAAGCAGTGTTGGAGAACCTGATTTGCTTCGTGTTGAAAAATTAATTGAGGAAACGGCACAATCGGTATGTTCAATTTTTAAACAGATCATGAAACATTAAGTGTTATTTTATGATAAATTTTTTATGAGAAAATTGCTTCGAAGTGCGAGATAAAAATATCAAAAAGTACGATAGCAAGATATAGACATAAGAATGTGCAAAATACAAATATTATTCATAAAAATAACAAAATCAGTCATCTATTGTGAAAATATTTTTTATAAAGTGTTAATTTCATCGGTTTTTTTTAGTCTCTATTGAGAATTTTTGTCAATTTTTATCAAATACTAAAATAAGTTTTTTGTTTAACTTTTTTGTTAATATCGTAGTAATACAGTATTATTTATTTGCTTTAAAAGCACTTTGTGACGATTAGATCATTGATTTTAATAATACATTGTCTATTGCTGAAATTGTAATTTTTACATAATTTGTCTGTGTTATCATTTATTTTCACGGAGGTATGTATTGTTTTTTGTGCTGGTTGAAACAGCTTTCATGCTAAATTAGTGAGTTCTAAGTATTATGCTTCATTCAGAAAATTAAAATGCGCTTTTTTATACCTTTTAATGATGATATTATTTATCATCTTTTTGGGGCTAATATGTATTAATAATATTACATTGCATGTTGATAAACCCCTATCAAGTAAGACACCTTTACGCACTTAAAAATGCTAGGAGTTCTTTCAGAAAAACATGAGCATTGGCGTTTTTATTGCATAAATTGAGACAAAATATTAAAAAGGTTATAACTCTGTATTTTTTACCATATCAATAACGGAAGTATATTGAGCAAAGTGGGGTAAGAAATTTTATCAGTTTCGTTCACCAACTTCATTTTTTTCAAGAAATTGATATGATGGTTATTTATGTAGTGTTCGGCAATGGTGAAAGATATGAAGCGCATGAAAGCTAATGAATTTGCCTAATAAAGATTCAAACAATTTCTATAACATCATTGGTTAAAATGTGTTTGAATTTTCCAATGAGGAGGTTATTTTCCTTATAACTGTATCATTTTTACTATAGATTTTTTGGAAAAAATATGAAACCATGTTTGTAATATAAGTTTCTAGGGGAGCAATTATGGCTACAAAATATTTAATAACAACATCTATTTTTTCGTTAATTTCAATTTCTATAGCCCAGGCCGCGGATGTCATCATTCCAGAGCAGCCTGAGCCTGTAGTTGCAGTTCCTGCTTTTTCTTGGACAGGGTTTTACCTTGGCGGCCAAATAGGTAATTTTTCAAGTAAGGCTGCTTTAAGTTATTTAAGACACGAGGAGATAGGAAAATGGGCTTCAGTTAAAAAGGAACTTTTACCTAAACCTTCTGGTTTCGTAGGTGGTATTTATGGCGGTTTCAATTTTGATTTCGGCAAGGGTTTTGTTATAGGTGTTGATACGGATGTGATCTGGTCTAATAAGAAGGAAAGTAAAAATATCAATGAACCGATGAAACGTAGACCCGAAATATTATCAGAAGGGCAGGCAGGAACGAGTAAATCAGGGATAGAGCTTCCAGGGATAGAGTTTCCAGGGATAGAGTTTCCAAATTCTAAACCACCTTTTGAATATGAACGGATTATACAAGCTACTTTAAAGCAAAAATGGGCTGGTGCTACGCGGGTGCGAGTTGGTTTTGCTGGGGAGCGCTTGATGCCTTATATTGCTGGAGGTGTTGCTTATACGCAGATTCAAAATACTTTTGTAGCACCGCCTGATTTTATAATAATTGATTTTTCTAGATTTTTGCATGATGAAAAAAAGACATTTGTTGGTTATACTCTTGGAGGCGGTGTTGATTTTGCAATGACTGATAATGTTATTATGCGTGCAGAATATCGTTACTCAGATTTTGGTAAGAAAAAGTTCGGACAGGATAGAGTTGAAATCGGTTACAAAACCAATGATTTCCGTGTTGGTGTAGCGTACAAATTTTAATTTATTGCAGGATTAAATTTTTAAAAAGCCCCATTTTAGAGTGGGGCTTTTATTTTTTCAGATATATGCCGTAAATTATTCTTTTTTTAAGAGAGATACAATCGTCGCAATACTTTTTTCTGGATTTGCTTTTATGCTAAAATTACATGCTTTTAAGGTGATCATCAATTCACTTCTTATAGTCATGGGGTTTCATCAGGTATAAAGAGAGTTTAGCTTCTTATTATTCTGTTCATATTCCATTCCATAAAATGGTTGAAGTATGATTTTAGATTAATGGCTAAAGAGATGGAGATTTCAGGGTGATTTTGCTTCGCTTTGTAAAGAGAGTAATGGGAAAATTTTTTTTCTTTGTTTCATAATGTTCAAAATCTTTTAAAATATAAAAAAAGTCAAAATGTTGGACATTTCCAAAAAGAGAATATTCTGTCTGAAAAACGTATCAATAGGAATGCTTTTGGTGGCAAAGTCCCACAAAGGGATTTGTGATATAGCGTTGGGAGATACTACAGAACAATTGTTCCAGGAGGTTATGCTACGCTTTGGTGATGTACAACAAGTGGATGATGACAGAATATTTAAAAAAGAAGTTGCCCATATTATAGCAATGATAGAAACTCCTAAGTTGGTAAGGAAACATGATTTCTCCTTAGATATCAATGGCACGATCTTTCAGCAGAAAGTATGGGCAGCAGTATGTGATGTACCATGCGGTGAAACAATTTCATATAAGTTGTTAGCTCAACGTATCGGTATGCCCAATGCTTTTCGTGCAGTTGCTCATGCATGTGCATGTAACAAATTGGCATTAGTTATCCCTTGCCATCGTGTTGTGGGCAAGAATGGTTGTATATCTGGATATCGTTGGGGCAACGAACGAAAACAGATTTTGCTACAACGGGAGCAAAATGAGAACATTTAAAACGGATTTAATTTTGTTTGATTGGTATTGTAATCGTTACAGTTGTACCTTTCATTTCTTTAGAGATAATTTCAAGTTTTCCTTTGTGTAGTTCTAGCAAGGAGCGCGAGATTGCTAATCCAAGACCTGAGCCAGTGTAGGTTTTCGTGAGTTGGTTTTCAACTTGTTCAAAAGGTTGACCAAGTTTTTTGATTGCTGATTGAGGAATGCCAACCCCTGTATCTTTAATTTTAAAAACAAGATTATTTTTTTTCTTTAAAGCGCAAACATCAATGTTTCCACCAGAAGGTGTGAATTTAACAGCATTTGAGATGAGATTAAGGAAAATCTGTTTTATAGCACGGCCATCAACTTCTGCATGAAGTTTTGTAGCAATATTCGTCGTAACAAAAATATTTTTTTCTTGAGCTTGTGGCATAAGTGTTCGCAATGCTTCACTGATGATAGGCTCAAGATCGATATTCTTACAATCAACAGTAAATCTTCCAGCTTCTATTTTAGACATATCAAGAATATCATTAATAAGGGTTAGAAGATGGCTACCTGAATTGTAAATATCACGCATATATTCCTTATAGCGTTTTGAGCCAAGAGGGCCAAAGGTAGATTGCAACATGATGTCTGAAAAGCCCAGAATGGCATTCAGTGGAGTCCGCAATTCATGGGACATATTGGCTAAAAATTCTGATTTAGCTTTGTTAGCGCTTTCAGCCCGCTCTTTTTCTGCTTTCAGACTTTTATTAAGTTTTTCAACTTCTGTTGCCCGTTGTTGAGCATTTCCTCGTGCACGTTTAAGTTCTTGAATAAAAGAAAAAAGGCGTCTTTCACTGTCTTCAAATTTTTCTTGTTGTTGTTTAAGCTCAGAAATATCTGTACCAATACAAACAAGTCCTCCGTCTTGGGTGCGCCGTTCATTAATTTTGAGCCAGCAGCCATCTGCAGTTTGGCGAATACTGGTTAAGTTACCAGTACCATCATCTTTAAGGGGATATTCATTGATTGCAGGGCGAGCCATGGCTTCGACAGTTTCACGTTGGATCCCTGGTTGTAAAATCTGTTTAGGGATAGCTACATATTCGCAAAATTTGCTGTTGGACATAACTAAACGTCCTTCTGAATCCCACAATACAAAAGATTCTGAAATATTTTCAATAGCATCGCGGATACGAAGGTCGGCTTGCGCTGTTTCTTCGGCAAATTGATGCTGCTCGCTGATATCGAAGGAAATACCAACTAAATGTGGTTCTTCCTCATCAGTGACTTCAGCACGGATACGCATCCATACATAATGACCATCGGCATGACGCATAGGGACATTAATATCGATATGTTTTTTTTTACCACTCATTAATTCTTGGGCAAGATCAAAAAAATTAGCATCGTTTGGGCTGATAATGTCCGTAATTTGGGAAATTGACAGCAGTGCATCTTGAGGCACATAGCCGAGCATTTCATACATTGCTCGTGACCAGTAGACACGTCCGCTTGCCATATTCCAGTCCCATAGTCCACAGCGGCCACGCATCATTGCCATATCAATGCGGTTTTGAATTTTTTCTGAAATCAGATCTGTCTTGCGTGCTCGTGTAATTTGATGGTAATAAGCATAGAGAAGAGATAAAATAATGCCAGTAGTTCCTATGAACAGAGTTATATTTAACAAGAAAATTTTGCGCCATTCCCTGTAAGTATGTTGTATTTTTTCACTGATGAATACACCATATTGTCCATTTTCTGTTTGGTGAAATGAGGCGAGAGCAGGATCATTTTTCCTTATTGTGATTTGCATAACACCAGCATGTTGGCTTAGAGACTGTAGAGCAGTGCTCTCAGAGGTAAGATCTTGTAAGGGTTTTCCTAAAATGATCTCGGAACTGGATGACGCTAAGACATTACCATTTTGATCGACTATGGCGATAACAGTGCTGGTTTTGATAAGACCTTGGTTGCGAAAATTGGTGAGGATATTTTGCAAATGATTATGAGAAAGAGCAGCAGCTTTTCCTTTCTGAGTGGCAGCAAGTAAGTCACGATCAATTGTATTGCTGATATGAGCGGCTAAGAGAGTGATAGTAGAACGCGTGTTTTTATCAATCGCGCGGTACCAATCATAGATTGATACAAAACGAATTGCTGCTAGCACAACAAGAAATACAACAATTATAAATGGAATAGCACGCCGTAGCCAAGGTTCAATAAAGAGAAATTTTTGATAGGCTGAGCCAGAAAATAGATTGATACGCTCTGTCCGCGTCTTGTGACTTTGAGCGCTCGATTTTGACTCAGCGTATACCTCCGTTGGCGCATTATATGCGTCCAATTTAGCCATTTCTCGTTCCTTTAATTACGGAATAATGTAATTTAAAAACTGCTTCGATATTCATAGTAACTCCATAAGATGTAATGAATCAAAACAGGAGTCCTCTGTCCAGTCTTTTTTTAGAAAAAGCAATTTTACTTTTACGAGTGTGGAGTAGGGAAATGAAAAGGAACTTAACATGGGTTATAAACAGGCTTAAATTACCTGTTTATAGGCTTAACCGTTAGCGAGTAGCTCATTTGATATTATTTCATAAGCAATATTATAATATATTGATTTAAAAACATTTTTTCTTTTAAGCGAGAAGACGATTGATGATATCAGTCACATCGCTTGATAATTGAGGAGCTGCTGCAATTGTTTTTAATGCAGTTTCAAATTTTTCTTGCCGAATGGGTTCTAACTGTCTCCAAGAGCGCATCATTGTTAATAACCGTGAAGCGAGTTGTGGATTTTTTTTGTCAATTTCCAAAATGATTTGGCAAAGAAAATGATAGGATGCACCATCAACTCTGTTAAAACCCGTTAGGTTGTTAGATGCAAAGACACCAATCAAAGCATGTACACGATTGGGGTTATCTTGTGAAAAAAGCGGGTGTTGCATGAGTTTTTTAATATGGTCAAGTGTTGATTCTCGCGCAACCATTGCTTGAATAGAGAACCATTTATCCATGACCAAAGGGTCATGCCGATATCGGCTTTCAAAATCATTTAAAGCATTTTTTGCTTGCTCACTTTCGTTAAAGCGTTTCACTAAAATGGTTATACTGGCCATGCGGTCAGTCATATTATCAGCTGTTGCATATTGTGTGGCAGCAAGGTTTGGTTGGGCTTTGGCAATGGAAAGATAGTCTAGTATAATATTCTTTAGTGCTCGTTTTCCAATTTGCACAGTGTTTGGTGAATAGGGTTCTTTGATCTGCATTTTCGCATAAACTGTTGTGAAGAGCTCTTGATGCGTATGTGCGATAGAAGCTAAAAAATGATTACGTACATGGTGAATACAATCTGGATCAACATTTTTACCGATTGTATGGGCAAGTTCAATCTCGCTAGGTAAACTTAAACAAAATGCTCGAAACTCCGGTTCAAGGCTTTCATCTTTAATGATAGTTTCAATCAATTTTAGCAAAGCAGAGGGCATATCCTCTTTTGCTCGTGTTTTATCCTGAATGGCTTGAATCAGGGCTTGCATCATCAAATGATTAAGCGACTGCCAACGATTAAATTGATTGCTGTCGTTTTGTGCAAGAAAGATGAGTTCGCTTTCATTGAACGGAGTTTGTAGATTGATAGGTGCAGAGAAGTTTCTAAGCAGTGATAAAACAGGTTTTTCGCATAATCCTCTTAATGTGAATGTTTGGTTTTCCTTGAAGAGAAGCATAACATCTGATTGAATATCCGCGTCAGCTTCATAAGTGAGAGATTCTCCGTTATGTCCTAAAAGCCCAAAATCGATAGGGATAAGCATAGGCTTTTTTATGCTTTGTTGCGGTGTTGCTGGGATCTGTTGTTTTGCATGAATCGTTAAAACACCATCGCTATAATGGTGGTCGATTTCTACATTGGGTGTGCCTGCTTGTTCATACCACAGCATGAATTGTGAGAAGTCTTGATGAGAGACTTCAGAAAAACAGGCAATAAAATCTTCAATTGTGCAGGCTTGCCCATCGTGACGCTGAAAATAGAGATCCATTCCTTTACGAAAGAGCGCTGGACCTAAAATAGTATGCACCATGCGAACAATCTCTGCACCTTTTTCATAAATGGTTGTAGTGTAAAAATTATTGATTTGGCTATATTGGCGAGGCCGGACAGGATGAGCGAGCGGACCAGCATCCTCTGTAAATTGCCTAGCTTTCAAGGTTTTGATGTTTTCAATTCGCTGTAGGCTGCGCACATTTTGATCTGACGAAAATTCTTGATCACGGTAAACAGTTAAACCTTCTTTTAAACAGAGTTGGAACCAATCACGGCAAGTAATACGATTACCGGTCCAATTATGGAAATATTCATGGGCAATGACGCGTTCAATATTTCTATAATCTTGGTCTGTTGCTGTTTCAGGATCTGCAAGGATGTATTTATCATTAAAGATGTTAAGCCCTTTGTTTTCCATTGCACCCATGTTAAAGTCGGAAACAGCAACAATATTGAAAATATCAAGATCATATTCACGTCCGAAACACTGCTCATCCCAAAGCATGGAACGTTTAAGGGCATCCATTGCATAGGTTGCACGCTTGGTTTTTCCTTTTTCTACATAGATACTAAGTTTGATACATCGACCAGATACAGTGGTAAAATAGTCTTCTAACTTATCAAGATCTCCACCAACTAAAGCAAAAAGATAACATGGCTTTGGATGAGGGTCTTCCCAAATAGCAAAATGGCGATTATTCTCAAGAGTTCCTGTTTCCAAGAGATTGCCATTGGAAAGCAAGATAGGAATTTTTTGAGAATCCGCTTCAATTTTTACTGTATAGGTAGAAAGAACATCTGGACGATCATAAAAATAAGTAATACGACGAAAACCTTCTGGTTCGCATTGTGTGCAATAAACACCATTTGAAAGATAAAGTCCCATAAGTTGGCGGTTGATTTCAGGATTTATTTCCGTGACCAATTGCAATGTAAAAGGAGTAGCTGGTGGGGTTGTAATTTCTAAACGTGAAGGAGTGACTTTATAAGCGTTTTTGGCCAATATCTCACCATTAATAGCAACAGAGATTAAGGTAAGATCGTCCCCAGAAAGCACAAGAGGTATTAATTCTTTTGTATTATTGTGACGAGGTTCAAGAGACAATGTTGCTGTAACATAGGTTTTTTTTGGTGCTAAACGGAAGTAAAGTTGTGTTTTTGGTATAGCGTAAGGAGTTTGCTGGTAATCTTCTAGACGGTAAATGGGTACTTCTGACTGTTGCATAGTTTTTTCCTAACTGTATTTAAAGAATATGAATGATCGAAAGAGTGTTGATATTCTGAGGCAAGATAAGGCTAAAGAATTACAAGAGATTATTTAAGCGGTTTTTGACTTCTAAGAAATCTTTCCATGTAAGTTTTTTTTGACTCGGAGTTCGGAGAAGGTAAGCGGGGTGAAAGGTTGGCATAACAGGTATTTTTATGTTGTCTTCGCTTTCATAGGTACACCATTTTCCCCGTGTCCGGATAATTCCATTTTGAGAGCCAGTCAGAAACTGCATAGCAACTCCTCCCAGTGCTATAAGAATACGAGGATTAGCTAAATGAATTTGTCGTTCAATGAAAGGGCGGCATAATGCCACTTCTCTTGGTGTTGGTGTGCGATTTCCTGGTGGACGCCAGGGAATCGTGTTGGCTATGTAGACATTCTTTCTTGTTAAGCCAATTGATGCAAGGATTTTGTTAAGCAACATTCCTGCCTTTCCTACAAATGGAATTCCTTGTATATCTTCCTCTCGTCCTGGAGCTTCTCCTATGATCATGAGAGGGCTTCCTGCTGTTCCATCTGAAAAACAGGTACTTTTTGCTGTCAATTTTAATGAGCAACCATTAAACGCAAGGAGAGCAGATTTTAATTCATCAAGTGTATTCGCACCTTTTGCTATCTCTATAGCTGAAGGTTCACGTTGTATAGTACTAGAGTGAGGCAGTGGATAGCTATGCTGCTTTATGGTTGGTGATACCGATTGGTGATGGGGAGTGTCGATTACTTTTTTTAACTCCTGCGTTGAAGAAGAAGCTTGACTAAAACGGTCAATAGGTACATCACTGAGCACGGCGTCAACACCACTTTCTTTGTAGAAGCTTAGAAGTTCTTCATACGAGATTGAATACTGACTTTGGTTGAACATTGTATTTTTTCTTATGATTAATCCATTTATCGGTAAACCAAACAAAAATATTCTGCAAGCTTTATGATGTTCTTAGTGCTCATCTCTGTATAAGAATGCATATAGGATGGCATTAGGTTCTGTGCCTATCACTTTTAAAGCTAGAGAACAATTGAACTATACGTTAGGCATCCTATAAAAAAGAAGAAGCTTTTTAGTAAATCACGAGGAAATATGTTTGAGGTGGTTGAGTTTATTGAAGAAGCGTTTGATAAGGTGGCGTTTTCTTTATCGAAGTCTTCATCATCATTAGGCGGTGTTTTTCTGTTTGAGCAGAAAAGACAGGGATGTAGCTTTGCTTCTTAATCCTTCTGTAAGTATATGTAAAACATAACCTTTATCAGCAATAACTTGTGTATTTTCATCCCTTTTAATAAGTTGAAATGCTTGAGTCATAATATTTTAATTTCATGGAGTGAGAAGAAAACAAAAAGATCAGCCCAAAGCATCATCTTACCAACATAATGACTCTTCGGAATCAAATCTTGCTTTGCTTCTTTCTAATGCTTTTTTCCATATTGATCTTACTTATAGCCTGCAACACAAGAGTGAGCTGGATAAAGGTGAGCATCGATCCTCACAAATTCACCATCACAGTCTATAGTCCTTGATAAGCTCTTCTCAAACTTTATGCCAGCTGTCTTTCTGAAATCAAGATTCATAACGTTTAGGAATCAATTTCTTGAGAAAAGAAAAGGTTTTCGCTATTTTAAAATAACATGAGCTCTTTCAAAAAAGGATATGTAATATTTTCACTTTTCAAGTGTATACCAAAAACTCATCCTCAATAAACGATAAATTCTTTGCCAATCTTTTGGTTACTTGATGTCATACTTCTCTGTGATAACTTTCCTGTCCTTGACAGATGGAAAACGTATCTTTTCTCTTAAATCTTAACTTAAGATACAAAATCTAGGAAATGACATGATTATTATTTAGCACTGTTTTTAACAGTGGTTTAAAAGTAATGTATGGGTGTATGCTTTTGCTTTTTTTACAGCTTCAATTCTAGATTCATTTAATGCTAAATGTGATGCAATAGCGGTTGACAAAATACAACCCGTTCCACGCATTGTTTTTGTTAAACGTGGAGCGGAAATATTTATGATTTCAATTTTGTCAATTAAGCTATCAGTTGCAAGAGGACCGTTTGCATGCCCACCTTTGATTAATATAGAGCGTGGGCCAAATGAGAGAAGTTTTTTTGCTTGTTGTATTGCTTCTTCATGATGAGATGCCAATGGGCTTTGGCTGAGAAGGGCGAGTTCTTCTCTATTGGGTGTTAAAAGATCAACGTGAGGGAAAAGTTTATTGATCATAGTTTCTATGATTGTTTCTGTTGTTAGCTTTCCCCCTGATGAGGCGACAAATACAGGATCAAGAATAACTGGAATATGAGGATAATCTTCTAACACATTACAGATTGCTACAACAATCGCTTTGGTTCCTGTCATACCGATTTTAATTGCGCTTATTGGATTGGCCTCTAGGGCTGTACGCATTTGCGCGGCGATGAGTTTTTCGCTCATTGGAACAATTTCAGCAACATGATTATCATCTTGTACGTTAATGGAAGTAATGGCTAAACTTGCTTTTATTTGAAAATATGCAGCTGTTTCTATATCACGAACGATACCAGCGCCTCCTGTTGGGTCGGTACCCGCAACAATAAGAACAGAAGGTATCAACGCCATGCTTTTGTTACCTTTATCCACTGTTGGACACGCTCTCTGGGTTTTTTGTGGAGAATAATATCAGTTACAACAGCAGCACTATTTGCTCCTGCTTTTAACACATCAGTTGCACGTTCTGGCGTTAAGCCACCAATACCAATCAAAGGTAAAGCACCAATCCGTTTTTTCCATTTTTTAATTTTTTCTAAGCCTTGAGGCATCCATTTCATTTCTTTTAAGATTGTCGGATAAATAGGACCAAGTGCAATATAGTTAGGATGAACAGATAACGCGATATCCAATTCATGTTCATCGTGTGTGCTAAGACCAAATCTTATACCATTTTTACGGATTGCGGGAAGATCAGCATTGCTTAGATCTTCTTGTCCAAGATGAATAAAATTACATTTTTCATCAATTGCTATTGTCCAATGATCATTAATAATTAATTGTGTTCCCAATTTATCACATATGTTTTTTGCACGCTTAATATGCTGACTGATTATTTTAGGATTTTCATTTTTCATACGCAATTGTATGAGTTTGACTCCAAGAGGAACCAATCGTTCAACCCAATCAGCATTATCAACGATGAGGTAAAACGGATCCAGTTTCATGAAAACACTGCTTTTCCAACGATTGGCGTTGAAGGGACTGCTATACTACGTGCTTCGAGAATTCCTGCTTTATACCCCATACGGCCTGCTTGAACAGCTTGCGCAAAAGCTTGCGCCATTAAGACAGGGTCACCTGCTTTAGCAACAGCGGTATTAAGAAGTACTGCATCATAACCGAGTTCCATCGCCAGAGCGGCATGGGATGGGCATCCAATACCAGCATCAATAACAAGAGTAACATCGGGAAGGTAAGCACGGATAGAACGCAAGCCATCGGTATTATGAGGGCCTTGACCAGATCCAATAGGAGCACACCAAGGCATAATGACACGGCAACCAACATCTAAAAGCCTTTCAGCAACAATGAGATCATCTGTTGTATAGGCAAAAATTTGGAAACCGTCACTGTTTAAAATTTGCGCTGCTTCGATCAAGGAAAAAACATTGGGCTGTAAGGTGTCAGGATTGCCGATAATTTCGAGTTTAATCCAAGGTGTTTTAAAGAGATCTCGTGCCAGTTGAGCTGTAGTAACAGCCTCTTTGACGGTGTAACAACCGGCAGTGTTTGGAAGAACTGTTATATCAAGTTCTTTAAGAAATTGCCAAAATTGTCCACCTTGTTTTCCACCTGCGGTTTCTCGGCGCAATGAAACTGTTACAATTTCTATATTTGATTTATGAATAGCATTACGAAGGATTGCTGGCGAAGGATATTGAGCTGTACCTAACATAAGACGGGAAGAGAATTTACGTCCATAAAGATTCAGCATAGTTTCAGCCTCCTTGCATTGGGCTTAAAATTTCAATTTTATCTCCTTCATGCAAGATAAATTGACTTCGTGCATCGACGGGAATAACTTCAGCATTAACAGCGGTAGCTAGCCAATTTCCTTCATACCCTAATTTTTTAAGTAATAGATCGAGACTGATAACTTCTGTTTGGATTGTTTCACCATTGACGAATATTTGCATGCTTTACTCCAATGCCAATTTCATTGCTCGTTTTGCCATTTCTGGAGACAAAAGAAAACCATGTCTATAAAATCCATTAATAGAGATATAGTTACCATGTTTGTACACAGAAGGGAAGTTATCAGGATAGCATGGACGAACACCCACACCAGTTTCAACAATTTCTGCTTCTGCAAAAGCAGGATGCAACGTATAGGCAGCGTTAAGCAATTCCATCATTGATCTTGCTGAAATTGCACCATCAAAATCACTTTCAATCATTGTTGCACCAATCATGAAAATATTATCTTGCCGTGGAACAACATAGACTGGAAACCGTGGATGAAGAAGACGAATTGGGCGAACAAGTTTAATATCTGTGCTGCGTACGAGCAGCATTTCACCGCGTACACCTCGTATATTTTTGTCTTTTCCTAAACGTGCTATTCCAGTTGCATCAATGATAATATCAAAATTTGTTTCAGTTGTTTCTACATCGACAAAACGCGCCCCATTTTGTATCAGGTTTTCTTTTAAAGTGATAAGTGCTTTGCGAGGATCCAGATGTGCTTCATTTTCGTAAAAGAGCGCACAGTTAAAACGTTCTGCAAAGTCTGATTCAAGATGCGCTATCTCTGTACCTTTTATAATTTTGTGATTATGTGTGCGCATTAAAAATCGTTCAAGTTCTACTTTATCTCGTGTAGGGGCGACGACTAAAGTACCGTTTCGGATGACAAGATTGGGGAGCGTTTTGCACCACCATTCTATGGCTTGTATGCCAAGATCTTCAACAATTTGTTCAGCATTTTCTCTTTCACAGTAAGGCGCTAACATCCCTCCCGCATACCAACTGGCTGTTCCTATAGGAGAACACAAAGGTGCGGATACTGTAACAGAAGCCCCTTTTTGTTGTAACATATAAGCAACTGTTAAACCACCTACACCTGCACCTTTGATAAGAATGTTCTTCAACTGTTTACTTTCTTTTTTTTTGAGGAAAAGTAACTTCTCTATAAAGGTCACCATTCTTTTGATATTTCTCGGTGATGGCAACCTATACCATCACCTTTTGGTTTGTTTATTGCTGCTGCCTCGCGAATATCATGGGAAATACGCATGGAACAGAATTTTGGCCCACACATAGAACAAAAATGCATCAATTTATGAGCTTCTTTGGGCATTGTTTCATCATGAAAAGCGCAGGCTGTTTCTGGATCAAGAGAAAGGTTGAATTGGTCATGCCATCTAAAGTCAAATCGTGCACGTGAAAGAGCATTATCGCGTAATTGTGCTCTGGGCAAACCTTTGGCAAGATCGGCAGCATGGGCAGCAATTTTATAAGTGATCACACCAGTTTTTACGTCATTTTTATCGGGAAGCCCTAGGTGCTCTTTAGGTGTTACATAACACAACATGGCTGTTCCAAACCACCCAATCATAGCGGCACCAATTGCTGATGTAATATGGTCATAACCAGGAGCGATATCAGTTGTAAGAGGTCCTAAAGTATAAAAAGGTGCTTCATGACAGAGATCTAATTGCTGCTCCATATTTTCTTTAATTTTATGCATTGGGATATGGCCAGGCCCTTCAATCATCACCTGTACATCTTTTGCCCAGGCAATTTTTGTTAATTCTCCTAAAGTCTTAAGTTCGGCGAATTGGGCTTCATCATTTGCATCAGCAATAGAGCCAGGGCGCAACCCATCTCCTAATGAAAGAGAGATATCATACGTGCGTGCAATATCACAAATTTCATTAAAATGTTCATAGAGAAAACTTTCTTTATGATGATGCAGACACCATTTCGCCATAATCGAGCCACCCCGTGAAACGATACCTGTTACGCGATTAGCGGTCAAAGGAATAAATGGTAATCTTAATCCCGCATGAATGGTAAAATAATCAACACCCTGTTCTGCTTGTTCGATAAGGGTATTGCGGAAAATATCCCATGTTAAATTTTCAGCAATACCTTGTACTTTTTCGAGTGCCTGATAAAGAGGAACAGTCCCGATGGGAACCGGGGAATTTCGAAGAATCCACTCACGAATATTGTGAATATTCCGCCCTGTTGAGAGATCCATAACCGTATCTGCTCCCCAATGAATAGCCCAAACCATTTTATCAATTTCTTCTGCCATGGATGAAGTAACCGCTGAATTGCCTATATTAGCATTAATTTTAACACGAAAATTTCGTCCAATAATCATTGGCTCACATTCTGGATGATTGATATTTTTGGGAATAATGGCGCGCCCGCAGGCAATTTCATTGCGAACAAATTCCGCAGTGTAAATTTCTGGTATTGATCCATTACATGTTTCATCTGATTGCGCTTTTTGCTGGTTTTTTATTTCTAGTCCTTCATTTTCTCTTATAGCCACATATTCCATTTCTGCAGTAATAATACCTGCACGTGCATACGCCATTTGAGTAATTGCTTTGCCATTTTTTGCTCGCAAAATAGGCCGTTTTTGTTTAAACGCTGGTACAGTTTTTGTATCATAGGCTAATCCATTATCTTCAGGTTTGACTGATCGTGCAAAATAAGATTCAGTATCAGCACGCTTAGAGAGCCAAGGTAAGCTAATTGCTGGTAAGCCTTTTGTAAAATCAATAATCGTATCTTTGTCGGTATAGGGGCCAGAAGTATCGTAGACTTTTAAAGGTTTTTCATTACTACCATCTGTCAATGAAATTTCACGCAATGGTACGCGTACGTCAGAAAAAAGAAGGCTTTGCTGATAAATTTTACGTGAGGCGGGAAAGGGGTTACAACTGATTGATAGCGTCTTTTTTTGCACAAACTTTTTCCTTATAAGTACATAGTTTCAAAACAGGTTGTGGTGTTAAGCGGGGATATATCCAAATTATTAATTACGTATATCGACATGAAGGGGTGAAATAATATTGCTTTTACAGCAAAACAACCCCCCATGGAGCTCGGGAAGTTTTATTTTTAAAAAATTGATACAATATTTACGATAATATTTATATTATCCTCCATTAAAACAATTTTTATTAGTATAATTATGTTTGTATGGTTGGCTTAAATATCTATATTGTCAATCGCAAAGTATATTTTTAACGATTTTTGTGTGTTTTTTAGGAATAAAGCAGGTGTCATGAAGTAGTCTGCTATAAGACTGAAGCGTTTTATAAAATAAACAGAAAAATCAGAAATTTACTAATAAAGTGGGGAATTTTATGGTTATCGCTTCACTTGTAGTTTTTTGTGTCCTTATTCTCCATTTTGTGTAGCTCTTTGGCTAATCCAATAACTAGTCTTCAGCAGTCAGCTTTCTTTGTGTTAAGGAAATATCATGCTATTTTCTGTTTAGCTAAAAAAGTGCTTTAAGTTGTGACGCTGTTGTCCCTGAAATTCATGGCACATACTGTGATTAATGATATTGCTGATGCGCAGTAAAATTCGCGTTATTTTTTATGCAGGTAATAAGGGAATCATGCTTTATTAATAGTGCCAAAATGATATTCGAATGATTTGCCAGTCTGCAACTTCAGATACCTAGAGTGGAGAGATGTAACTTATGACAAGAAAAAATCAATCAAAAATTATTTTTCTCCTTGTGGGTATGACCGCATAGAGAAAATGGGTAAAGGATATTATTGAGAATTTGTCGCTAAATGGCCTATATCAGAAGGGCTTTTGATAACGTATTTTCTAGAGCATATAAAATTACAGTATTGGGGGCAAAAAAGAAATTATTTGTAATGTATAACATTGCCATCTATAGGGAAGAGTTAATTTTTAAACAAAACGACTTTTGAGTATATCTGCATGTTTTGTTTTATCGTACAATTTGATTTTTTGCTTTAATCAAACAGACTTCGGAAAGATCTCTTAAATTTTACAGGAAGGATGCTGTCTGGGGCAGCACGAAAGGAGTATCTGCTTTAGGCAATTCAGAAACAGGTAGGGAACAATGATAAGCATCACTTAAATTTTGAGTTGTTAAAACGGTCGAGGCACTTCCCTCACAATAAATCTTTCCCTGCTTTAGCAATATCATTTTATCTGCATAATGTGCAGCAAGATTGAGATCATGAAGGACAGCGAGAACACCACCACCACAACGGGCAAAATTTCTGGCAATATTCATAACAACGAGCTGATGTTGAATATCAAGGTTAGCAATAGGCTCATCTAATATCATCCAACGGGGGACTTTATTACAAACAGGTTCCCAAATTTGGCAGAGTACACGGGCAAGTTGTACTCTGGCTTGTTCTCCACCTGACAACTGATGATAATGTCGGTTACCATAATCAGCCAGACCAACGCATTCTAAAGCTTTTTGGGGAAGATTTTTTAATTGTTTTTTTGCAATGATAAATTGGTTTACGGAGAGACCAAGCGCTACCACTTCATGGACTAGGAATGGAAATGCTAACGTTGTAAATTGTGGTAGCACCGCGCGCATTGCTGCCATTTCATAAGTTTTTGTTTGGGTAACATCATGACCATTTAAGGTCATTTTTCCACTGTAGGGAATTTCTCCGCTCAGCGCTTTGATAAAAGTACTTTTTCCGGATCCATTGGGGCCGATAATGACGGTGAGAGCACTACTTTTGGCTTGAAAATCAATATGGTTGATAATCTGTTTTTTTCCGCGTTGAACGCAAATATTGACTGCTTCGATCATGGAAAATTTGTTCCTCGTTTACATATAAGGATCCAAAGAAAAAAAGGTGCACCAAAAAGTGCTGTAACAATTCCGATTGGCAGTTCTGCTGGGGCAACAATTAAACGTGCAAATGTGTCGGCAAAAATAAGTAACGTAGCTCCCAAGAGAGCCGAGCAGGGAATAAGATAGCGGTGATCAGGACCAATGAGTTGACGCAAAATATGTGGAACAACAATACCGATAAAACCAATGCCGCCACTGACAGCGACTGCGCTACCACACATAAGTGCAACAAGGAAAATAGCAATATTCTTAACCCGTTGAATATAGAAACCAATATGGCCAGCAACGGCTTCTCCAAGAGCAAGAGCATTAAGTGCTCGTGATAAAAAAGGAGAAAAAATAAGACCGACACAGATAAAAGGAAAAACAAGCCAAACTTTCAACCATGTTGCACCTGCAAGAGAGCCAAGATTCCAAAAGGTAATGTCCCGTAATTGCTGGTCATTTGCGATAAAAATGAGAATTCCGACAACAGCACCGCTTAAAGCACCAAGAGCAATACCTGCGAGAAGCATTGTTGCAATAGAGGTACAACTATGACGTGTTGCTATTGCATAGAGGATAAGTGTTGATAACAGCCCACCAAAAAATGCACCTATAATGACTTTGTAAGGTTCTAAAAAAGGCGCCAATGAAGAAGGGAAGGCAATACCGACAACAATTGCTAAAATAGCTCCAAGACTTGCACCTGCTGATACACCTATAATCCCAGGATCTGCAAGAGGATTACGGAAAAGCCCCTGCATGAGGACACCAGAGACAGCTAAAGCTGCTCCAACTAACACCCCTAAGATAATACGGGGAAGCCTTATGTCGATAAGTATGAGATAATCACGTATTTTACTGCTCACCGAGAAGTCCTGCGTGAGCATTACATGAACAAGATTAATCAAAGAAACCTTTGATGCACCATGCAAGAGCCCACCAAAAATGCTGAGAATAAGAAAAACTGTTAAGCTTAATAATAAAATTTTTCCAAAATTTGCGCGGTTTACTCTTTTACTCTCTTTTGTTTCAGTTGTATGCACTATGGATGTCGTATCTACCATATTATCAACTCTTACCATTTTGATTTGCACCATAGAGTATATCAATAAGCTCTTTCGATGCGTTTGCTGTGCGTGGACCAAATCCTAAAAGATACATAGCATCCATTTGTTTAATGGCATGATTTTTTGCTGCAGTTGTTGCTTGAACTGCTGGTATGGCTAAAATCTTATCAATGTTATTGGATTTTTCACGATGTTTGACAAGCAAAATAACATCAGGGTTTGCTTTCAATAAAGCTTCGTTATTGAGAAGCTTATATCCCTTATAATCGGTGATAGCATTGATACCGCCTGAAAGTTTTATCATACCATCAGCAGCTGTCCCTGTTCCAGATGCCATAACACGCCCATTTTGTACGGATAAAACAAAAAGGACTCTCTTTGGTTTTGTTATTTTTGCTAAAAGTAGGTCATTATTTACAAAATCACGGTTTACTTTTTCAATCAAGGCAGCTGCCTTCAGTTCACGATGAAGAGCTTTGCCAACGAGACGAATTTTTTCTATCACACTTTCACGGGAATAATTTTCTGGCACGATTACTATAGGTATCGTTGTTTTTTTAAGGATATCAATTGTGGAGGGAGGACCGCTTCCTTCAACAAGCAATATACCCTCGGGGGCAAGTGATAAAACACCCTCAGGTGAAAGAGCACGCATATATCCAAGGACAGGAAGTTTAAGAGCTTCTTGTGGATAGACACTTGTACTATCACGGGCGACAAGTTGATCTTGGGCTCCTAATGCGTAGACAATTTCTGTAAGTGATCCACCAATAGAGACAATTCGCGCACCTTTAGGAAAATGCGTTGCAGGTTTAACCATCACTTGTTTAGAAAAGAAGGTAAAAAAGAACAGTATAAAAATGATAAAAAGGCTTAATAATCTACGCAAAAAAAGTGTAAACATGTTCACTTTGCCTTTCTAAGCAATCGATATTTTTCAGCTTTGGGGCAAATTATTCAATAAAGATTGCCAATCTTCACGTTCTTTTTGCCCTTCCTTTCGCATGCCAAAGAATTGAATAATCATTTCACCGTTTTTATCAAAAACTTCAAGTGAACTGATATAACCATTACTCGTTGGTTTGCGGACGCGCCATACACTATCGACTCCTGAAACGAGTAAATGCAGGTGAAATTTTTGATCGAGAACATTAAGCCAAGATCCCATTTGCTTAATGTTTTTTACTGGCCCACTAAAAATTTGGATACATCCCTTGTTGCTAACAAAGCACATAATTGGTATTTCTTGTTGTGCAATTTGGTTGAGCATAATTTCAATAGTATTTGTTTTTAACTCATTGGCAAATTCATTTCCGGCATATTTTACAGCATCATGTCGATTAATTTTCAATTCGGAAATAATCTCCTGAAGTTGGTGTACATCAGTGATTTGCCGCCAACGATCGCGGAATTTCTCAACATCCAGCTCTATTGTCTCACGCTGGGTTTGAATTGGAGTTGGAAGGACATCAAGGGTAGGCGATTGATCTTCATGAAGCAACTTATCAACAAGTTTATCCCATTCTTCCATATTTGTTGCATCTTTAGAATAGAGTTTGAAAATAGCAACGCCAGACTGATCAAAGAATTGCAAACTTTTTGTAGGTTTTCCAAGAGAAAGCATGTCATATTCAAAACCAAATTTCCATTGTTTTGAAAAAATACGCAAGTCAATTTCACCAAGTGTGAGAGAGACGTTTTTGTTTTGAACAATCTTTTCAAAACATCCTGTTATTTCATGAACAGCATATTCATTGCGTGTCAGCGCCATAACTGTTCCAAGTTTAGGAGCATTTTCCAGGAAAGTGGCAACATCAGCTTGTAGTTTTTTTGCTTTTCCAACTGTGCAATAGACCGCAATAAGTTCTGCCTCAGATATACCAACAGAGAGGGCAAAATCACGATTACGCATTTCTTTTTTTTCTTCACGCAAACGAATAATAGTTTCAGCTTTATGTGCCATAGATTGGCCTTATGTTATTTATTGAGAGTTAACTTAATTTTACAATTCCAAGGAAATGAGTTGAACGATTTTCAAAAAATGATTCAACTCACTACCAAGTAAGGTTCTCTTACTAAACAGCAGAACAACCAAAAACGGATAAATCAGAAGTTGTTAAAACTCCTCTTTCAAATCTTTGTGGTTTAAAAAATAACACAACAATTTATCCTTTTTTATCAATATAATTTTATATTGATCTAATGGTTAATAGAAATAACTAAAACTTTTGCACGAATGACACCTTAAAGTTGCGACCAGGCTGACTGTAATAATCTTTTGGTATTGTACTTTTACCGGAAGGAAGATCTGATACATTCCAATATTTCTCATTAAATAGATTATAAATCCCAGCTCTTACAACAAAGCCCTTTTCGCCGAATGGCTTCCACCAGCCTGATACATCAACGACTTTATATCCCGGAATTTTTTGATAATCAGATTCCTTAGCAACTTTATCACGTTTAGCAGAGGAAGTAAGCACAACATCTGCTCCCCAGGTTTCTTTTGCATATCCTAATCCGATAATCGCTTTCAAAGCTGGAATTGAGTTAAGATATTCATCTTTTTCAAGATCTTTTCCTTGCGAATAGGCAAGGGCAAAATTGCTATGAAAACCCTTATTAAGAGTTAAATGCGCTCTTGTTTCAATGCCAAAAATACGCACGCGTGAAAGATTTACATAATATCGACGTGCAAATCTAAACTCCTCGGATGGTCCTTTATCCACGGTAGTTATAAAATTTTTATATTGATTGATAAAGGCACTGAGTGAGCCACCGAAATTGACATTCCCATATTGTATGCCAATATCATATCCATTGCTCCCTTCTGACTTAAGGTCAGGATTTCCCTTCACATAATAAAGAGGGGGTTTGATGTAGGAGAGGTAGAGTTCTGAAACACGTGGTGCACGAAAAGCTTGTGCCCATTGAGCATAAAATGTTACTTGATCACGAAAATCCCACTCCATCCGTAATTTAGGAGAAAAACGCGAACCGCTTCTTTCTGAAGGGTATTTATTAGAAATGAGAGCTTTCTCATAGGAGGGTGTTTTTTGAGGAGTATGCTTATACCAATCATAACGAACTCCAGGCGTTACACGGAAACGATTATCAGCAAAACTAATTTCATTTTCGAAAGCAAAACCAAAACTGTAGCTATTCGTATCCGGTGAATCTGATCGATTAGCAGGCAAAAAGGCGCATCCTTGTGCATTCTCCTTAAAATGACAATTATCTTTGCCTAACAGGTAATGATGAAATTGAGATGACAAGACGTTAGTAGAAAACTTTAATGCATGATTTACCGTACCAAAATCCACTTTTTTACCAGCATGAGCATTTAAACCATAATTGGTATCACGCAAAAAATTATCCCTTAAATAATCTCCTTTTGGCGCTTGAACACGAAATCCACTCATGACATGATTACTAATTTGTTTTTGCCAATAAAGCTGCCCAGAAAATGCATCAAGGAATGTGTTTTCATTGCTATAATTATAAGACAGGGAAAGGCGCTCACGACGTTTATTATCTTCATCATAAACGGATCCTGGGGAGTATCTTGTAGATGCATTCAGTGAATGAGTGTTTATTTCATAATCAAAACGCTCTGCCGTAAAACCAAGCCGGTGATTGTTATTAAAGTATTGATGAATTTTAAAAAGCAAATTATTCCGGTCAAACTGAGCGGGGTTTTTACGTGTACGCTCTTTATAGCCCTCTACAGTTCCCATATTTTTACGTTCATTACCTTCTACATGAGATCCTTGGAAAAGAAAAAATGTTTGATAATTACGCACTGCAATAGCTTGATCTACGTGCCAACTGTTATCAACAGAATGATAACCGCCTTTTATAAGACTACCCCAATTCTTTTCTTCAGGAATGAGATCTTCAGGATTAAGGGTACGCAAAGCAACGACCCCTCCTAATGCGCCGGACCCGTAAAGACTAGAATCCGATCCTTGAATAACATCAAATGTGGAAAGTGCGTTAAAATCAAATGTTGTGTTTCCACCTCTCCCACGCACTATATCATCAAACCATGGAATAATAATGCCATCCATTGTTGTAAGAACACGGTTTGCGTCTAACCCACGAATAAGAAAACTATTATTTTCTGAGTTGTAGGTTACGGAAGGATTAAGACGACTAACATCATGGACATCACTTATTTGCTTTTCATAAATGTCCTTAGCGGTTTTACGATTGGTCAAAATAGTTACCGAACCTGAAGGATCCGCTATTTTTTTCCCTTTAATAATGATAGGTTTAAGTTCAGTTACAGCATCCGCCTCTTTGCTTTGTGCAAAAACAAAAGAAGGTATACAGGCTGATAGCGCATTTAAAATCACAAAGCTTTTATAGATATTTTTTTGCCTTATTCGCATAACACATCATAACCTTTTTTAAAACATCCCCTCTCTATCTTGAAACTTACATATAAAAACCTGACTTGCTGTTCAAAACTAGCCAGCCACGCAGAAATGATTTGATGTTAGCACAAAATCACCAGAAAACCATATTAAACATGATAAAAGCAGTCAAGAAAAAAGTTGCAATTTCAAAATAGCCTGTTTTAATGAAATTAAGCATTAAGATTAAGTTTAGAATAGCGGCGTGAAAAACAATGAATTTTGCAAATACGAGGCGTTTATTAATACTTTGGATTGGTGCGTTTGTTGGTGCTTTCTTTTTGCATATAGTATTGGGAGCCCAGTTTTATTTTCGGAGTCCTGGTGTAAAGAATGACACGTTTTCATCGACAATTATGCTGACTTTTGCCTCAGAGACTGTATATCCGGATGTCGATATAGATTTGCCCAATATTGATACAGATTTATCGAATGTCATTACAGAACCACAAATATTGCAACCTGATCTTCCAGCACAAGAGGCAAAGATATTGGAATCAGTGGATGAAATTCAATCGGAAGAGTCTCAGCATGCTATAGAAAAAGATGATTTTTCACTCCTCAAGCCTTTGGAAGAATCTCCTCCTCCAAAAGTGGAGCATAAAGCACTCGTCAAAAAACCGATACCAGTACTAAAGAGTGTAGTAAAGCATTCCACTGTAAAGACAGTACGTTCGTCTACCACTAGTCAGGCCGGCAGTCCAGCAGAACTTGAGGATGCATTGTTGATGGAATGGTTGGCACAGATACAGGCGCAATTAGAAAGGCAAAAAAAATATGTTGTAGGACAACGTACCAGTCGTACAAAAGGAACAGTGAAGTTAGAATTTAGGGTGCATGAACAGGGGGAGATTTTTTCTAGCCGCATTGTTGTTTCTGCTGGTGATCCGGAACTTGATCGATTAGCTATGGCGGTGCTTCAACGTGTTGGCTTTTTTCCTCCTCCTCCTCCATCAAAAGTGCACAAAATTATCAGAGTATCTTTGATATTTAGCTGATCTTCACAGGTTTTTTTAGGCTAGTTTTACATGCCTTATGTTTATAATTGCTATGATGCTGTAGTTTATGAATTGAGGAAACACAACGAACTACTTTTTTAAATCAAAGCTTTATTACTTCCATTGTCCGGAAAGAAGGTCGGCTTTTATATCTATTTTTCCAGTGAGTCTTGCTTTGTAAACTCCATAATTTTCCATGACACGCATCACGTAATTACGTGTTTCTGTATAAGGGATGCGTTCAATCCAATCGATGATTTTATCAAGAGATTGCTCACGAGGATCGCCATAACGTTTTATCCATTCATTGACACGACGTGGACCTGCATTATAACTGACAAGGGCTAATATATAGGATCCGTTAAAACGTTTCAATTGTTCGCTTAGAAAATACGCGGCTAACGTAGCATTATAACTGGCATCACTGCTAAATTTTTTTAGTGACCATGCGATTGAATGCTTTTTTGCAAGTGCTTGTGCGGTTGTAGGAAGCAATTGGAGGATTCCTTGTGCACCTGCTGTTGATATGGCTGTTGGATTAAATTCGCTTTCTTGGCGTGCAATGGCATAGATAAACGCTTTTTCTGCTACAGAAATATCAGCAGAGGTTGGTATAGCACCGAGAGGGTGGGAAAGTGCACCAACATTTTTACCTTGAAAAACAGCAGTTTTTCCAATTTTAAGGCTGGTATAATAATCACCATTCTTTTCTGCCATAACAGCTAGAAGAGCTAATTCACCGGGGCTTTCTATTTGTTCTCCAAGTTCTCTATAAAAAATTTTAGCAAAATCAGCATAGCCGGCTGATTCAAGGTGTTGAATTGCTTGAATGGCTTTTCTTGCTCTAAAACGTTGTCGTTCAGCAGTTGTTGGTTTTGGAAAGGAGATTTCGAGTTTTTTTTGATTAAGCCGTGAAGCTGCTAATTGACCATAATAAGTTGCACTAAAATTAGCTGCGCGATGAAAATAATGCTGGGCATTTTTATGTTCACCTAGAATTTCTGCTGTTCGTCCCATCCAATAGTATCCACGGGATGCGGAAAGAGGTGCAGAAGATAATTGAGGGATACGCGAAAAATGCTGCATTGCCAATTGAGGATTATGAAGAAACCGTAGTGCATACCATCCTGCATGAAATTCAGCATCGATTGCCAATGAAGATTTCATGTCAGTGTCCATTGTAATGAGTTGATAAGCTATTGTAGGTCTATTTAAATCGAGCATTTCGCGAGAAAGGGCGCGTTGTTCTTTCCACAATGCATGAGGGTTCATAAGATGTAATGCATCTTTTGACGTGCTCATCATGAGTGTTGCGGCTGCACTATATTGTCCAGTTCGCCGAAGATGGCGAATTTTTGCAAATTGTAAGAGGGGGTTTTTTTGCCATGATCGCTCTACAGTGCGTAATTTTTGTGCAGCTTTAGGATCATTTTTTTCGACGGCAACAAAAGCATTAAAAAGAGATTGAGCATTGACTAATTTTGCGACGCGCCCAGCTGAATCGAACCGATTTGCATAAAGCATAAGTTGCATACGTTTCAGATGATCAATAGGTTTTAACGCAGCGCTTGCATTTTTAAGAACAAACTCTTCTTCTTGTGCATTAAGTTTCGTTTGATACCACCATGGTGCGATAATTTGTCGAGCACGGGCGGTTTGTCCAGTTGTGATAAGTGCTTTAGCGAATAGAGCCATACCTTGTGCTGTAAGGGGTGCGTGATGAGCAAATTTTTGGATAATCGCTTGTGCGAAATTGGTTTCATTAATAAAAGCACGTTCAGCATTGCGTTGCATAGTGGCTATGCCAGGCCATCCTTTTAGCTCTTTGATTGCATGGTATATTTCAGAGCTTGGCACATTGGCTTGGCTTGATATACCGATCGCCCATGTTAAAATATGGCGATCAAGGCTATTCTTTTCCATTGAATTACGAAGGCTGATTGTTTTTGCAATATCGTTTTTTGAAAGTGCATCTAGCCCAGCTTTAAGTTGCTTGAGCATAGAAGTATTGCGGGTTGTCGTGTGAATCTGTCTAAGAGGTTTCTGAGTTACTTTTTGTATTACAGAGGGGGTAGGGCGAACTGAAGGAATTGGTGCTTTCCCGTTAAAAATGTGTGTTTGTGCACATACACTTGAAAGTAGAATTGTTGCTGTCAGTATAAATGCAGTAAAGGTTGCTACGAAAAGAGAGGTGGAGAATGCACGCATGGAAAAAAGACCTTAAGACCTTACTTTTTGGAAACACTCAACAATTTCTAAAACATAAGCATAAACAACGGGTTAATGTAGACTGATATTTTGAAAGAAATGTTCGAGGTTAAAGGAGATCTATGCTAATTTTGTGAGGGCTTTTGTGAAATTCATCTTGCTTCAATGATAGAGCAAGATTATGCTCTATCATTGGTAATTAAAAGCTATTTTGAAAAATAAAGTGAACATTTAGGGAGTTTATCATGCTCAAGGGAGCTGTGACCGCGCTTATCACACCGTTTGACGATAATGGTGCTATTGACGAGAAAGCATTTTGCAATTTTGTCGAGTGGCAGATTACACAAGGTATTAACGGTGTAAGCCCTGTTGGTACAACAGGTGAATCACCAACTTTAAGTCATGAAGAACGTAAGCAGGTTATAGAATTATGTGTTGAGCAGGTTGCTAAGCGTGTTCCTGTTGTTGCTGGAGCGGGATCAAATAGCACAAGTGAGGCTGTAGAGCTTGCACAGCACGCAGAAAAAGCAGGTGCAGATGCAATCTTGGTTGTAACTCCCTATTATAACAAGCCTAATCAGAAGGGATTATACACACATTTTTCTTCCATTGCGAAAGCAATTTCTATCCCGGTTATAATTTATAATATTCCGGGTCGTTCTGTTATCGATATGGCCGTAGAAACCATGAGAGATCTCTGTCAGGATTTTAAAAATATCATTGGTGTGAAGGATGCAACGAGCAAAATTGAACGTGTCAGTGAACAACGTGAAAAGTGTGGCAAGGATTTTATACAGCTTTCGGGTGATGATTGTATAGCATTAGGTTTTAATGCACATGGCGGTGTGGGGTGTATTTCGGTTTCGTCCAATGTTGCTCCAAAACTTTGTGCAGAGCTTCATGCTGCTTGTTTTCGTGGTGATTATGAAACAGCATTAAAATTAAATGATCTTCTGATGCCTCTTAATCGTGCAGTGTTTATTGAACCAAGTCCTGCAGGTATTAAATATGCTGCTGCAAAATTGGGGCTTTGTGGTAGTTTTGTTCGTTCACCGATTGTTCCATTAGCGGAGACCACAAAGAAGATTATTGATGCGGCTTTGCATCATGCTGGTCTTCTTAAAGAATAAGATATATTGACGTAGCCATGAACAAAAAAAGGAATGCACCAGTCCGAAAAATAATTGCGGATAATCGTAAAGCTCGTTTCAATTTTGAAATTCTTGATAATCTTGAAGTTGGGCTTGTCCTTCAGGGAGCAGAAGTGAAGTCTTTGCGTTCCAATCATGCGAATATTGCTGAAAGTTATGCTAGTTTTGAAAATGGGGAATTATGGTTAGTGAACAGCTATATTCCTGAATATACGCAGGCTAATCGTTTTAACCATGAGCCGCGTCGTTTGCGTAAATTATTAATTTCAAAACGTGAAATGGCGCGTTTTTTTAACGCGACTTCTCGTGAAGGAATGACGCTTGTTCCCCTCAAACTTTATTTTAATGAACAAGGGCGCGCTAAATTGGAGATTGCTCTGGCGCGTGGGAAAAAGCTTCATGATAAGCGTGAAGCGGAAAAAAAACGTGATTGGAGGTGTGAAAAAGCACGGCTCTTAAAAAGATATGGATGACAGAATTGATTTGTATGTCCTTATTTCATAGCGCTGCTTAGGGAATTTCAGCATTGATCAAGATATGTTTTAGCGGCTTGAAAAATCTGATGAAACATAGCGTCCGTCAAACGGCCAGTATTGGTATTATAGCGTGAACAGTGATAACTTGAAAAAATGCGTAATCTGCCGATGTTATTTACTCCTCCATGTTCAAAAGGATGGGTTGAAATTTTTGCATTCAAGGCGTGTATCGTTGAATGATGTGCAATAGTGCCGAGGGTGATAACAGCTTTAAGTTTGGGAAGATTTGTTAAAAGAGGCGAAAAGAAATATCGACAAGTATTGATTTCTGCACTAGTTGGTTTATTTTCTGGTGGAACACAACGAACCGAATTCACAATTGCTGTATCAATGAGTTCAAGATTGTCATCTGCTCTTTCTTCGAAGGTGCCTTTGGCAAAACCGAATTTTTTTAAAGTAGAATAAAGCAATTGTCCAGCGTAATCACCAGTGAATGGACGTCCGGTTCGATTTGCTCCACGTAATCCAGGAGCAAGACCGATAATGAGAAGGCGTGTTGTGGCCGCACCTTTATAAGGAAAGAATGGGCGCACCGGTGCATTATGCCAACTTGGTTCTTTTATACGCCAGTCAGCGATGAACTTATGTAAGCGAGGGCATAAATTGCAATTTTGCGGTGGTTCTGGGAAAAGTGATGCTAATTGGCTATTCATGGCGGTAGACATTAATTATTTTTTATATTTTATAAATTTTTTTTGAGTTGTTTATGGGGTCTAGGACAGATCATGTCTTTGTTGTAAACAACCTATGATGGATGCAAACGAGCTCTTTGCTAACGTAGTTTAACATGAAATTATTGCCGATTGTTTTGCAAAGAAAGACACTCTTTGAGTGATGTATTCGATGAATAAAATGTTAAGGGGATAAAATTTCATGTTTTTGCTGATCTTATCATAAAAAGTGTGCATGAGACTGTTGTTATTATGAAAGATTTAAATAATTTTGAATGGTTGATATTCCTTTAAAAGATAAAGTCTCTAAAGAGAATAATTATGTTAAGTGCATGTATTTTCTTTGTTTGAATTAGGTACTCTTGGAGTCCTTTATTTTAGGGTAGCATTGATAACTGACTTGAAGAGGTTACACGCTTTTTAAGCTCTTTGAGCAAGAAAATATTAAAATTTGTGTTGTTTTTCTTGTGTTTTATTTTGATTATTGTATATACTCAACACCCACTATGAAATTTTTTTTAATTTTTAAGAAAGAGGCATAAATGGCCCGTGTAACGGTAGAAGATTGTATTGATAAAGTCGATAACCGCTTTGAATTGGTACTTTTAGCGGGGCATCGGGCGCGTCAGATTTCACAGGGTGCGCAGGTTACGGTTGATCGTGATAATGATAAAAATCCCGTTGTTGCTTTGCGTGAAATAGCAGAAGAAACACTATCTCCTGCCGATTTGAAAGAAGATCTTATTCATTCGTTGCAAAAGCATGTGGAAGTGGATGAGCCAGAAATGGCAAATGAATTTCTTTCTCATTCAGGTGAAGCTGAAACTGTTTTTGCTACAACATCGGGAGAAGAGAGCTGTTCGTTCGATTGTATGTCGGAAGAAGATCTTTTAGCGGGTATCGAAGGTTTGGTCATTCCGGAGAAAAGTGACGATTATTAATTGTGGCGATTTATATTATGGGAACGGATATACGTTGTTATGCGAGGGTGATCGTTTTTTTGTCTTTTGTGGATGAAATATTCATGTTTAATTAAGGGTTAGATTGTGAAAAGAATATAAAGGTGCTCGTATGATGCGTCAGTGTGAGCTTGTTGGGCGTGTTCAGCGTTACAAGTCTGACGTGGATGAGGCTCTGTTAAATAAAGCCTACGATTATGCAATGCGCAAGCATGGTCATCAGAAGCGTGCTTCGGGTGATCTTTATTTTTCTCATCCTTTAGAAGTCGCTGCTATTTTGACAGATATGCGGTTGGATGAAGCAACAATTGCGGTTGCTCTTTTGCATGATACAATTGAAGATACGAGTGCTACACGAGCAGAAATTGATCAGCTTTTTGGATCTGAAATTGGTAAGTTGGTTGAAGGACTTACAAAGCTTAATAAACTTGATCTTGTATCGAAGAAGGCAGTACAGGCAGAAAATCTTCGTAAGCTTCTTATCGCGATTTCTGATGATGTCCGTGTTCTTTTAGTCAAACTTGCCGATCGTCTTCATAATATGCGCACCCTTGGTGTTATGCGTGATGATAAGCGCCGACGCATTGCTGAGGAGACAATGGATATTTACGCGCCACTTGCTGGCCGTATGGGTATGCAGGATATGCGCGAGGAATTAGAAGATCTCTCTTTCTTTTATTTAAATCCAGAAGGTTATCGTACGATTACCAATCGGCTTTCTGAATTATTGAAACGCAACCGTGATTTGCTTTCTAGGATTGAAAATGAATTGACAAAACTTTTTTTCGAGCATGGCATTAAAGCAGATGTTAAAAGCCGTCAAAAGAAATCTTATTCAGTCTTTCGCAAAATGGAAAGTAAGGCATTATCTTTTGAACAATTATCCGATATTTTTGGCTTTCGCGTGATTGTTGAAACAATGAATGATTGTTATCGTGCTCTTGGTGTTATTCATACTACGTGGCCAATGGTCCCTGGTCGTTTTAAAGATTATATTTCTATACCAAAGCAGAATGATTATCGTTCTATTCATACAACAATTGTAGGGCCTTCGAGACAACGTGTTGAACTGCAGATTAGAACTGCTGCTATGGATGAAATTGCTGAATATGGCGTTGCGGCACATTCCATTTATAAAGATCATGGTTCCGATTATTCGACATCGAAGTTGTCAAACGAAACGAACGCCTATGCATGGTTGCGTCAAACAATTCAATCTTTGTCAGATGGAGATAACCCGGAAGAGTTTTTAGAACACACAAAGCTTGAGCTTTTTCAAGATCAAGTTTTCTGTTTTACTCCGAAAGGCCGATTGATTGCATTTCCCAAAGGCGCTACCCCTATCGATTTTGCTTATGCAGTCCATACCGACATTGGTGATTCTTGTGTGGGGGTGAAAATCAATGGTCGTATTATGCCTTTAATGACCAAATTAAAAAATGGTGATGAAGTTGATATTATACGTTCACAAGCTCAAATTCCGCCAGCAGCGTGGGAATTTCTTGTTGTAACAGGCAAAGCGCGTTCAGCTATTCGTCGAGCAACCCGTGCAGCGGTACATAAGCAATATTCAGGTCTGGGATATCGTATTCTCGAGCGTTCGTTTGAATATATGGGAAAACAATTTTCAAAAGACGTTCTTAAGCAAGTTTTGCCACGTTTGGCACGCAAAGATGTGGAAGATGTGTTAGCTGCTGTTGGGCGTGGTGAATTGCCTTCTTCTGATGTGATTAAGGCAGTTTATCCTGATTATCAAGATCACCGTGTGGTACAGAAGCCATCTTTTAAGCCTGGGGAAGAAGGTTGGTTCAACATTGAAAATGCTCAAGGGATGATTTTTAAAGTTCCAGAAAATGAAAGGGGTGCAGCTTCAGAGGAGAAGCATCAATCCAAAGCATTACCTATTCGAGGAACCCGTGGAGATATTCCCGTACGATTTTCTCCTGAAGGGGCTGTACCGGGAGACCGGATTGTTGGCATTATGCAACCAGGTGCGGGGATTGTTATTTATCCGATACAGTCTTCGGCTTTGATGGCGTACGATGATCAGCCAGAACGATGGATTGATGTCCGATGGGATATTGATGCCCAAATGAGTGAACGTTTTCCCACTCGGATTAATATTTTTGTTGTTAATAGTCCTGGCTCTTTGGCCGAAATTACGCAAGTGATTTCTGCTAACGATGCCAATATCCAAAATTTATCTTTTATTCGTACTGCACCAGATTTCACAGAAATTATGATTGATTTAGAAGTTTGGGATTTAAAACATTTGAATCGTATTTTTTCTCAGTTAAAAGAAGCAGGTTCAGTTAGCGCAGTACGACGGGTTCATGGATGAAAAAAAGAGATTTTGCGATGAATACACAAGATGTAATTGATATTTTTAAACAAGCAGATGCTATTCTGGAAGGACATTTTATTTTAACATCGGGTCGCCATAGTGCTATTTATATGCAGAAAGCGCAAGTATTCATGCATGCAGACTTGACGGAAAAGTTATGTCGTGGGTTGGCTGCAAAAATCAAAAAATCTATCAAGGAAAAAATTGATTATGTGGTTGGTCCTGCGATTGGTGGTCTGATTCCTTCGTACGAAACTTCACGTCACCTTGGTATTCCTTCTCTTTGGGTAGAGCGTGTAAATGGTGTATTTGAATTGCGTCGTTTTAAAATCAAGAATGGTGCACGGGTTGTGATTGTTGAAGATATTGTAACAACAGGTCTTTCCATTCGTGAGACAGTTGAGGCTTTGGTTGCAGCAGGAGCAGATGTGGTAGCGAGTGCGTGTATTCTTGATCGTTCTGGCGGTAAGGTTGATGTCGGAGTTCCATTGATTGCACTTGCCGAATATGAGATCGCATCTTATGCTAGTGATGCACTTCCTACTGAACTCGCGCTGCTTCCGGCGGTCAAGCCAGGAAGTCGAAATATTTAATTGTCTTTATCTTTTTTGGTTTTTGTGCAAAAAACTGGCATAATTAACCTAAATTATACGGATTATTTCATTATCACAAGATGTATATTGAGAATCATATGCTTTTTCGTCATCGAGAACCAATAGATTTTGTAAAGCGTATTCGACTTTGGTTATGGCCACGTCGTTCATTTTCTCGCTCATTTTGCTACATACGTAAACGTATTTTGCGTATATCAGCAACGCCCCATAAAGTGGCATTGGGGTTTGCTATTGGTATTTTCTTAGCTTGTTCGCCTCTCTTCGGAATGCATATTATTTTGGCAGTATTTTTTTCTTGGATCTTACGGGGAAATTTTGCAGCAGCAATTATCGGAACGATTTTTTCTAATCCACTCACATTTTTTTTGATTGTTATGGCTGATTATAAGGTCGGATACCTCTGTTTATCGCTTTTTAGCAATGTAGATGAGATTTCTCTTTCTCAAATTCACACTCTGTTTGATGGTTTGACACTTTCAAATGCATCTCGTCTTTTTAAGGGCGCATGGGAATCAATCATGAGACCGATGTTCTTAGGAGGTACCCTTTTAGGTTTTATTTTTGGTGGTTTCTCTTATATAGGTGTTTACAGAGCAATCACCCGTTTTCAACAAAAACGATATCAAAAGATTATAAAAAAAAAGCGTTTTTTATAAGAAAATTCAGGTGATATCTTATGATTGTTGGTCTCGGAAATGATCTGATTGATATAAGACGTATTGAAAGAATGCTGGTTCGTTACGGTGACCGTTTTGTCCAACGTATTTTTACGGATATTGAACAGAACAAATCTGAAAGTCTCCAAAAAAAATCTTCTTCTTATGCTAAAAGATTTGCTGCTAAAGAAGCATGTGCTAAAGCTTTGGGTACAGGAATTGCTTGCGGTGTAAATTGGAAAGATATGGGAGTGATCAATTTACCATCTGGCAAACCAATTATGAAATTAACAAATCGTGCACAAATACAACTTCAAAAGCTCTTGCCTCTTCATCATGATGCTATCATTCATCTTAGTATGACGGATGATTTTCCTTGGGCACAGGCATTTATTATTATCGAAGCACTTCCACGTGGATAGCTTTCGTGAGAGATTGTGCTTTTGCTATTTGAACATTATGATGAAAAAAAGTTAAATCTGTGATGGGAAGGTAGTCGGTGATGATCCAGAAAGAGAAAATGCATAAAAAAAAAGAAAAAAGCGAAATCCTTGAATTTATTTTCATTTTAATGCAGGCTCTGTTTTTAGCAGCGCTTATTCGTACACTTTTTTTTCAGCCTTTCAGTATTCCTTCCGGTTCAATGCGTCCCACTTTGCTTGTGGGGGATTATATATTTGTTTCTAAATATGCATATGGGTATTCTCGTTTTTCCATCCCCTTTTCTCCTCCTCTTTTTTCAGGACGTATTTGGGCGGCTCAGCCTAAGCGTGGAGATGTTGTGGTTTTTCGTTTACCGAGTAATCCGGATATTGATTATATAAAACGTGTTGTTGGGTTACCGGGTGATCGTATACAAATTCGTCAAAGCGTTCTTTATATTAATGATGAGGCTGTTTCACGTCATTTTATGGGGAAGATTGATGATTCTGATATAACGGAGGTCAATTACCCTGTTGATGTTTATCGCGAGACAATGCCTAATGGTGTTAGTTACGATACGCTTGAGTTAGCTTTTATCCCGCAAGTTGATGACACAAAGGTCTTTGAAGTTCCATCGGGGCATTATTTTATGATGGGTGATAACCGTGACAATTCAGATGATAGTCGTTTGGATGTGGGGTATGTTCCAGAGGAAAATCTTATTGGTCGAGCAAGTTTGATTTTTTTCTCTATCAGTAATGGTTCAAGTGCTTGGCAGATTTGGCGTTGGCCGTTTGATGTGCGTTGGAATCGTTTGTTTTCTTTTATTAATACCGTTTATGATTTGCCGCTTAATAAGCAGGAGATCAATGATGAATTGTCCAATAATTGATCAGCTTGAAAGATTGACGGAGCATCACTTTAAAGATGAAGAGAGATTAAGAAAAGCATTAACACATTCTAGTGTGCAAGATTCAGAACAGGGGAATTATGAACGGCTGGAATTTTTGGGTGATCGGGTTCTTGGGCTTCTAATTGCGGAAATGCTGTATAAATTGTTTCCCCAGGCAAGTGAAGGTGAATTATCGGTACGTTTAAACGGTTTAGTGAATGCGCAGACATGTGCCGATATTGCGCTAGAAATGGGTTTGCCTGATATGATCCATGTTGGTTTTGAGATGAGAAACTTAAAGGGTCGTCGGCTCACGAATATGCATGCTGATGTGATTGAAGCTTTGATTGCTGTAATGTATCTTGATGGAGGATTGAAGAGTGTTCGTCCCTTTATTCGAAGGTATTGGCAAAGTCGGGCAAAGCAGATGGATGCTGGTCGGCGTGATGCCAAAACAGAGTTGCAGGAATGGGCGCATGTGCAAGGTGGTGTACAGCCGCATTATCGGGTTGTAAAGCGTTCTGGTCCAGATCATGATCCTGTTTTTATGGTCGAGGTAAGCATTTTGGGTTTTGCACCGGAGATTGGGCAAGGAAATTCTAAACGATGCGCTGAAAGAATGGCAGCTGAAAAAGTTTTAAGACGAGAGGGAATATGGAAAACAATGGGAAAAAATGATCATGAATGATGTTATCAAAACGCGTTCTGGTTTTGTTGTGCTCATTGGGATGCCTAATGCAGGTAAGTCGACATTGGTTAATCAGTTAGTTGGAACGAAGGTTTCAATTGTAACGCATAAAGTACAAACAACAAGAACTTTAGTTCGCGGTATTGTTATTCATGATAATACGCAAATTGTGTTGATTGACACACCAGGCGTTTTTCGTCCTCACAAGCGATTGGAACGTGCTATGGTATCTGCTGCTTGGGGTGGCGCTAAGAGTGCTGATGTCCTGTTAGTTTTGATTGATGCACACAGTGGTCTTTCGGATGAAGTTTGTACAATGTTAGATATTGTAGAAAATATTAAACAGGATAAAATTCTCGTTCTTAATAAGATTGATACAGTTGCTAAATTATCTCTTTTAGCATTAACTTCTCAAATTAATGAACGAGTAAAGTTTTTGCAGACATTTATGATTTCGGCTCTAAATGGTTCTGGGTGCAAGGATTTGCTTCATGCGTTGAGTACAATGATGCAGAGGGGACCATGGTATTATCCAGAAGATCAAATTTCAGATATGCCTATGCGTCAGCTTGCTGCTGAAATTACTCGCGAAAAGCTTTTTCTTCGTCTCCACGACGAACTTCCCTATTCTTCAACAGTTGAAACAGAAAGCTGGGAAGAGCGTTCAGATGGTTCAGTTAGAATTAACCAAGTTATTTATGTAGAACGTGAGAGTCAGAAAAAAATTGTTTTAGGAGCAAAAGGTGAGACAATTAAAGCAATTGGTCAGGCAGCACGTAAAGAATTAATGGAAATCATGGATCAGAAAGTTCATCTTTTTCTCTTTGTGAAAATACGTGATAATTGGGATAACGATCCGGAACGTTACCTCGAAATGGGACTGGATTTTTTAAAATAAAATGAAATGGAAAGAACAAGCCGTTATTCTTGGTACACGCCAATATGGTGAAACCAGTATTATTCTTGAAGTTATGACGCGTCAGCATGGCCGTTATATGGGAATAGTAAAAGGAGGACATTCACGGCGTATGGCAGGTCTTCTTCAACCTGGGAATTTTGTAGAGGCTGAATGGTGGGCACGTTTAGACGAACATTTGGGACTTTTTCGGCTTGAAGCCCTTGATTTATATGCTGCACGATTAATTCTTTTACCCGAGGCACTTTATGCTTTGCAATTGATAGTTTTCCATTTGCGTCTTCTTCCGGAGCGTGATCCGTATCCCAGTTTATATGATATTTTACATCTTTTTATGCAGAATTTTGACGAGTCATTTGTAAACGCTGAATTGCTTGTACGTTTTGAAATGCGGCTTCTTGAAGAACTTGGTTTTGGCCTTGATTTGTCTCGTTGCGCTGCAACAGGCCGCCAGGAAAGACTTTTTTACGTGTCACCAAAATCAGGGCGTGCTGTATGCGAGGAAGCAGGGCGTCCTTGGAAAGAAAAGCTTTTAACTTTACCACAGTTTCTTGTGCGAAGAGCTATTCGTCCTGTTAATTTTAATGATATAATAAATGGTTTTATTTTAACAGGTTTTTTTTTAATGCGGCATGTTTGGGAGCCACGAGATATAAAGCAGCCATCGGTGCGTGTGAACTTGATACAATTATTTGAACGGCGATTTCGGATGTAAGCATTAGTTTGTTGATTTAAAAAAAATGAATAGAAAATGAAGATAAAAGTCTTAAAAACAATTGCTGAAGTCCGGCGGTATATTGCGGAAGAGCGACGCTTAGGATTTTCGATTGGTTTTGTCCCAACCATGGGAGCATTGCATGAGGGTCATCTTGCATTAGTATGGCGAGCAAGAGCAATATGTGATCGAATATTGGTTTCTATTTTTGTTAATCCAAAGCAATTTGGTCCTCATGAGGATTTTGATAAATATCCAAGAGATTTGATGGCCGATTGTGCTTTGTTGGAAAAAGCAGGTGTTGAATATGTTTTTGCACCTTCTGTAGAAGAAATGTGGCCACCGGGAAATGAGACAATTGTGAAGGTGGAAAAATTATCACGTATTTTGATAGGAAAATTACGTCCAGGGCATTTTTGTGGTGTGACTAGTGTTGTTGCTAAGCTTTTTAATATTGTTCAGCCGGATAAAGCTTTTTTTGGGGAAAAGGATTTTCAACAGATTTTGATTGTTCGTCGTATGGTTGAAGATTTAGCTTTTCCTATTGAAATTGTGGGAGTGCCTATTTTACGTGAAGCAGATGGTGTAGCGAGTTCTTCACGTAATCAGTTTTTAACACTAGAAGAGCGCAAAGCGGCAAAAATTATTCCTGAAAGTGGTAAAGCTGCTGAAAAGCTTTATCGCCAAGGGGAACGGTCAGTTGATAAATTATGCAAAATCGTTCGCAATATTTTACAACAAGAATCGCGCGCAATTATTGAAAAAATAGATTTACGGGATATGGAAACTTTATCTGTTGTTAAGGGAAAATTGAATAAACCTGCAGTTTTATTACTCACTGTCCGCTTTGGGAAAGTTATGCTTATTGATCAATATATATTGCAAGAGAAGGATTGAAAAATGAGTATCCATCAAACCATAAAGCGTATTACTGCTGCTGAAATACGATCAAGAAAAGGGCAAGAACCGATTGTTTCTCTAACGGCTTATCAGGCTTACAGTGCGCGGATTGCTGATCCTTATTGCGATTTTCTTTTGGTTGGTGATAGCGTTGGTATGGTTGTGCATGGCTTTGAGACAACGCTTCCAGTGAGTTTGGATATGATGATTTTGCATGGGCAGGCGGTTATGCGTGGGGCTAAGAAGGCATTGGTTATTATTGATATGCCTTTTGGTTCTTATGAAGAAAGTCCAGAACAGGCTTTTTCCAATGCGTCCCGTATTCTTGCGGAAACAGGGTGTGGTGCAGTGAAATTGGAAGGTGGTGTTTATATAGCGGAAACGATTGATTTTTTGTGTAAGCGCGGTATCCCAGTTATGGGGCATATTGGCCTTACACCACAGGCAGTAAATCGTTTTGGTGGTTTTAAGACGCAAGGGCGCAATGAAAGTAATTGGCAACAGATCGAAGCTGATGCAGCAGCAATTGAAGAGGCAGGTGCCTTTGCTGTTGTTGTGGAAGGGGTTGTAGAACCATTAGCAGTAAGACTTACAGAGATGCTTTCTATTCCTACCATTGGCATTGGTGCATCTAGTCAGTGTGATGGGCAGATATTGGTGATGGAAGATATGTTAGGTTATGGTACTTGGGTTCCTAAATTTGTACGTCGTTATGGTGCTCTCGAACAGGAGATGGAGAAGGCGATCAAGAGCTATGCGGATGATGTTAAATCACGTGCTTTTCCATCTGAAGCAGAAATTTATAAGCTCAAAAAAAAGTCAGGTTAAGGAGAAAGTTCTGTCAGAAAGTGTTTTTTATTGGAAGGTTAATATCAACGGATTACCTCTTCGTGTGCATTTTTCTCGGATCTAGATTCTGCGTATCTGTATTAAGATTTGAGAGGAAAGGCTGGGGGTGGTAACGTTCTATTTGTAAAGAACAGGAATGTTACCGCGGAGAAGTCTGGCATCAAGTGCCAAAAGATTGGCAAAAGATCTGCGGTTTATTGAAAATAAGTTTCTGACATTTGCGTGAAGACTGGAAATCTTATACGTTTTTTTATTGAAAACGTTCATGTTATTTTTTAAATGGGAGGTAATATAGTGAGAGCTTCCTCTTTCTTTCAGGCAAGTGGTAGAGCATTTCATTGATGAATGTTGTGAATCCTGATGCAAGAAAGGCGGCACACAGCAGGCATCTGGTTTTGGAGGCGTTTTCCAAGGATATGGGCTATGATGGTGAAGCTGTGAGGATCGATATTTGTTCGGTTTTATTCCTATGCTGGAAGCTATAGGTTGTGCAGTAGGTTATAGAGCAAGCAGGTCAGCGTGAGAGCGAAGTGTTGGCAAAAAGCAAGCCAGGATTTGACTGCAGAGTCATGTTGTGATGGATGCTTTGAGCAAAGCTTTACGTTTTCTTCTTAACGACAGGGAGTTGGTATGCACTTATCCAAACAGCTGGGCTTGTTGAAGAAGAGGAAAATACACAAGTTATTGCTGAGAATGGTTATATTCAAAGCACAAAGAGAACGGGTGCGGAAGCAGAATTTGCATCCCTTTTCTTCTTTCTTATCTAACACAGAAAAATAGCACATAACGATGGTGAACATTTTTACAAAGAACGCCACCTTATAGAAGACTTTTTCAATAATTTAAATATTTCAGACGTATTTCATTCGTAATGAGATAAAAAGCTTTATCTTTTATGGGATTGCTGATCTCTGCTTGAATCGTTGTCTTTGGCTTAGAGGGTGAGGTATATAGAACCTCGTTTGATTTATTACTTTTATAGAATGCATAGAATAGCCAATGGGATTATAACGTTTCTATGATGTTTTGGATGGCTGTATTGTGTAAGAGTGTTTGAGTTCAGTAGTGTTTTGCGCAATTTATGGCACGGATTCTTATAAGGACAAAGATTCTTTTTATAGGTTAGCTGTAAAGAATTATTTTATAAGGAGAGCAACGATCTAATATACGCAAGTGTGTTTTTTGAACATTATTGTCTATAAAGGTGAGATAAGGTTTTGCTAAAGTTATAGAGTATTATGATATCCTTTTATATACATAAAAGGAATGGGATTATGGGGTTGAGATATGTGAAGTGTTTCAGTTGTGAAAAAACTCAATGATCAAAAAGGATATTAATGTAATTTCTCAACATCAAGATCATTAAAACGTATTAAAAAGGCGTTTTCAATTTTCTGTGGGGAGCATGGTTGCAAATTGAGACCGTCGGGGGAGATATTGTGTGGGTGACCAAAATAGTGAAAGGCTTCTTCTGTCTTAAATCCGGCAAGAGTAACAGCCTCGTGGAATGCAGCAATGCGGTCAGCTTGTTTGATTTTTTTTAAGAGCTTTTGAGAAGGATCAATGGGTAGCGAAAAGCGCATGTGGATAGCATCTTGAATACGTTTTTCGATGAGCTCATATCGTTTTCCTATGACAGCTTTAAAGGGTGAAATCATATCACCGATGACATATTCTGGTGCATCATGAAGAAGAGCACAAAGGCGTTCATTGCTCTGCGATTGCGGAAAAAGTTTCTGAAATATTTGTTCTACCAAAAGTGAATGCTGTGCAACAGAATACGCATACTCTCCTTGTGTTTGACCGTTCCAACGTGCGACGCGAGCCAGTCCATGGGCAATATCTTCGATTTCGACATCAAAAGGAGAAGGATTTAAGAGATCTAGTCGCCGGCCAGACAGCATTCTTTGCCACGCACGAGCTTCTCCATTTTGTGATAATTCAGCTTTAGCCATTAGTCAGTTTCCAAAGTTTTTTCAGGAAAGGTAAAATTCATATTTTCAGCAATACTTATTGTGACGGGGGTATTTTCTACTGTAAATGTGATATTGTTGTTCATAGCATCTTTAACATGGTCAATACGCATTAAAGCTAAAGCTTCGTTTGCAGCACATGTTCCCAAGTGACCAAGCACTTTGGTACCTGCTTCGACGGTGGACTTTGAGGTTAATTCATGCTGGCTTTTAACGATCAAAACGCGGCGACGCGCTGTATGTCGATGGTGCATTCGTGAAACGATTTCTTGTCCGATATAACAACCTTTGTTGAAGGATAGTCCACTGATTTGATCATAATTAATGTCATGGGGAAAGATTTTCCCTATCTCATAGTCTTGACCGCTTTCTGCAATTGTATAACGGATACGCAATCGGTTCCAATTCTTATTATAATCTGGGGCAGAAAAAGGTATTTCCCCATAGGTTCGTACTATTTTTTCTTTTTGTGGAAATCGCTTATCAATGAAACTTGAATCAAAATTGAAGTTATTTGATTCATTATTCCAAGAAATTGTAACAAGTTCTTGGAATGGTTGTGAAATTTCTACTTTTTTACGCAATTTATAGAAGAGTAAGCGTTTGTAGAAAATATCAGCTAAAGAGGCAACAATATCAATCAGATAATCATCATCTCTTTTGCCGATAAGAAAATCAGCAAGAACTTTTCCTTGTGGGGATAAGAGAGCTCCAGGGAAAATTTCTTGTGGGGCGATTTTTGTCACATCTGTTGTGATAAGGGATTGCAGAAAATCTGTTGCTTCTTCACCCGTAACTTTAATAACCTTACGTTTTTTAAAGCAAATGGCATTTTGTTTTTCAATCATGGTTCTTGCCTTTCTGCTCAAAGTTACATAATCGATAAACGAGAGGATATTTAGGAGTACGGCTATGTTTAAAACATTTGATACAATTTTAAAAGGTGCAACACTTGTGAATCATGATGGAAGCAACAAGCGTGATGTTGGTATCACGAGTGGCCGTATTGCTGAAATTGGCGATCTTACATGTGCGTCTGCTGGTGAGGTGATTGATTGTACAGGGCTTCATATTTTGCCTGGTATTATCGATAGTCAAGTTCATTTTCGCGAGCCAGGCAATGAACATAAGGAGGATTTGGAAAGTGGTTCTCGTTCTGCGGTTTTAGGAGGGGTTACCACAGTTTTTGAAATGCCTAATACCAATCCATTAACTACATCGGAAGAAGCATTGACCGATAAAGTTAAACGCGGATTTCATCGGATGCATTGTGATTTTGCATTTTGGGTTGGAGGAACCCGTGAAAACGCACATGAATTGGCTGAGTTAGAAAGACTTCCTGGTGCTGCTGGAATTAAAGTATTCATGGGCTCTTCTACAGGTGATCTTTTGGTGGATGATGATGAAAGTGTGCGTCTTATTTTAAAGAATACACGCCGTCGTGCAGCTTTTCATTCTGAAGATGAGGCAAGGCTTAGAGAGCGTAAAATGTTGCGTATTGAAGGGGATGTATCATCACATCCTGTTTGGCGTGATGAGGTTACGGCATTAAAATGTACACAACGTTTGGTTAAAATTGCGCATGAAACAAAGTCCTGTATCCATGTGTTACATCTTTCTACAGCAGAGGAAATTAATTTTCTAAAAAATCATAAGGATCTAGCAACGATTGAAGTTACTCAACATCATTTGACTTTAACTGCTGATGATTATCAGAAATTTGGCACATTGATTCAGATGAATCCTCCTATCCGTGAGAGTCGTCATCGTGAATCTCTTTGGTATGGTGTTCAGCAGGGTATTGTTGATGTTTTGGGTTCTGATCATGCGCCTCATACGCTTGAAGAAAAGTTTCAAGCTTATCCTTTTTCGCCTTCAGGGATGACAGGTGTGCAAACTACAGCAGCAATTATGTTAACACATGTAAATGCAGGAAAGATATCTCTTGAACGTTTTGTTGATCTCACTTCGCATGGTCCTAGTCGCATTTTTGGCATAAGTTGTAAAGGGCGTCTTGCTGTTGGATATGATGCTGACTTGACCATTGTTGATCTTAAACGGGAAGAGATTATAACAAATGCATTGATTGGTTCGCGCGCGGGTTGGACACCTTATGATGGTAAAAAGGTTAAAGGTTGGCCTGTCGGGACTATTGTCCGTGGTATGCGCGTTATGTGGGAAGGTGAAATTGTTACACCTTCACAGGGTGAGCCTGTTAAATTTACGGAAATTTTAGCTTGATTAGATTAAAATTGATGGGATCTGGATGTTTTGTGCGTACAAAAGGTATTTATGATGATTTTATCATACATAACTAAAAGCATTTTGAGGATTTCTTTTTTTAGAAACTGAAGCGATCATTTATATTCAGATTTGGCTTATCAAACCTGTTCGTTTTTGAGATTATTGTTATGAATATAGCACAAATTAATGGTTTAGTGGTTTTATATAAGGTTAATTGTTAGGGATGCATGAGAAGGCTTTCGGATAAGGCTCTTCCTTCTTTAATGTATCTTTGATTTGCTTCAAGTGCTGATTGTGTACAATGATGGTAATTTTCTGAAAAAGCACGGTAAGCTTCATTAAATGCTTCGTAAAAATAAGCGCGTCTTTGTGGAGATGGTTTTTCTGCCTCAATCAATGTGGTCATGTAGTCATACCATTGGTTTGTCGGGGTGTTACAAAGATTTTGTAGAGAGTGCAGGGACCCCAAAATTTCTGCTAATCGGTACAATTTTTTATCATAAGGTGAAAATTGTTGCGCAAAAGTTAGTGTTGAAGTTAAAAAAAATATTAAAATAGTGATTTTTATCAATGTATTATGCATTATTTTATTTTTCCATTTTAATAAATTTTATACAGTAATAATTGCGGGTAAAATCGCTTTGTCATTGGGCATATATTGAAGGATGTGACAAAAATGGTTTGTACATCATTAACAACAGCGGGACATATTATAAAATAATCTAGGGCATGAGAGACAGTAAGGAAACAGTTATGGGAATATTGAAAATTTTCATGAAGCTTCGTGTAGTTAAAAAACTCAGATTTTCTGCATGGATTTTATTTTTTGCATAAATTTACGTTTGTTTTTACTACATTAAGAAAGTGCTTTTGCTCAATCAAATGAAAATGGGATTGTTTTTGTGATGGATGATGGATAGAGCGTAAAAATGGAGCAGTTATGTGAATTTACATAGGATAAGAAGTTTTAATCTAAATCCATATAACGCGATGATCTTTGGTAAAGATTCACTTAAAGAGAGCGGCGGGTCATATCGCTAACGGAGTATAATGAATTGAGAAAGCTGCGATTTTATAATACGCTTACACGTAAAAAAGAAAATTTCACACCGATAGATGCTACTAAAGTACGTCTTTATGTTTGTGGTCCGACGATTTACGATTATGCCCACATAGGGAACGCGCGCTCTGTGATTGTTTTTGACGTTTTATTTCGCTTATTGCGTTATGTCTATGGCAATGAGCATGTTATATATGTGCGTAATATTACAGATGTGGATGATAAGATTAATGCACGAGCAGCTTGCGAGCATCCAGAGCTAGCACTTAACGATGCTATTCGCCAATTGACAGACCGTACATATTCTCAATTTCAGCAAGACACAATGGCACTTGGTTGTTTATTGCCAACCAGTCAACCGCGCGCAACCGATCATTTAGAGGAGATGCGCTCTTTGATTGAAAAATTACTTGAAAAGGGGCACGCTTATAAAGTGCAAAATCATGTCTTATTTTCTGTAAGGAGTATAAGAAATCATCCCCATTATGGGGCATTTGCAAAACGCTCCTTAGATGAAATGAGAGCGGGGGCGCGTGTCGATGTTGCAGCTTATAAGAGGGAGGAAATGGATTTTGTTTTATGGAAGCCCTCTGCTGTTGGGGAACCAGGTTGGGCATCGCCTGCAGGAATTCCTGTTTTAGGTCGTCCGGGTTGGCATATCGAATGTTCTGCAATGTCGATGGCAAAATTATTAGCTCCCTATGGTGGTGGTTTAACGTGTGATGATCCGACAGCGAATGTTTTTGATATCCATGGTGGTGGTATTGATTTGATTTTTCCTCATCATGAAAATGAGATTGCACAAAGTTGTTCAGCTTTTGGGACTGAGCGAATGGCTAATCTTTGGATGCATAACGGTTTTTTGCAGGTTGAAGGCAAGAAGATGTCTAAAAGTCTTGGCAATTTCATCACTATTCGTTCTATTTTAGAGAGTGATTTTTTTGAGTTCAATGGTGTTTTAACAGATGAAATGAAGCAAAACTGGGCTGGTTTATCTGCGCGTTTTTCGATGTTACAAACGCATTATCGTGAACCGTTAAATTGGACCGCTCAGCGTTTAGTACAATCCAGTAGTGAACTGTATCGTTGGTATGAATTGCTTTGCTTTGAAAGGGAGGAGATGGAGAATAACGAAGCCCTTGATGACTCTGTGATAGACGCATTAAGTGATGATCTTAATACTCCTAAAGCGCTTACTCTTTTACGAAAATTTTATAAGGCAGGGAATGCTACCGCTCTTGCAAATGGGATGAATTTATTTGGGCTACTGCGACAAGAGTGGGTTCAAGAAGTGGAATGTCCATTGTTTATGAGAAAAATTTCCCTTAATTCAAAATTTATTGATCAGCGTATTGCCGAAAGACTACGACTTATCCATAATAAAGAGTGGGCAGCTGCGGATACAATTCGTGATGAGCTTGCAGCCAAGGGGGTTATTTTAAAAGACGGCAAAGACCCACAGACTGGTGAGCGTATAACTATGTGGGAAATGAGGCGGTTATAATTTTCATCCTTCCAGCAGCTCCCATAAAAACAGGGAGAATTTGATGGAATTTTTATCTTATTACGGATATGTCGCACTTAAATTGGTTGTAGGCCTTATAGCCTTTCTCTTGATTTTAAGAACTACGGGTCGTGGTAGTCTCAGTCAAATGACACCGGTTGATCTGGTAAGCAATTTTGTGATGGGAAGTATCATTGGAGGCGTTATTTATAATCCAAATGTTAGCAGCATTCAATTGTTGCTTGTTTTACTCATTTGGCAAAGCTTGATCGCATGTCTTAATCTTTTAGCACGCTATTCAATCTTTTTTCGCCGTCTTATTGCAGGGCGAAGTATCGCATTGGTTTTAGATGGTGTATTTCAGATAGATCAGATTAAAAACTTAGGCATCAACGTAAATGATTTGATTACAATGTTGCGTGTTAAGGGCTGTAATTTAAATGAAGCCGCTTTTGTTCGTTTGGAAACCAATGGTGATTGTACTGTTATTAAAAAGGAAGAGGGTAAAAAATCTACCATTTTAGTACAAAATGGCGAAATTCTTGATGATGGTCTTAAAGAGATTGATAAATCAAAGAAATGGCTTCAAGCAGAATTGAGAAAAAGGCATGTAAAGGTTGAGGATTTATTTGCAGCAGAATGGTATGAGAATACAGACCAAAATAATAAATTTCATGGTAGATTATTTCTTGTCCCTTTTTCAAAAACGGTCTAACTTCAAACATTAATACGTGTAGCTTACTGGAAATGTAGAGACATGACCTGTGAATGATAACAGGGAAAAGGGGTTAGAGTAACTGTTGAGTAGATGATAGAGAAGTAAGGGATTTATGAAACGGAATGAAATGATAAAAACCGTGTCATCAGATACCGGTAAAATTCTGCACACACTTTATAATTTATGGCCTTATATGTGGCCGACAGATCGGCGCGATCTGAAAATGCATGTTGTATGGGCGATATTTTATCTTGTTTTGGCTAAGCTTATTCTCATCTCTGTACCTTATTTTTTTAAATATGCTACGGATACGCTTGATGTGAGCTTTAAATTACCTACATGGGCCCCATCCAGTTGGGTTATTCCCATTATGTTCGTTTTAGTCTACAATATTGCACGTATTGTTCAAGCTGCATTAAACCAGTTACGGGATTCCCTTTTTGCAACCGTTGGTCAGCACGCTATTCGTCAGTTAGCTTATAAGACCTTTGTACATATTCATGGATTGTCTTTGCGATTTCATTTGGAAAGACGAACGGGTGGGCTTTCTCGCGTGATTGAGCGTGGTACGAAGGGGATTGAATCTATCGTTAGATTTTCAATTCTTAATACAGTACCAACGATTTTGGAATTTGTGTTGACGGCACTGGTATTTTACATAAGCTATGAGTGGTATTATTTTCTCATAGTTGTTGTAATGGTTGGTTTATATACCTGGTTCACGCTAAAAATGAGTGATTGGCGCATTGGTATTCGGCAAAAAATGAATACAGCGGATACTGAGGCCAATACACGAGCTATTGATTCTCTTTTAAATTTTGAAACGGTCAAATATTTTGGCAATGAAACTCTGGAAGCTCATCGATTTGATTCTTCAATGGCAGGTTATGAAAAAGCTGCGACGAAGATTTGGACATCGTTAAGCTGGCTTAATTTTGGTCAGGCTCTTATTTTTGGTATTGGAATGACGATCCTGATGTTGATGTCAGCTTACGAAGTTTTTCATGAAACGCAGACTTTAGGGGACTTCGTTTTTATTAATGCGCTTTTAATACAGCTTTCCATTCCATTGAATTTTATTGGTTCAGTTTATCGCGAAGTTCGACAAGGCTTAACCGATATTGAAGCTATGTTTGATCTTTTAGATGTTCAGCAGGAAATCGTTGATAAATTAGATGCCAAACCATTAGTGGTAAATGGTGGTAGCATTCGATTTAATCAGGTAAAATTTTCCTATGATCCAACTCGCCAGATTCTCAAAGATATTGATTTTGAAGTTCCCGGAGGTAAAACAGTTGCAATTGTTGGTCCATCAGGCGCTGGTAAATCGACCATTTCTCGATTACTTTTTCGATTTTACGATGTTGATGCAGGATCTATCACAATTGATGGACAGGACATCCGTAATGTGACGCAAAAAAGTTTGCGTGAAGCTATCGGTATGGTACCGCAGGACACAGTGTTATTTAATGATACGATTGCATATAATATTTGCTACGGACGTCCAGGTGCGACAAATGAAGAGATGCGCCAAGCTGCTGAAATGGCACAGATATCGAAATTTATTGAGATGCTTCCGGAAGGTTTTCAGTCTATGGTAGGTGAACGTGGACTTAAGCTATCAGGGGGTGAAAAACAGCGTGTGGCTATTGCACGGACACTGTTAAAAGCTCCCCCACTTCTTATTCTCGATGAAGCAACTGCGGCTCTTGATACGGCGACGGAACAAGAAATTCAACAAGCATTGGACATTGTAAGCCGTGGGCGTACAACATTGATAATTGCTCACCGTCTTTCTACTGTTATCAATGCAGATGAAATTTTAGTTCTCAAAAATGGACGTATTATTGAAAATGGGACGCATGCAGAGCTTTTGCGTAAAAAAGGTTTCTATGCTTCAATGTGGAATAAGCAGCTTGAAGCATCGCAAACAGAAGAAAAATTACGTAAAATGTGTGAAGAAGATGAGTTGGGTGTTGTTAATCGTAAGAAATAAGCTGCGTGAAATAATCTTTAACTTTATATGGAGTGATTGATTAAGTATAGAGAAGAAAGGGGAGAGCAGAACAAAAAGATTTAGTACGTCGTTTAGATCATATCTATAAATAGGAAATTATATGAGTATTCTACAATCTGTCCATAATAGCTTTACGCCGATCCATAAAGAGGGCTATCCTTTTATTATAGCGTTTTTTGTTCTTTCGCTCATTTTTGGTTGGGTATGGAGTCCGTTGTTTTGGTGTGGTCTTGTTCTTACGGTTTGGTGTATATATTTCTTCCGCGATCCAAATCGTGTGATTCCTGTGAATTCAAATTGGATTATCTCTCCTGCCGATGGGCGTATCTCATTCGTTGAACCATGTATTCCGCCTGAAGAGTTAGGGTTGGGTAATGAAGAAATGATCCGTATTTCCGTATTTATGGATATTTTTTCATGCCATATCAACCGTATTCCTATAAGTGGTAAAGTGGAATCTATTGTGTATCGTCCAGGTCAATTTGCCAATGCTGAGCTTGATAAGGCCAGTCAGTTTAATGAGCGAAATGGAATGGTAATTGACAGCAAACATGGTAAAATTGGTGTCGTACAGATAGCGGGAGCAATTGCTCGTCGGATTGTTTGTTGGTCAAAAGAAAATGATTCTGTTATTATTGGACAACGCTTTGGGTTGATTCGTTTTGGTTCTCGTCTTGATATTTATATACCAACTGAAGTGAAATTACGTGTTGCGGTTGGTCAGACAGCAATTGCGGGAGAAACAGTTTTAGGTTCTTTTGACGATAAGAGTAGTGCTACAATTGACTTCAGATTCGATTAGGGAAAACAATGAAAAATTTTTCACTATTTTCTTCATTTAATCCTGAAGGGCAGCATGATGATGTTGCAAATCGGTGGCGGTCGCCTACACCAATGCGTTATATCGTTCCCAATATCATTACTATTTTGGCGATTTGCGCAGGGATGAGCAGTATTCGTTTGGCTTTTGAGCATCGCTATGAGGCTGCTATTTTAATGGTGCTTTTAGCAGCAACCCTAGATGGGGCTGATGGCCGCGTTGCCCGTTTGATGGATGGGAGTTCATCTTTTGGGGCGCAGATGGATTCTCTTGCTGATGTTGTTAATTTTGGTGTTGCTCCTGCGCTTATTGTTTATTCCTTTGTTTTAAATCAAGCGTACCAAGTTGGTTGGATCGCAGCACTTGTCTATTGTGTTGCTTGTTGTTTGCGTTTAGCGCGTTTTAATGTGATGTTGGATAACGTAGATATACCAAAATGGCAGGGCAGTTATTTTATTGGTGTTCCTGCACCAGCAGGAGCGTTATTGCTTTTATTGCCTATGTATTTAGGAGCTCTTGGTTTGGTCCCAAGTTGGAGCTGGGCATTATTTTTTAGCCTTTATACTGTGATTATTGCTTTTCTTTTGGTCAGTCGTTTACCAGTCTGGAATGCAAAAACAATTGATCAGAATTTGAGGCGTGATCTCGTTGTACCGTGCATGCTGGGCATTGTTATTTATGTAGGTTTTTTGGCAACTTACACATGGCACACTTTATTGATCACAGCTGTTGGTTATATGATTTTTCTCCCCTGTAGTTTTGTGGCTTATAATAAACGGGCTGCTTTGGAAGAAAAAAAGATCAATGTTAAAATTATCTCAAAATCGTAGAGCTTGATACTTTGTTTTTGGAAAACAAAGTAGAAAGCAATTTATTCAGGCTGATCATTTTTATGTTTATGATCAATCAGGCACATGATAATCCATAAACCGATTTTTACGCACATTAAAGAGCTTGCCTGTCTCCTTTAAATCAGGTGATAATAAATGGACTATCTTTTCTGCAACTTCTTGTGCTGACGGAAGAGTTTGAGGATCTTCATCAGGCATAGCTTGTGCACGCATGGCAGTGCGTGTTGCACCGGGGTCAACACAATTAATCTTTATAGGGGTTTGCTTTAGTTCTTCTGCCCAACAGCGAGCAATCATTTCTAAAGCAGCTTTAGAGGCGGCGTAAGCTCCCCAGAAAGCACGCGCAACATGGGCAACGCTTGAGGATAAAAGAATCGCTCGTCCAGCATCAGATTTACGCAATAAGGGATCAATGGCTTTTATTAAACGCCATTGGCTTATGAGATTTATTTGAAAAACATCTTCAAATACTCTGTTTTCTATATGAGCTATTGGTGAAAGCGTTCCAAGGATTGCTGCATTTGCAACCATAATATCAAGTTTTTCCCAACGCTTAGCAATTGAAACACTAAGAGCATCAATGTTTTCCATATGATATAAGTCGAGTGGAATGAGTGTTGCAGACGCACCTTTTTCTCGGATTTTGTTGTCAAGTTCAGTGAGTCCACTCATCGTTCGTGCAAGGGCAATAATATGAGCATCGCGCGCTGCGAGCTCTAATGCTAAATGATAGCCAATTCCTCTTGAAGCACCGATAACAAGTGCAACACGACCAAAAAGACTAAAATCAACCTTTGTCATCAATTAATCTCTTGTTTTTAGGACAGAGAGTTGATGAATTTGGGGGATACTTTCTTGATCAACCAGATGTGTAGGATAATGTCCGGTAAAATAATGGTCAGTAAATTGTGGATCAGCGTTATTTCGTTTTTCGCCGGCCACAGCAAGGTATAGACCATCTGTTGAAAGAAATTCTAATGAGTCAGCTCCAACAAAATTGCACATGGATTTTAAATCTGGATATTGATTAGCCAAAAGGCTTTCAATGTTAGGTGTATCAATGCCATAAAAATCTGGATAGAAAATCATAGGGCTAGAAATGCGCATGTGAACTTCTTTTGCTCCTGCATCCCGGAGCATTCGCACAATTTTGACGGATGTTGTTCCACGTACAATGGAGTCATCAACCAGAATAACGCGTTTTCCTTCGATGACAGGACGGTTTGCAGAGTGCTTCAATTTAACGCCAAAAGCACGAATTTGCTGTGTTGGTTCGATAAAAGTGCGTCCAACGTAATGATTACGAATGATACCAAGTTCAAAGGGGATTCCAATTTCTTGTGCATAGCCAATTGCGGCAGGTGTTCCTCCATCAGGAACGGGAACCACAACATCACCCTCACAGGGTGCTTCTTGTGCTAAATAGGTCCCCATATTTTTACGTGTCATGTAAACATTCCGACCTCCAACGATTGAATCAGGGCGCGCAAAATAGACATATTCAAAAAGGCACAGTTTTTCTGGTTTCTCACTCTCTGGTTTTATAATTTTTTTAGTGATTTCCCCATTTTTTTGTATCTCACATATGATGATTTCTCCATTTTTGACGTCACGAACATATTTTGCTCCAATAATATCAAGTGCACAGGTTTCGGAACAAAAAATTGGTTTACCATCAAGTTCACCTATCACCAAAGGTCGAATACCTGTTGGATCGCGTGCGGCAATGAGCTTGGTGCGTGTTAGCGCTAACATAGCATATCCACCTTGGACTTGCCGAATAGCATCAACAAAGCGATCAGATGATGATTCATAACGTGAACGAGCAATCAGATGAAGAAAAACTTCTGAATCTGATGTTGATTGGCAAATAGCGCCGGACGCAATGAGTTCCCGGCGTAATGTAAGACCGTTGGTAAGATTGCCATTATGGGCAATAGCAATACCTCCAGCTTTTAATTCAGCAAAAAGAGGTTGCACATTGCGTAATACTGTTTCTCCAGTTGTTGAATAACGGGTATGTCCAATAGCGCGATTTCCTGGTAAACGCGCAAGTGTTGCGGGGTTTGTATAGTGATCTCCAACAAGACCTAGATGCTTTTCTTGATGAAACATTTTGTTATGATAGGAAACAATTCCAGCTGCTTCTTGCCCACGATGCTGAAGTGCATGGAGCCCAAGAGCTGTTAAAGTCGCGGCATCTTCATGGCCTAGAATACCAAAAACTCCACATTCTTCATGAAGAGTATCGCCATCCAATGAAAATTCTTGAAAGGGAATGTCCATTTTTGTCATTGTATTCTTTCGGTCATGATGTGAGAAATGGTTAGGATCATACGCTAATATTATCTGAATCTTTTCCTTAATGACAAACTATTTTCCGTTTTATCGGGATATATTTTCATGAGAATGCTTATCATTTGTTATTGCATCATCTCTTTTAAAGAACTGTTCTGCCTTTTCGAGGACAATGTCGAGATTTTTAGGCAATATGTCCCAAACTTTTTGGCTTAGTGAATTGAGGAAAGGCCTAGTTTTTGCATTTTTTAGCCAGTCAGATTGTTGTTCAGGTTTAATAAGCGCATTAATGAGTAACATGCTAATGACCGTGATTAATAAGCCACGCAGTGCTCCAAAGATAAAACCGATAGTACGGTCAACTATACCAATTCGACTATCAATAATAAAATCAGATATTTTCACAGTAATGATGGAAGTAGTAATCAGAAAAATAATAAAAATCACAATCAATGTGGCGATTAATGCAACCATTTTGTTAGAGATATATTGCTCAAAGAAAGGCAATATGGGTTTAAATGAAAACAGTGTGGCAACAGTTGCAATTGCCCAAGAAATCAACGACAATACTTCACGTGAAAATCCTCGGAGCATAGCAAGAAAGGCAGAAAACAGGATGACTGCTACGACAATTCCATCAAGAACTGTTATGATCATTTGTTTATTCCTTATATATAAAATTCCGTTCTGTTTAAATAGCATACAAGTGCGTTTCTGGTTATGCCATTTTTTATTCTTATAGCAAGGGTCTTTTCCATTTTATAGAGTTTTTTCTGTATTATCATAGATGTGGCACAGGTCGTTTTTTACCTGCGGCAATAGCAGCAACTAACTCAGGAAGGTTTGAGAATGTTTTTTGTTGAAAGGTTGAGGATTTTATCATTTTAGTTGTTGTGGTGGGTTGAACAGATCCTTGAAAGCCAAGTTTTTGGGCTTCATTGATGCGCTGTCCTGAATGAGCAACAGCACGGATAGCCCCTGAAAGACTTATTTCACCAAAATATACATGATCAATTGGGAGAGGAATGTTCGTGAGAGAGGATACCAAAGCTGCTGCAACAGCTAAATCAGCTGCTGGTTCTGAAATGCGATAGCCGCCTGCAACATTAAGATAGACATCATGTTGTCCAAAGCGAACACCACAATGGGCTTCTAAGACAGCGAGAATCATTGAAAGGCGATTACTATCCCATCCAACAACGGCACGTCGTGGTGTCCCAAGCGAAGAGAGAGCAACAAGTGCTTGAATTTCTACTAATATCGGGCGGGTTCCTTCCATTCCTGCAAAAACAGCAGCTCCTGGTGTTTTTTCATTCCGTTCACCCAAAAAAAGTTCAGATGGATTGATCACTTCCCGTAATCCTTTATCAGACATTTCGAAAACACCAATTTCATCAGTTGGTCCGAAGCGATTTTTTACAGATCTAAGGATTCGATAATGGTGGGTCCCTTCACCCTCAAAATAGAAAACACCATCAACCATGTGTTCGACAACCCGAGGACCGGCCATTTGTCCCTCTTTTGTAACATGGCCGACAAGAACAACAGCTGCTCCCGTTTTTTTAGCAAAACGGATCATTGCTTGCACACTGATGCGCACTTGTGTGACAGTGCCCGGCGCTGAATCTGCTGCATCTGACCATAGGGTCTGAATAGAATCGATAATAACCATATCAAGGTTTTTATGTTCGCTTAAGGTTGCAAGAATATCTTCAACATTGGTTTCAGCAGCGAGTTTAACCTCTGTATTCGCAGTCCTAAGCCTTTGTGCACGGAGGCAGATTTGTGCAATAGCTTCTTCACCTGAAACATAGATGACGTGGTGCCCTTTGCGCGATAAGGCGGCTGCTGTTTGTGTCAGCAATGTTGATTTTCCAATACCTGGATCGCCACCAACAAGTAGTGCTGATCCACGCACAAAGCCTCCGCCGGTGACACGATCAAGCTCCGCAATGCCAGAATGGATACGTGGAGCATCTTCAAGATTTCCAGAAAGAGACGTAAGAGCGACAATACGCCCCCTACGGGCATTTTGTATAGGACCAGTGCCGATACCACTAGTCGTATTTTCTTCGATAAGAGAATTCCATTCTCCACAGGAATTACATTTCCCCATCCAACGTGAATGAATAGTACCACAATTTTGGCAGACAAATTGAACACGGATACGTGCCATGATAACTTAACCATATTGTTCTGGAAGATACTGACTGTCTGCCAGATCGCTAAAGCGTGTGAAGTCAGATTGGAAGGCAAGATGAATAGTCCCTGTCGGTCCATGCCGTTGCTTTGCTATAATAATTTCAGCTTTCCCCATAATTTTATCCATTTCATCTTGCCACTTCATATGTTCAGGAGTGCCTTCTTTAGGTTGTTCATTTTTGAAATAATACTCTTCACGATATACAAAAAGAACGATGTCAGCATCTTGCTCAATGGAACCAGATTCTCGTAAATCTGAGAGTTGTGGACGTTTATCTGTTCGGTTCTCAACTTGACGTGAAAGTTGTGAAAGAGCGATAATTGGAATATTCAATTCTTTCGCTAAAGCTTTGAGTCCCATAGTGATTTCTGTAATTTCCTGAACACGATTTTCAGATGAGCGCTTTGAATTGCTTGTCATTAATTGGATATAGTCAATAATCAAAACATCCAAACCATGTTGTCGCTTGAGACGCCGTGCACGTGCTGCTAATTGCGCGATTGATATCCCACCAGTTTGATCAATGTAGAGTGGCGCTTTTTGTAGGCCATTCATTGCACGGATGATTTTTAAAAATTGCTCGTCTGAAATATTTCCACGCCGGATATCAGAAGAAGAAAGTTCTATTTGTTCAGAAATAATACGCGTTGCAAGCTGTTCTGACGACATTTCAAGCGAAAAGAATCCAACAATGCCTCCTTCATGTTCGGACGATGAATCCTTTATTTTTGCATCACGCTTGCAAGCATTGGCGATATTAAAGGCTATATTGGTAGCAAGCGAGGTTTTCCCCATACCAGGACGCCCAGCGAGGATAATTAAGTCAGAGGGTTGTAGTCCCCCCATTTTTTCATCAAGTGTTTTAATGTGAGTAGCTATCCCTGATAAGCGTGAAGAGCGCTTTTTGGCAGCAGTTGCCATATCAACAGCTTTTTTGATGGCTTCATCGAAATTTTCAAATCCCTTTCCATATTTCCCCTTTTCTGCCAGTTCAAACAACTTCTGTTCAACAGTTTCAATTTGTTGCGCTGGTGTAACCTCGATAGGAGCATCAAAGGCTGTATTGACAACTTGGTTACCAAGATTAATCAAGGACCGTCGGATAAAAAAATCATAGATGACTTGTCCATAATCTTTAGCATTAATGATTGTCACTGCTTCTTTGGCTAATCGAATAACATAATTGAATACGGTAATATCTCCAATTTTTTCTTCAGCTGGAATAAAGGGCTTGATGATAACCGGATTTGCAAGTTTTCCTTTTTCGATAAGGCGAGACAAAACGTCGTAGATTTTTTGATGCAAGGGTTCAAAAAAATGTTCTGGTTTTAGAAAATCCGAAACGCAATCGAGCGCATCATTGTTAATAAGAAGTGCTCCAAGCAATGCTTGTTCAGCTTCAATATTATGTGGGAGTTGTCTAAAGGAAGGAATATCTTCTTTTTGTGAAGAGCTAAAATTGACAACGCTTGTTTCTTCCATAACGATTTTTTCCACTAAAGTTTTGTGTTTAGTTACCTTAGACAATAAGTTGAATGTTGTACATTAAAAGAATATGATTAAAAATCTTTGTTTTAGGTTAAAATCACACTTTCAATTTTTAAAAGTACATTTCAATCGCTTACTTATCAATCCGTGTATATGTATAACTTGTATGGAACGTATTCCTTTATTTTTTATAATATAAAAATTTTAGAAAGTATGTAATTTTCAAGGTTGCATTTTCAGTGTTCTCAAAAAGTGGTACATTGTGTTGCGAGTAATTTTGACGTAAGCTGGTCTAAAAATTTTAATATCGGTGTTAGTAAGATTACTTTTCGTCCTGATCAGAATTATTTTGAATGATATGAAGGTATAAGAAATTTACTCTTCGTATAAGATTCATCTTTTTGAGATGCGATCTCAAACGGCTTTTGTTTTGGTGAAACAACATATGAGATATTCCCCACCACTTTATTGATAGTTTTTTGGGTCTTTTGATGCTTTCACACAATACATCAAAGGCTGATTCTTCCATAAGAATTCAATGTTTAGGTTGTGGTTATAATAAAATACTCAGCTTCAAAAGCTGAGTATTTTATGGCATCATATTAAACGGCAAAAAATAAAAAATGCACGACAGAGAAAAATGGCAATTAAGCTTGTTCGTTGATGCTGTTTGCATCGTTATCATTCATTTCTTCTTGATTTTCTGCTAATGGCTTTTCCTGAATATCATAGATTGCTTCAGCTGAGGTAAGCGTTTCACCTTCTGCTTGGCGTTGTGCTTCACTGGCCGAACGTGCAACGTTAATAACCACAGAAATTTGAACTTCAGGGTGTAGACTAAGAGTGATGAGATAGAGGCCGATCGTTTTTATTGGATGATTAAGTTCAATCTGATTGCGTCCAATAGAAAAGCCTGCACTTGTTATGATTTCAGAAATATCACGTGTAGATACAGATCCGTAAAGTTGTCCTGTTTCTCCGGCTGAACGAACGACAATAAAAGATTTACCATCAAGTTTTTCAGCAATTTTTTGTGCTTCGCTTTTTCGTTCAAGATTACGCGCTTTAAGCTGCGCACGCTGTTTTTCAAAATGTTTTTTATTAGCGTCATTAGCACGTAAAGCTTTGCCTTGAGGCAAGAGAAAGTTACGTGCATAACCATCTTTAACTGAGACAATATCCCCCATTTGACCAAGGCGAGGGATGCGCTCAAGTAGAATAATATCCATAGTTTTTCCTTTCGAATAAATAAATTAGTGAAGTTTGTTGCGTGACTGAAAGTTGTATTGAATAGCTGCCCAAATACCCATTAGAAGCATCATAAAAGAAATAGGTGGAGCAAAAACGACGGTTAAAATGGCAATATAAACAATAGAGAGTATAATGATCCGACCGTTTATCCCTTTTGTAATATTGTGGAGATACGCTAGACCACTGATTGATATGACGACGGTATACGCAGTGCTAAAGACACGCGCGCTCAAATTAAGAGTAAAGCCTAACTCAATCATAGATACTATGCAAACAACAATGAAGATAACAATCCCAGAAATTGGAAGGCGGAGAGTTTGGCTCCAATCATCACGGGGTCTTTTCAGCCACTTCATATGCTGTGCTGTTATCATTGAAAAATAAAGATTACCAATGAGAAAAATCAGACTATAAACAGTTAGAGCAATAGCTGTCAAAGTTGCTGCATGCGTCATTAACAGTTCGCTAAAAGCGGCTATATCAGTTTCCTTTAGTGACTGTGATTGTTGCGTAGCTTGTACTATGTTTTCGGTGATTTTTTTCGCAATGAGAGGTGTTGATGGATGCATTTCAATATAGAGGCCAGTCAAGCTTGATATAAGAGCGATAAAGTTGGTTAAATGAAAAATAACTGATGATAATGGATACCATATCAGCGAATTTTCCTTTTGCGCTGGTCGTGCAAGCCCAAGAAGCCAAGAAGCATAGACAGCAGGAAGAAAAAATAATGACATAAAGCCAAAAGCAATATAAACATTTGTGACTATGATGAGAACAATAGTAGCACTTATTAAGGCAGCAAGGCTGGCTAATGTTCCTCGACCGAATGCAACAATGAAAATTGGGAGCGAAAGAAAGCAACCAAGAAGGAGAGAAAAATAGGGTGCGATATTCGCAACGCTGATAATTGCCATTCCTATCACAACAGCAAAAAGCCCTGCCAAAATACCGGTCATTATCTGATAAGTATGAAAATTTTTCATTTATTGCTGTCCTGCTTTCTGCAGTTAGGAGTGTTGTAATGCTCCAACTTTGGTATTTTATCTATCTTCGTATAGTAGGCAAGTTAAGTGTGTTGCTGACCCATATGAGAAAAGCGGCTGGAGAAAATCCCCAGCTGCAAAGTGCATCTGATATTATTTTATAACGTATGGAAGCAAACCAAGAAAACGAGCACGCTTGATAGCATTAGCCAATTCACGCTGTCTTTTCTGACTAACAGCTGTAATCCGTGAAGGAACAATTTTCCCACGTTCTGAAATATAACGCTGTAACAATTTAATGTCTTTATAATCAATCTTTGGAGCATTGGCACCTGAAAACGGACATGTTTTGCGACGGCGATGAAAAGGACGACGGGTTACAGTTTGATTAATCTCACTCATAATTCTACTCCTTCTATGACATCTTCACGTTGACGACGTGAGGAGCGAGAACGCTCTTCATCTAGGCCAATGTGACCATTACGATCAAGGCGCGAGAACATGGCAGACTTTTCTTTTTCGTGTTTTTCTACACGAACAGTCATATAACGCAAAATGTCTTCATTGATGTGCATTTGACGTTCAACTTCAGCGATTGCTGTGGCTGGTGCATCAATATTGATCAGGACATAATATGCTTTACGGTTTTTACGAATACGATAAGCGAGGGGACGAAGACCCCAGTTTTCTACACGCCCAACTTTTCCACCATGCGCCTCAATGACACTTTTGTAGAGACTCAAAAGTTCATCAACTTGCTGCGGTGCGATATCTTGTCGGGCAAGAAATATATGTTCATAAAGAGCCATTGTTTTGCCTTTCTTCAATTAAACTTTCCCGGTTTTAGCGCAAAGCCTCTGCGACTTGTCTTTTTTGGAGATCCAAAGAAGAAAGGACGCGTTTACAATTCGAGACATTCGAGAGCGGAGACACAGGAGATCGGAAATATTACACTTCCTACTGGTTACTTTTCAGCCCTCCGTTCAACCTCCAGCCAAAGTGCCGGTAACAAACGCTTGACATTTACAGCTTATCTTTAAAAATAGCAAGTTTATGCTCATAAAAAATGTGATTTATTGAAGCTTGATATGTTATTTATACATTTTGCTCTTCTATCAAAGAAATGATGCTGTACAACTATAAAACTGAAGGAAAGAAGAATGGATTTTTTAAACCAGATTGATGTTGCACTTTTTGAAATGTTTGTTGGCAATCATCAATCATGGTCGGTTTTAGTTTTGTTTAGTATTTTTTGTGCAAAGTTTTTGATTTATATAATTCCTATACATCTTTGGGTTTTATGGTTTTGTGGCGGAGATAGGGAGCGACGCGTCGGACTAAGCATTTGTGTGAGCATTTGTGCGTCTCTTTTTATAGGTTATCTCATTTCTCTTATTTATTTTCATCCACGCCCATTTGTTGTGGGTTTGACGACACCGCTGATTAAGCACCGCGCAACAGCATCTTTTCCTAGTAATCATGCCTTAACTTTTGCCTCTTATATGGCGTGTCTTTATTTTTACCGATACAAAATTGCTTCTCAGTTTGCAGCGATATTTTTATGCTTGATCTGTTGGGGGCGTGTCTTTGTTGGTGTACATTACCCTTTTGATGTTTTGGCTGGTACAGTTTTAGGAAGTCTCATAAGTTGGGGTATTGTTCAGTTTATAGTACCGTATTTCCCTCAATTTTTATATCAAATTCCGCCATTAAAATATAACTTTAAGAGAGATATCTATTCTAAATAAGTTACTTTGTCTTGATTTGTGCTTATGAATAAGATCAAAAGAAAATAATTTAATTGCGCAATTTAGGAGTCGATTGATGGTGGCAGCTTTTACTTTTCCAGGGCAGGGGAGTCAGCTTATTGGTATGGGCAAAGCGCTTACAAAGCAATTTGTTGCAGCGCGGATGGTTTTTGAGGAGGTGGATGATGCTTTAGGTGAGAAATTATCAGATATCATTTTTGAAGGGCCAGCAGATGTTTTAACGTTAACAGCAAATGCGCAACCCGCATTGATGGCTGTGTCCATAGCAGTTATTCGTGTGATGGAACAATTAGGGCTTAATATAGAAACAAAGGTAAAATTTGTTGCAGGCCATTCTTTAGGCGAATATTCAGCTCTTTGTGCTGTTGGTACATTTAGTCTTACTGATACGGCAAGGCTTTTGCGAATTCGTGGAAATGCTATGCAGGCTGCTGTTGCTATTGGTGAAGGCTCTATGGCAGCACTTATTGGTTTGGATGAGAAAGATGTGGAAAAGATTTGCCAAACTGTTTCTGGGGAAGGAATCTGCCAAATTGCTAATGATAATGGTGGTGGACAAATTGTGATTTCAGGTAAAACAAAAGCGGTTGAAAAAGCGATAGAGATTGCGTCAAAAAAAGGTGCTAAACATGCACTTCTTCTTCCAGTTTCTGCGCCTTTTCATTCAGACTTAATGCAACCTGCTGCTGTTGCCATGAAGAATGCACTTTTGACTGTTAACAAAACCGCTCCAATTGTTCCTCTTGTTGCCAATGTTTCTGTTACACCAGAGAGCGATCCAGAGCGTATTGTTGCGCTTCTTGTCCATCAAGTGACCGGGAGAGTGCGATGGCGTGAGACGATAGAGTGGATTGGTGCTAATGGGGTTGATATGCTTTTTGAAGTTGGTTCTGGGAAGGTATTAACCGGTTTAGCGCGTCGTATTAATAAAGATATAAAGGGATTAACAGTTGGGACAGCAGAGGAAATAGAAGCAGCACTAAAGGTGCTTGGTGTTTAATCTGTAAGGAGTCTGGAAAATGTTTAAATTAATAGGTCGTAAAGCTCTTGTGACGGGAGCAACGGGAGAAATTGGTGAGGCAATTGCGCGTTGTTTCCATGCCCAAGGAGCAATTGTTGGGCTCCATGGAACGCGTGAAGACAAGCTTAAAGAAGTGGCTGCAGATCTAGGACGAGATGTTTTTGTGTTTCCTGCTAATCTTTCTGAGCGTGAGTCCATTAAGCAATTGGCTGAAGCAGCAGAAAGAGAAATGGGAGGTGTTGATATCCTGGTTAACAATGCTGGAATCACCCGAGATGGTCTTTTTGTACGTATGCAGGATCAAGACTGGGATGATGTTTTAGCGATCAACCTAACAGCTGCTTCTACTTTGACGCGTGAATTAATACATTCTATGATGCGGCGTCGCTATGGAAGAATTATTAACATAACATCTGTTGTTGGTGTTGTTGGCAACCCTGGACAAACGAATTATTGTGCAGCAAAAGCCGGTTTGATAGGTTTTTCTAAAGCATTGGCGCAAGAAATTGCTTCACGAAATATCACTGTCAATTGTATTGCTCCAGGATTTATTAAGTCCGCAATGACTGACAAACTTAATGAAAAGCAAAAAGAAGCCATTATGGCTGTGATTCCAATGAAGCGTATGGGAATAGGGCGCGAAATAGCTTTTTCTGCTGTTTATTTAGCGAGCGATGAAGCGGCATATGTGACGGGTCAGACACTTCATATCAATGGCGGAATGGCAATGATTTGAATATTTGCTTTATTCTACATTGATTTATAAGTTGTGTTATTTTAGATAGGAACGATTAAAATAAAAAGATCCATCTATTTTCAACATGGTGTTGATCAATTTATGTCGGAATGTCAGATTGGTTCATTTTGTAAGGGATATCCACAGGATGTTTTTAAATTGCTGCTAAAATCTTTAGAGCGAAGCATCTATTGCTTGATTAGACGACCCGATATAGCTAACCAAATTATTAGGAAAATAATATAAATTCGAGGATTTCAACATGAGTGATACAGTAGAGCGCGTTAAGAAAATTATTGTGGAGCATCTTGGGGTTAATGCAGATAAGGTAGTAGAAAATGCAAGCTTTATCGATGATCTGGGAGCAGATAGCCTTGATACGGTTGAGCTCGTTATGGCTTTTGAAGAAGAATTTGGTGTAGAAATCCCAGATGAAGCCGCTGAAACGATTTTCACAGTTGGTGATGCAGTAAAGTTTATCGATAAAGCTTCTGCATGATACCTAAAAGGCAAAGGCGTAAAATTAAAAATGCTTTTGCCTGTATTCTTTGAGGACTATTTTGAGAAAAGAGCTTTGAGGAGTGAATCTCAATTCAAGGTTAAGAGTTATGAGACGTGTTGTTGTTACTGGTTTAGGATTGGTTTCTCCATTAGCTGCTAATGTCGAATATAGTTGGAAACGCCTTCTTGAAAGGGAAAGTGGTGTTCGGCGCATTACTGAATTCGATGTATCGGATTTACCGTGCCAGATTGCTGCACGTATCCCCTTAGGGGATGGAACAAATGGTACATATAATGCTGATTTGCATATGGAACCCAAAGAGCAGCGTAAGGTTGATGCATTTATTGTTTATGCAATGGCTGCTGCTGACCAAGCACTTGCAGATGCTGAGTGGTTTCCTAAGAGTGATGAAGATCAGATTTCCACAGGTGTGTTAATTGGTTCGGGTATTGGTGGCATTGAAGGCATTGTTGAGGCAGGTTATACGCTTCGTGATAAAGGTCCACGGCGTGTTTCTCCTTTTTTTATTCCAGGGCGTTTGATTAATCTTGCTTCTGGCTATGTGTCTATTAAATATGGTTTGCGCGGCCCTAATCATTCGGTTGTAACGGCTTGTTCGACAGGTGCGCATGCCATTGGTGATGCAGCACGTTTGATTGTGCTCGGTGATGCAGATGTAATGCTAGCAGGTGGCACTGAATCTCCGATAAATCGAATATCTCTTGCTGGTTTTGCTGCTTGTAGAGCTCTTTCTACTTGTCGTAATGATGATCCTGAACGGGCGTCACGCCCTTATGACGTTGATCGTGATGGTTTTGTGATGGGTGAGGGAGCGGCGATAGTTGTTTTAGAAGAGCTTGAACATGCAAAAAGACGGGGTGCGCGTATTTATGCTGAGCTGATAGGTTATGGCTTATCGGGTGATGCTTACCACATTACAGCACCTTCAGAGAGTGGCGAAGGTGCGCAGCGTAGTATGATGGCTGCTCTCAAGCGTGCACAAGTGAATGTGAGTGAACTTGATTACATTAATGCCCACGGTACATCGACGATGGCTGATGTTATAGAGTTGGCAGCTGTTGAGCGTGTTTTGGGCCACTATGCAGCACAAGTGTCCATGTCATCAACAAAGTCATCTGTGGGGCATTTGCTTGGTGCCGCAGGTGCAGCTGAGGCTATTTTTTGTATTTTAGCCATACGAGATAGTATAGCTCCGGCGACACTCAATCTTGATAATCCATCGATTAAAACAAAAATCGATCTTGTCCCACACAAACCACGCGAACGAAAGATTGATACGATTCTTTCCAATTCCTTTGGGTTTGGTGGAACAAATGCATCTTTAGTGATGCGACGTTTCAGGGGATAATAAATATTTTCATCTATTTTCTGCTTCTAAGTTTTCTATTTATTATAGGGTTTGAATGAGAAATTAGAGTATTGTACCTAAAAGTTATCGAGGTTGATAATTATGTCCGATGTGAAAAATAGAAAACCATTAAAGGATGTAAATGACTCCTCTTTGGATTATTTAGCAGATAATAATGATATATTGGTACATAAAAAACGAAAGAAGTCATTTATCGTACGTAATCCGTTGGTCATTCTCGGTCATTTTTTTCTAATGCTGCTTGTGGTTGTTCTTTTGAGTATAAGTGTTCCTCTTTATATTGGAAAAAGTATTTTTGAAGGGAAGGGAACATTTGAGGAAGAGCAAATTATTCTTATTAATCCTGGGACAGGGATTCGTGAAATCGCTTCATTGCTTGAAAAAAATGGTCTCATTCGATCATCGGATGTTTTTGTCTATGCAGTTGGTTATCATCAAAAAACAACGCGTCTTAAGGCCGGTGAATATTTAATTCCAGCTTATGCTTCGATGCGAGATATTATGGATATCCTTGTGAAAGGCAAATCTATTGAATATACGTTCACGGTACCAGAAGGTTTGACGGTTCAACAAGTCTTTGATCGATTAGCTGCAAATGAAATTTTGATTGGGGATCTCCCAAAAGTTTTGCCTCCAGAAGGCAGTTTGATGACGGATACTGTTCATTTTATTCGGGGCACAACGCGCAAAGAAATTATAAAAAGGCTGCGTGAGGGACAGACAAAATTAATTAATACTATATGGGCTATGCGCTCACCTGATTTACCAATCAAATCCATTGATGAATTTGTTATATTGGCATCGATTGTTGAGAAAGAAACAAGAATTGCAGCAGAGAGACCAAAAGTTGCTGCGGTGTTTTATAACCGTCTTGCAAAACATATGCGTTTGCAATCTGATCCAACGGTAATTTATGGTCTCTTCGGTGGAAAAGGAATGCCTTCTGGACGCCCAATTTACCGTTCAGATCTTGAGAAGGAAACACCATATAATACTTATAAAATTGATGGTTTGCCGCCAACAGCTATTGCAAATCCAAGTCGTGATTCTTTGAAAGCGGTAGCGCATTCACCAAGCAGTGATCTGCTCTATTTTGTAGCTGATGGTTCGGGAGGGCATGTTTTTTCTAGGACTTTGGAGGAACATAATATGAATGTTCGTAAGTGGCGTGCATTAAAGCAAACACGTTAATTTTTTAGAATATAGAAAGTATTATTAAAGTTTTGAAGCAAATTTTAAGAAAAGTAGAGTATTAGTGCGATGACATTCTTTGAAAGTGAATTGAGTGCTAAAAAAAGAGATCAGCGTCGTGGTTTTTTATTTATTCTCTCTTCACCTTCAGGAGCTGGTAAATCAACCCTTTCACGGTTACTTCTGAAGGATGCAAAATTAGAGCGCTCCGTGAGTGTGACGACACGGCAAAGACGTCCTAGTGAGGTGGATGGTTTTCATTATCATTTTGTTTCAAAGCAAGAGTTTGAATGCAAGCGTGATGGTGATGAATTTATTGAATGGGCAGAAGTTCATGGAAATTATTACGGAACTTTACGTAAAAGCGTTGAAAACGCTTTAAGTGCTGGTCGAGATATTTTATTTGATATTGATTATCAAGGCACCGAGCAGCTTCAAAAAAAGATGCCAGGGAATACCGTATCTATTTTTATTCTTCCACCATCAATGAAAGAACTCATTTTGCGTTTACATCGTCGGGCGGAAGATAGCCAGGATGTCATCAATTTACGATTGAAGAATGCACAAACGGAAATGCGGCATTGGCGTTTTTATGATTATGTTGTCATTAATAAGGATTTAAATCAGTCTGCATCACTTATTAAATCAATTTATTTAGCTGAAACAGCGAGACGCAAGCGATGTTCCTTTCTTGAATCTTTTGTTGATCGGCTGATTGATGAAAAGATTAATTAATGTCCTTCTATTTTTTTTAAAGGAGCAATGAGAAAAGAGTTGCGCTTTTTAGATTACCAAATTAGCTAAAGTCACAAATTCCGAAATTGAGAGCGTTTCAGCTCGGCGTGTTCCATCAATTCCAGCTTTTGCTAAAAGCATTTCACCTCCAAGTGTTTTGAGATTTTGACGAAGCATTTTTCGTCTTTGTCCAAAAGCGGTTTTTGTTACAAAGCTTAATTTTTGTGCGGAACAGGCGAGAGGTTGTATTCGTGGAATGATATGGACAACCGAAGAAGTTATTTTGGGTGCTGGTATAAAGGCTTGAGGAGGCACATCAAAAGCAATTTTTGCAGTGGTACGCCATCCGGTTAAGACACTAAGACGTCCATAGTAGGCAGATTGAGGTTTTGCAGTAATACGTTTGGCGACTTCACGTTGAAACATCAATGTCATTGATTCATAAAAAGGAGGCCATGGTTCAACCAAAAGCCAATTTAATAAGAGTTGTGTCCCAATGTTATAGGGAAGATTTGCGATAATACGTGGTTTTTCTGGATATGTTTCAAAAAGGTTTGAGAAGTTTTGCTTCAGTGCATCATTACAAATAAGTTTTAGTTTTTTTGGATAGTGTTTTTCTATCGCTAAGAGAGCTGGTATACAGCGCTCATCACGCTCTATTGCTATTACCAGAGCGCCCTTTGCAAGCAAGGCACGTGTGAGACCTCCGGGACCAGGACCAACTTCAATAACAGGTTTTCCTTCTATATTTCCTGCTTGATGAGCAATTTTAGATGTTAAATTAAGATCAAAAAGGAAATTTTGGCCCAAGGATTTATGAGCTTGCAATCCATATATATCAATTACCTCACGAAGAGGAGGTAGATTATCTATTGGCATGGTATAAAACTATTTTCTGCCAGTTGATTTGCAAGTTTAAGAGCAGCAATAAAACTTTCGGGAGAGGCTATCCCTTTATCAGCAATATCAAAGGCAGTTCCGTGATCTGGAGAAGTACGAATAAAAGGGAGTCCTAAAGTGATATTGACAGTGGTATTAAAGTCCAATGTCTTAACAGGGATAAGGGCTTGATCATGATACATGCACAGAGCAACATCATACGTTTTTCTTGCACCTTCGTGAAACATTGTATCAGCAGGCAGCGGGCCTACAATATTGAGTCCTTTATTTTTAAGATATTCAATAGCGGGAGTGATAATTTCAATATCTTCTTTTCCCATTGTGCCTTCTTCTCCAGCATGAGGATTAAGGCCAGCAACAGCTAGACGGGGTGAAGTTATTTTAAATCGCGTTCTTAAGTCGTTTTCAGTAATAAGTGCTGTTTGAATGATTAAATGGCGAGTGAGATGTGAAGGAACTTTATTGAATGGAATATGAACAGTAATAGGCACCGTCTTCAATTGAGGTCCGGATAACATCATAACCGGATGATAGCATTTATCAGAGGTTTGATAGGCTAAATGGGACAGAAATTCTGTATGTCCTGGAAATTCAAACCCGGCATCATAAAGGCTTTTTTTTGCAATAGGGCAAGTGACGAGTGCACATGCATAACCACTTTGAATCAACTGAACCCCACGTTTGATCGCCTCAATTATTCCAGCAGTATTGTTGCGTGAAGGCAACCCTGGTCGATCACTTTGCCGGTTTTTTAACGGTATTACAGGAAGAACTGCTTGGAAATTTTTTACAGGATTATCTGTTAAAACAGATTCCACTTCAACATCGATCTGTAACAAATGAGCACGCGCACGAATAACATCTGGATCAGCGATAAGAACAAAAGATGGAATTTGACGTGTAACACGCAAATTCCAAGCCTTTATAGCTATTTCAGGACCAATTCCGGCAGGATCACCACCACTAACAACAAGTGTAGCCATTATGAATTTGTAATATGTGCTGCTTGGCGCAGTTCTTTTAAATATTTTTCGCTTAAGATTTCAAGTTTTTCCGGGCTTTTTTCTTTATTATCTTGAAGCGAAAATATAAGTCGAGCGACGTAATCATCAGAAACTCTTTTTATTTTGCAGACAGCAAGTGCTTCAATTCCATCAGTTGTTTCTCGTAACTGGGTCATTTTTCCGGCAGGCGTTGCACGGACAGCTTGTTCCCACTCCCTTGGAAGTTGGGGTTCCAGAAACTTTCCTAGGTGACGGATAGTAACATCTAAAATACCTCTTGCTTGTTTTTGGGCATTAGCACATCCTTGGAAATGTGCGCGGAAACTTTTCGCTTCTCTCTGGCGTCTTTCAAGGATTTCTGAACGGCGATGTTCCGGAATAACGAAAATAATTTGCTGTAGGGTATATTCGTTTGTTGAAGGTTTTACACCACCATTTTTTAATATTCTGCGTACAGCTTCTTGTTCGCTAACCATACCAATTTCAGCTTGATAACGTGCATTAACAAGACGTCCCCACCCTATTTGTCCACGAATATAATCCTTAAAGTGTTGCACGGTAATATCATTTTGCATCAGAATCTGGTTAAGTTGATCAACGGTCATATTATTTTGCATTGCAAAGTTCTCAAAAGCGCTCTCAACTTCATTATCGCTCACCTCAATATTACGACGTTTTATTTCGATATTTTTTACGATTTCATTAATAAGCTCATTTTTAGCTTGCGCAGCAAGATTGCCTTGCTTTTGTTGTAATTTGAGAAAAGCAGTGCGCCTTTGGATATCGTAATTTGTAATAGGATTACCATTGACTGTAACAACAATGACAGTTTGTGCGAAGACCGGAGAAATTAAAAATCCACTTACCAGTAGGTTGCTTACGCTCAACGGTGCAATACAAAATAAAGCAAGAATACGCTTTTTAAATTTGTTCATATAAGTAGGCCTTCGCATTGTTTATCAATTCTCATCAATTGCTTAAAATATACGTTTTTTTCATAAAAACAATGATAAGTTACATCACATATACATTCTCTTTTTATAATTCTGATTTTATCTTTTTTTCAATATCTACAATTGTACGCAATGAAAGAGAAAAATTAAAGTTTTGCAAAGGTGTTTTTTCTCCTGGATTAGTTACTTGCTGATAACCGAATGTTAGCCCAAAACATTCATTTGCATAACTCAAGCTGATTCCTCGCTTTACAAATGTACTGGATACTAAATCGTAACCGGCATGGCTGTTAATAGACCAATAATTAGCAAGTTTAAGGCCAGTTTGAAAAGAAATTTCTTGGCGCTCTTGTGGATATTCATGATCTGGTTGGCTTGCGATATAGGCATATTGTACACCCACCCAAAAATTTTGCCATTTCTGTGATGCTTCAATTTCACTATGGCGGATTTTTCCTGTTTTCTTATCAAAACGTTCACGGGTTTCTAGAGAAAAACCGCTTTTATGGTTTGCGCCGAACATTGCAACATAGTCTGAACGTGTTGCTTCGAGGCTAGAATTAATACCTACATTAACAAAGTCTTTTTCTGCAAAAGAATTTTTCCCTGCAAGATGAAAAGATTGCCCAAAAAGACCATAAAGAGACCAATCATGGTTAAAATTTCCAGAATATCTTAAACCTATATTGGCTCTTGTTCCACCTTCTATGCGGTCATAACCAGAGAATTTATCACGTTGAAAGAGAGTGGTTGCGTCAAATACGAAGCTTTGCGCATCTTCATTAGGGACTTGTCCGATATATTGTTCATCATTGCGTATAAAAATTTGTGCGGTTGGTTCTATAATATGTGTAGAACTGTCAAGTGTAATAAGGAAGGGATAGCGTAATTCTAAACCAGCAGTTGCCATGCCACGAAGTGCTGGGCTACGGATAGTTGATAAGAAGTCATTTGTTATATGAGAAGCAGGGTTTTTGTGTGTATTTGTTGTCATGATATCAGCGCGTAAAGAGAGAATAGGGGTTAATATGAGTCCATCGGATGTTTTGAAGCGCTTTTTCCACTCTAGTTCATTTGTTAAACGAAAACTATTTCCTGCAATACCAGAAAGCCTAGCAGCGTTAAGCGGATGTCTGTTCCAGTCGGTCGAGTTGAAGTCAGGATGACGACGATAAATTGATTGCATACTGCTATGAAAAGTGAGCAGTCCAGTATAAACTGATTCATCTGGTGTGAAAGAATAATCGATGCGGGGAAGGACCCACGCTTGCTGAGAGTGGCGTTCATGATCGGGGTCATTTAATATCAAATCTTGAATTTTGAAATGGTAAAAACGCATATCAAAATAGTTTTTCCCTGCAAGACCATTCAAATAAAGCTGAGAAATTTGTGTAGGGTTGCTATAGTTTTCAAGTTTATAGGCACGACTAAAATGTCGATCGGACTGTGCGAGAATATCCCATCCATAAATCCAGCGTGAATTGATACGAAAATCCCCTTTTGTTGCGAGCATATAACGGTTTTTATGCTGTGCATCAATTGTATCATTGTCAAAGTTCTGTGGTTTAATTTGGTATATATGAGCGAAGCGAATGTTGTAATTGCCAGTTTTAAAACGTTGACGCCATTCACCTTCAGTTAAAAGCCCTTGTTGGGTATAGACAGTAGAAGAAAGTGTGAAATCGTAATGAGGGGCGAGATTCCAAAAGTAAGAATTTTTTATGCCCATGCCGAGATAATCAGCATAAAAAAATTGAGGCGCAAGGAGACCGCTAGCACGCTTCACAGTTGGATCATGGAGCTCAAAAGTTGGAAACTGTGCAATCGGTACACCAAAAATTTCAAAACGGCTATTTTCAAATCGAATTTTTTTGATGGTACTATTCCATATGATCTTTCTCGCTCTAATCTTCCACGGAACTTCTCTATCCGGTTTATAAGAGCAAGGTTGACAGGCTGTGTAGGTGGCATTCTCGAAGACGATTATGTGGCTGTTACTGCGTATAGCGCTTGTCGCCGCAAAATGGACATTTGTGGCTGTATCAATGCGTAAGGCATTTATGAAGCCTTCGCCAAAATCTTTGGTCATATCAATCTGATTGGAATAAAATTTGTTACCGTCTTTTTGAACAATTTCAACATTTCCTTGTGCTACGATACGTCCTGTTTTTTGATTATAAGTGACTTTTTGGGCTATAACTTTATTGCCATCATATTCGATTTGGACATTGCCTTGTGCAGAGACAGTATTTTCATCACGATTGTAGATGAGTTCATCCGCAGAGAGCAAGAGAGGAAGTACGGGATTTTGGCTACGATTTTGAGTAAAGGAAGTAAAACTTTGCGCAAGTGCATAACAAGATAAAGGTGCGCCTAAGATAATAAAGCCAATAACACTTTTAAAAGTGAGTGTACTTAATTTTGTTGAAATGATTCTTTTATTTGTTAATAGTTTCACCTATCCATCCTCTTTATGAAGTAAAAAAGAGATCCCCAAAAATAATGCAATAATAACTGGTGTCCAAGCTGCAATAATTGGTGGCATGTATCCCGCATTACCAAAAGCTTGAACCAGTACGGAAATGACATAAAGCGTAAACCCAGCGATTACGCCGCCAAAAATCAATGTTCCAGATTGTCCAAAGCGCGTAAAGTTTAAAGATACAGTTGCTGCAATGAGAGTCATTGCAATAAGCAATGCTGGCAATGCAATCAAAGATTGTAAATACATATCAAAGTTATTAGCAGAATAGCCGAATGAGCGTGCAATCATAATTTTTTTTGGCAATTGGTAAAATGGGATAGTCGCGGGATTCGCTAAACGTTCAGTTAAAAATTCGGGCTTTAGATTGGTTTTTATCTGAAATTCAGTAAATTTTTCAGGAGGATGTCCTATTTTATAAATTGTTCCATTTGTTAACAGCCAAACGCCGTTCGTCAATGTTGCTTTTCTGGTATTAATCCAATTTTTGACTGTTGCATTATCGTTATATTGTACAAAGGTTGCATCGATAAGAGAAAGTCCTTGATCAGTGATAGATTTAGCACCAATGGTTGTTCTGTCTGAATTTGTACGTTGTGTTAACCATGGGATGATACGTGTGTTATGAAAAGATGTGAGTACATTATTACTGCGCCACTCAGTTGTCATTTTTTCTGCTTGAGAAAATCCCCATGCGGCAAGTGGGTTAACGAGAAGAATTGAAAACAGTCCAAAAAGAAAAGCTCCAAAACAAGCAGGCATGAGAAACTGCCACGCAGAAACACCAATTGAACGAGTCACAACAAGCTCACATTTTCGATTGAGTGAGATCAACATTGCCATTGCAGAAAAGAGTGCAATAAAGGGGATGAGTTGTTGCATGATAAAAGGGATGCGTAAAACAGAAATGAGAAATGCGTCTTTTGCTGTATAAGAGGGAAGATAGGATAATCGACTAGAGTTTTCTGTAAAGTCGATTAAAAAAGCGAGAACAAAAATACTCCCAAAAAAATAACAGGTCATTTTGAGATAACGTACAAAGAAATATCGTCCAAGCGTCCATCCAATCATGATGTCTTATCCGAAGGATATTGAGATTTTCGATGTTGAAATTTGCTTATTACTTTTTGAAAAACCGTTTGAACAACTTCGTTAAGTTTTGTAGGGATGCCAATTTTATGATTTGTTAAGAGCATGAAAAAAACAAGCATACTCACCCCCATTGGTGTAATATAAAGGAGAGGGACGTATGCAAGATCACTCTTTGCTTTTTCGGCGAAAAAATGTCCTATCCAATAAACGAGCAAACAAAAGGCAATCGCAGAAAAATTTGCAAAGTTACGTGTTTTTCGATATGAGCGGGCATCTCTTGCTGCTGCTAATGCAATTAATGAAAAAACAATTGAATAGAGCCATTCTGTAAGTCTGCGGTGAAATTCAGCTCTATATTGGAGTGGTCTGCGCTGATAGTAGGGATCCTTCGGATCAGGATTTAGCAAATAAGAAAGAGGTCTATCTTTTGGATAAATAGTGGGTGTTTTATCGTTGGGGATGAATTCACTTAGGCTAAAGGTATAAAAGCTGAATTGAACAATAGAAACACTGTCGTTTTGATGATTGATCCTTTCTATTTCACCATTATTGAGAACTAAAAAATTGCCGCTTTTATTGCTGACAATTGATGCTTTTGTTGCATAATAAAAAAAATCGATCTTAGGATCGCGCTGATCGGCAATGAAAAGACGCCCAAGGGTTCCATCTGGATTCCGTTCACCAATTTCTATATAAAGGTTATTGGCGAGTTTTTGGAAGCTACCTTCATTAATGAAAAGATTAATAAGATCAGAATGAGCATTTGCTAGCATTTGTCGCATATGAAAACGTGCTTGAGGAGCAACAAAATTGGCTATAAGAAAAGATGCACATGATGCAATAAGAGCGAGAAGAAGAATTGGTTTCCAAACAGTACTTTTGGGAAAACCAGCTGCACTGATGATAGCGAGTTCTGAATCTTGATTCATTGCCGAGAGGGTGCTTGTAATTGCAATCACTAATGCAAATGGAATGACAAGAAAAATAACAGAAGGAACCAGTGAGAGTGAAAATTGTAAGACTGTTAGGAGCGTTTGCCTACTTGTTGTAAGAAAGTTTATCCGTGCGAGAATTTGCACTGTCCAACTGATAGAAATTGCTGCAATCATGACAGCACCGAACAGAATTAAAATGCGTTTCAGGATGTATAACTCAATAATACGCATAAATTGGCTAACATCCTCAATCTTTAATTAAAAAGCAGATATTCTACACTACCTAGGTTAAAAAAATATAACCAAAATTTGAAATTACCTCTCTATATATTACACATTTTTGCCAAATAAATAGTATAGAATGACTCATTAAATTCAATTCATTTTTCCATGCATTATATATATTCATTTTCAACTGTAGTCTACAGAGAAGCTCAAGGACAAATTAATAAACTTTTTAATTTAAAGAATGACAACTTGTCTTTTTTTCTGTCTTTAATCCACATGAAAAAAAAGATAAAAGATACAATCAGGAAAGAGGAATCATTACATCTTAAACCATTTCCTTTCGTGCTGAAAACAGAGAAGTTTCTCCAAAAAGGTGTTGTCTTCTTTATAAAGAGTGGTGAGAGCTAAGAGGGTGGATATTTTTTTCTATCATTTGATGCAGTCAACGCTGGAAGATATTTTGCCAACGCTTGTGGAGCGTGCACTAGCGGCTTTTGGTAGAGTAACGATACAATGTGTGAATAAAGAACGACGCGATGCTATAGATATGCATTTATGGGTTTATGCTGATGAAGCATTTATTGGACATGGAACTGAGTGTGATCAATATCCAAATTTTCAGCCTGTATTTCTTACTACAGGGCAAGAAAATCCTAATGATTCGAAGATACGCTTTCTCATAGAGGGAGCGATTTGTTCAGATATTGATGCGTATCAACGACTTGTAGTTATATTTGATGATAACAGTGATGAGCAATTGAATCTTGTTCGTGCACAATGGAAAAAATATAAAATGGAAAATCATAATTTGATTTATTGGCAGCAAACTGAAGACCACGGTTGGAAAAAGCAGGTTTGATACGTATAATATCTGTCATTTTAATTTTTTTATAGGACTTATAGGAATAATCAATCCGGCAATTTTTATTGCGGAAGGATTGGTAGGGGCCAGTGGGTTTTTATTATGATTTTTCTTCTGGGGACAATCAGGATGTGGTCTATAATCGCTAATTGTTGTCTTACTCGCAAAATATTCGAACGAGGTAATGATGGTCGTTGATCGGATTTTGTTGATTTTATGGGCTGTAATGTTAGCTTTTTTTTGCGTTTCATGGTTGGGTACAACGCATATCCTATCACGAATGGTTCCTACCTCTTATATTGACAATATCGTGGATATTTTGTTCTTTTTTTTGAGTGCACTGTTTGCTGGAATATTGTGGTTGAGTGTACCTCAACCAATGTCTTTGAAAATGAAACTGGCAGCATTTATGCCACCAGCATTCATTTTATTTTGCTTCTTTATGTCCTAGTTGGATATTTCGTCGTCCGTAAATCCAACGAAACAGATTAGTGAAATAAAAGAGGAAAGAAGTAAATAATAGCCGATATAAGAAGTATCAAAATGTTGCACCAGATATTCTGCAATATAAGGTGCAAGAGATGCACCTACGATACCAGACAAGTTAAAAGTTATAGAAGAACCAGTGTATCGAATTGCTGTTGGATATGGTGAAGCCAAAACAGCACCAAGAGGACTATAGACTATTCCCATGATCGATAAGCCAATGATAGACATTGCAAGGACCCCTAAGACTCCAGAGTTTAGGAAATAAGGAATTGCGAAAGAATAGATACCAGTAATTATGGTCACAAGAATCATCAAAGTTCTACGCCTAATACGATCAGCGAGTCTTCCAGTGATGACAGTAAAAACTCCACAGAAAATAGCACCGATGATTTCTACTTGAAGAGCCTGATAAAATGGCAATTGCAAGTGGTTTGTTGAATAGCTTAACAAATATGCGGTGACCAGATAAAATAAAACAAATGCTGCTATACCAGAAAATGTTCCAAGAAATAAGATTCGTGGACATTTTAAAAAAACCTCTATTATAGGGACGTGGACACGTTCTTTACGCTCAAGAGTTTTTTTGAACTCAGCAGTTTCATTGATTGAAAGGCGAACCCATAATCCCACAAGCATGAAAACGACTGATGCAATAAAAGGAATGCGCCATCCCCATGCTAAAAGTTCATCATGATCAAGGAAATTCAACAGACCTAAATAAACGGCAATAGATAAAAACAAACCGATTGGAACGCCTAATTGAGGAAACATCGCATACCACCCGCGTTTTTCCGGGGGAGCATTTTCTGTTGCAAGCAGAACGGCTCCTCCCCATTCGCCTCCTAATCCCATTCCTTGTCCAATACGGCACAATGTTAAGAGGAAGGGTGCCCACCATCCAGCTGTTTCATAGGTAGGAAGAAAACCAATAATGGCTGTTGATAGGCCCATTGTGAGAAGAGCAGCGATAAGGGTTGCTTTTCGTCCAATTTTATCTCCAAAATGTCCAAAAACAATTGACCCAAGGGGGCGTGCAAAAAAAGCTGCTCCAAAGATCAGGAAAGATTGCAAGATGGCTAGTTGGTCATTTTGTGTTGGAAAAAACAAATAAGGGAATATGAGAGCTGCGGCAGTTGCAAAGACATAAAAATCAAAGAACTCAATTGTTGGGCCAATAAGGCTTGCAAATAAAATTCGACGAGGAGAATTGCTTTTGTTTATACTTTGCGTTTTTGAGTTTATAGACATGAATAAAATGTCCCTTTCAGTATATGACAAACCAAATTATGAAACTAAAACCTTATAATTATAAAAATTTGGGGTCGGTGTCGAGTCGATATTATTATCATTCCAGTGCATGAGAACAATAAAATAAGCATGGATGATTGCACTATAGATGCATTTGAATACAATAAAGACGATGTTTAAAATGCCATAGAAGAGCGAAGTTTATTTCCATTGGCCATGCAATCTCTTTAATTTTGTATTGCTGTTTCCTTGAAAATACGACACGATTTTTATCTGTTTAGGGATCAGTCTTAGTTTGTAGACCAATCTTTAGTATCTTAAAAAAGTTTTATGAATGTAGTTGAACACTTTTAAAGTGTATAAAATACATAAACAACTAAAAATTGCGAAAAAATTTTAAAACACACAATGTGGTATTTAATCAGTCAGACTTAGTACATTCAATGTTTTGCGGCGAATGAGCTATCATCTTGAAAAACAATTAGATTGAGCAATTGTATCATGGTTTTTTGACTATGCAACTTTATTCTGAGTATGTGAAATTTTTTATTTGAAATCACGGAGTGTGGAGAATCCAATCCAAACTGGATTTAAGTTTTTGGGCATTAATAATGCCCAGTAGTTTTCTTTTAAATGTTGCAAATTCAGGGGTAGAAACTCCGTCTAGGGGAGAGACTACAAAAGGGCAATAGTAGGCGCGTGTATGTAGGTGAGCAGAAAAGAGAGAGGGATAAGAATTTCTAAGGGTGGTGAAATTGAGATTATCAAGAAGGTAAAACTTTAAAAGGTGCTCTTATTGGTGAATATGGATTGCAAAGTGTTGAGTCTGATAGACACACAAAGGATACTATAAAGTTTATGGTTATGCAAAAAATGCAACATAAATAAAACACATTATGATTTAATCTAAAATAAACTACTCAGTAGTCGCGGGATGTTTGTTTCATTATTGAGAATGGAGTATGGATCATGCGGCATAAATGCAAGTTAATTTTTTCGGTATTGATGATCAGTTATTGTTTTGTGCAAGTTACAAGCGCGAGTAAAAGTAGGAATGCAGAGCTAGAAAGACTGACAAGTACAATAAGTGGGGGAAAGGTACCAAAAGGTTCAGCGCTGATTACTGAATCTCTTATCAGCAATAATATTAAAATCAGCGATGGTGGCGTAGAGGTTATTGACAATGGTAAAACTTCTATAGGTGCAACTGTTGAAAAAGGCGGAAAACAAATAGTTACGCGTGGCGCAACTGCAATGGAGACTAAAATCCTTGGTGGTAAGCAGCTTGTTTTTGAAGATGAGAGTTTTGTAGATCTTGAAAATTTGAAGAAAAGAAGTAGTGCTGCTTATGATGCCACAGTTTCTGGTGGTGGTGGAGGAGTGGGGCAGCAGAATGTGTATGATGGTGCGATAGCTTGGAAGACGAAAGTTATGGGAGGAGGAGAACAAAATCTTTATATCGGACCCAGAAAAGAGGGGGGCATTGCAGAGGGTACTATAGTTTCAGGAAATGGTAGGCAGCACATTTTAGAAGAAGGGAGAGCCACTAATACTACCTTGAATGGTGAAGCTGTTCAAGTTGTATATCCTGGTGGGGTTGTGGATGGTCTAACGATTAATGGCCATGCGAGCGCGTGGCTACATGTTGGCGCAGAAGTAACCGGAGAAATAAAAGTCAATGATAAAGGATATCTTTATTTATATGCGGGTGATAGAACAGACCATACAACAAAAGAAAAGCTTTCTGTGACGGGGAGAAGTGATGAAATATTATTTTTGGTTGGTGAGCGAAATAACACAGATAAGTTTCAGATTAATATGGAGAGTTTAAGTGGAAACGGAGGGACTGTTAGCTTTTCTTCTGTTCCATATGATCCACGTCATATTTCACTTCGTGTTGAGAAGCTTTCAGGGAGTTTAAATTTTCATTTCAATATTAGTGCTATGGCTAGTAATAGCGATTACTTGTGGATAGACAGTGGTGCAGGTAACCATAAAATAAATGTTGCTGATTCTGGAGTTGAAATCACAGGTCACCGTTTACAAACAAATGGCATCATCGGGATCAATTTGATCACTGATAGAAGCGGAGGAGCTGACTTTACTCTGATAGACCGCTCCGGTAAGAAAATTGAAGCTTTTGATGGGGGAACTTATATGTATGGTTTGTATAAGAGGGAGAGGAGAGCCAATTTCAGTGGTGATTCTACAACTTGGTATTTGGGTAAAAAAGAGACAGCTGGTCGTTCAGGGGCTTCCTCTTTGCGCGTGGATAGGAAACCTAAGACTCGTGTTATTTTAGCTGCTTCATCTAATGATGCAAGTACGGGTAGCCAGTCTCATTGGGATTCCTCTTCTTCTCGGAGAACGGGTTCTAATCCTCAGATCGCTAATGGTGCCCAGAATCTCACGCAGACACCTAAGAAACGACTTCCTCGGCACTTGAGAGAGGCACAGCATCCCCCTGTTCCTCCCATTATCTCCTCTCCAGAAGATCCAGCTTTGGGTGCGATACGTCCAGCTGGTGACCCTCATCCTTCTGATGAGCAACAGAAGCCTATTGTTTCTGCAGAGGCTCAATCTTTAGCAGAGCAGATGATTATGCGTCCAAGTTATCAGGATCAATCTTCTCTACAATCGAGCCAGGAACTGTCATCTTCTGTTTTTTTAACCACCCCCTCTACAGATGCAGTGTTGTCAATGTCCGTGGCACCTGGGCTTGTTTTTCACAATGAGCTGCAAACGGTGCGTGTTGGGAGAGGAACGCTAGATAAAGTTAAGAAAAATACGGCTCTATGGACATATGCAATCAAGAGCAAGGAGAAGGTTGCTACAGGATATACAGATTTTAAGCTTGAGCAGATGGGCCTAGTATTAGGTATCAGTGGTCTAAGTGAGCTGATGGATGGGGAGTTTCATATTGGGGGTTTTGGCAGTTATGATCAAACACATGTCATGCATGCCCGAGGTGGTATGAGTGGCATAAATACTTATAGCATTGGAGCTTATGCAACTTATTTTGATCGGCGTGGATGGTATCTAGACGGTGTTTTGAAATACAATCATTATCAAAATCATCTGAAAGCTGTTTCAACGAACGGTTTAGCTATTGAAGGAAATTATAATCGGTGGGGGTTAGGTACGTCATTTGAAGTGGGTTATCGTTTTAAGCCCGCCCAGAGCAGTTGGATACAACCGTACGCGCAATTCACGTGGTTGCAAGTTGAAGGTAAAGAGATAAAGCTCTCGAATGAGATGACGAGTGATATGAACCCATTTACTTCATTACGCAGTGAGGTTGGTTTATCTGCGGGGTATGAAGTTTGTTCAGGAGGAGGTGCTTCTTCTATGGCTTATATTACGGCGGCGTGGGTACGTGAGAATAGAAATAGCAATCACACGACGATTAACAAATTGCATAGATTTACTACAGATTTGTCTGGGAATACTGGTAGATTGGGGATTGGTTTGAGCAGTTTCGTCAGTAAAAAATTAAAGCTTTATGCGGAAGCACATTATGGCAAAGGGCGCAAGACAAAGCAGTCACTTCAAGGTGTTTTAGGTGTACGTTATAGTTTCTAAGGATGTGTTTTTTCCTGATTGACCCTTAGTGTTGGGGTATTTACAAGCGAGATACGCAGTTTCACATTTCACAGGGCAGTATTTTTTTGAGGAAAGATGGCTTTTCAGAAAAACTATATACGTTGCTGCGTGTTGTGTTTTTCCTATGAAAATAGCAATTGGAGAGAGGAGTGCTTCGGGTTGTGCAAATAAATTTAGCTTTCTTATGATGAGATCAGATATCACTGGCATTTCTCTTTTTATTGAAATTCGCTCTATGATCAGGTGTCCAGTTTTGAAAATGGGTGTGGATTTTCTCATAGTCACTTGGCAAGATGCTTCTTGCTCGCTATAGAACAGCCATATAATATTGATAAAATAAAGGTGGTCAAATGGGTGTAGAACGTACTTTTTCAATGATTAAACCGGATGCAACGCGTCGTAATTTGACAGGAGAAATTACAAAAATGCTTGAAGATGCGGGTTTGCGTGTTGTTGCATCTAAACGTGTGTGGATGAACCGGCGTGAAGCTGAAAGGTTTTATGCTGTTCATAGAGAACGACCATTTTTTAGTGAATTGGTTGAGTTTATGTCTTCTGGTCCAACACTTGTACAGGTTTTAGAAGGAGAAAATGCAATAGCTAAAAATCGTGAAGTGATGGGTGCTACAAATCCTGCAGATGCACAGGAAGGAACAATTCGTAAAGTGCATGCTTTGTCGATTAGCGAAAATTCTGTCCATGGTTCAGATAGCGCTGAAACTGCAAAAACAGAAATCACTTTTTGGTTTTCTGAGATGGAAATTGTTGGTTAGGAAAGGCATATATGAAAAGCAAAAAAATTCCCAAACATACTGTTTAGGCTGTTTAGGGATTTTTCTTATGAAGTTATAGATTTCTTTGAAAGGGTGTATGGGTTTCACCATTTTTATGGAATTACATGTTTTAGACCTGCCCGAAAATAATCCCACCCTGTCCACAATGTGAGGAGAGCAGCAATCCACAGCATAGTGATGCCAAATTCCATTGTGTAAGGGACAACTTTACTACCAGCCGGTCCCGCTAAAAGAAAGATAATGGCTATCATTTGTACAAAAGTTTTCCATTTTGCAAGACGAGAAACAGGAACACTGACTTTCAGTTCAGCCAAATATTCACGTAATCCTGATACGAGAATTTCCCGACAAAGAATAATGATGGCTGCCCATAGTGTCCATCCCGCAATAGTACTGTCTGCGGCAAGCAATAGCAAACATGCAGATACGAGAAGTTTATCTGCAATTGGATCTAACATGCGACCAATATTGGATGTTTGTTCCCAAATACGGGCAAGGTAGCCATCAAGAAAGTCAGTAATGGATGCAACCACAAAAATGGAAACGGCAATCCAACGTGTGATATCACTTGATTGTAGCCGTCCTTCTAAAAAAAAACACGCAACAACCATTGGTACTGCAACAATTCGTGCATAAGTCAGAATATTTGGAAAAGAAAAAGTATGATTTTTCATAGAACCATTTTCAATTTTTTATGAAATTAGAACATATTTTATAAACCTAACAAGGCAAAGATTACGAAACAAGTCTATTTTTCATTAAAATGGTTATGAATTTTTTGTGCAATCGTGACAGAAATTCCTGTAACTTTTGTTAAATCTTCGAGTGAAGCGTTAGCCACGATTTTAGCACTTCCAAAATGATGAAGCAATGCACGCTTTCTTGTTGGACCAATATTTTTAATTTCATCAAGCGGATTTTTCAATGTTGCTTTTTTTCGTTTTATTCTGTGAGTTTTAATTGCAAAACGGTGTGCTTCATCGCGTAGACGTTGCAAAAAATACAGGATAGGGTCATGTGGGGGAAGTGTAAAAGGTGTTTTTCCTTTTATAAAAAAACGTTCATGTCCCGCTCTACGGTCAGCACCTTTAGCGATTCCCACTACTGTAATGAAATCGTCTAATTTTAATTCAGCGAGTATTGTATGCACACTGTTGATTTGTCCTTCACCTCCATCGATTAATATAAGATTAGGCCAAATGGAAAAACAATCTTCGTCTTCATCTTTTATGCTGTTGCTTTCATGAGGTAGACCATGTTCTTTGATAAGGCGTGAAAATCGTCGTTTTATAACTTCTTTCATCATGCCAAAATCATCGCCGGGTGTGATATCAGTCGAGCGAATATTGAATTTGCGGTACTGATTTTTAAGAAATCCCATTTGATCTGCGACAATCATTGTGCCTACTGCATTTGTCCCCATAAGATGAGAATTATCATAGACTTCTATACGGTGTGGAGTTTGAGGCAGCTGAAATACTTCGGCAATTCCCTGAAGCAGTTTTGTATGTGTGGCTGTTTCAGCAAGCTTATGTCCAAGTGCTTCATAAGCATTGATATAAGCGTGATTAACCAGGGTTTTACGTTCACCTTGTTTTGGTAAAGAGAGGAAGATTTTACGATTTGCTTTTAGACTGAATGCCTCTGCAAGAAGTGTTTTTTCTTCAATTTCTTCAGATAAAAGAATGAGTTTTGGAAGTGGCTTATCATCGTAGAATTGGGCAAGGAAACTGGCTAGAATTTCACTACGAGAGAAAGATGGATCTGCTTTAGGGAAATAGGATCGGTTTCCCCAATTTTGCCCCATGCGGAAAAAAAACACTTGAATGCAGGTTATTCCTCCCTTTTGCGCAATGGCAAATACATCTGCTTCTTCTATTGTTTGAGGATTAATGCCTTGATGGCTTTGTATGTGAGAGAGGGCTGATAAACGGTCACGATAGACTGCTGCTTGTTCAAAATCAAGATCTTCTGCGGCTTTATGCATAGCTTGAATCATATCATTTTTAACGGATTGGCTTTTTCCCGAAAGGAACGCTTTTGCTCCTCTAACGAGTTCTCTATAATCATTTTCACTGATTTCATGAGTACAAGGAGCAGAACAGCGCTTGATTTGATAAAGCAAACAGGGGCGTGTACGATTTTCAAGAACTGAATCGGTACAGGTGCGTAATAAAAAAGCGCGTTGTAAAACATTGATTGTTTGTGTAACTGCACTCGAAGAGGCAAAAGGACCGAAATAATGGGCTTTTCGTGTTCGGGCGCCGCGATGTTTGTAAAGTGCAGGTGCTTTGTGATTCTCAGTAATAATGATATAAGGAAAGCTTTTATCATCACGCAGCAACACATTAAAACGTGGATGCAACCTTTTAATGAGATTCGCTTCTAAGAGGAGCGCTTCTGTTTCTGTATGGGTAACAACAAATTCCATATGATATGTAGCACGAATCATACGGGTAATACGGTTATTATGTCTTTGCTCGCAGGTATAATTTGAAACGCGTTTTTTTAGATTACGTGCTTTGCCAATATAGAGAACATTACCATTTTCATCAAACATCCGATAAACTCCTGGCTTATGCGGAAGATGTTTGACAAACTCTTGTATGAGTTTGGCTCCTTTGAGTTGGTTTTTATCACTTCCTTGATTGGCGTTGTCCCATGGAATATTAGAGAGAAAAGGGAAGTTGTCTCGTTCATTTTTGGACAAGCTGTGTTGTTTTTCAAGACCATTTAGTTTATTCGGAAATGTTTTGTGTTTTCCATATGAAATATTCTTCTTCATTAAGTCTTATCATTTATATATTGGTAGTTTTTTTTCCTATAAATGCCGCATTATGGCATGAAATTACGCGATTTTGGAGTTATTATTTTTCATAAGAAAAAATCCGAAAACAGTTCCACAGAACAGTTTTACAAATTCGCCAATTTTATTTATGAACTGATTGAAATAATAATTTTGTTATGATTCAAGAGTAGCTTTAAAAGAAAAAAAATCAAATCTGTACTTCTCGCTATTTTTTACATTAGCTTGATATGCTTCAAAAGGTCAAAGAATTTGTGTAGTGTCACACTTGTGAGCAGTTTCATGCTCTTTAATTCCTACGAAAAGGGTCTTGATTCAGGAAAAACATAAAAAAGTAATTTTAACATAATAGATGTTCTTTTTAAAGCCATTTATGAGTCATTTGTGCATTTTTGTCTTGCCCGAGCCGATCGAGAAGAAAGGGGCTGAGTTTTTTCATTTCTTCTTCCAAAAGATAGGGAGGATTGATAAGGATCATACCACTTCCATTCATTGTCGCCGGTATCGAGCTTTTTCGAATACGCATTTCAAGTTGTAGAATTTTTGGAATTCCTGTTTGATGAAGCGCGTGAAGAAAATTTTCAATTTCTTTTTTATATTTAACAGGATACCATAAAGCATAGATTCCTCCTGGGAAACGGCGATACGCCTTCACCAATCCCTCAATAAGACGGGAAAATTCACCAGGTTTTTCAAAGGGAGGATCAACAAGGATGAAACCACGTTTTTCTTTTGGTGGTAGATGAGCATTTAAGGAAAGCCACCCATCCAAATGCAGGACTTTTGTTTGATAATCATTGGCAAAATTTTTTGCTAAAATATGGTAATCTTCAGAGTGCAATTCAATTGCGATGAGTCGGTCTTGTTTACGCAATAATTGGCGAATAAGAAAAGGGGATCCAGGATAGAATACGGTTTCTTTTTTTCCCTTATTAAGTGTTTCAATGGTATCGCACCATGGACGAAGGAGTGCTTTTAAATTTTCTGGGATAGGGGCTGACAGAAATCGTTGAACGCCGTCGTGCCACTCTTTTGTTTTATGTGCTTCTAAAGAGGAAAGATCGTAAATGCCGATACCGGCATGCGTATCTATAACACGAAAAGCTTTTTCTTTGCGTTTGAGATATTCGACGATGCGGGTGACAATAATGTGTTTAAAAACATCAGCAAAATTGCCAGCATGATAAATATGCCGATAGTTCATGAGTAAATTCTACCATATTTATAACTGCTCACCAGACCTTTTTTATTAACATGAAACGGCGATTTTTCTATCAACAAAAGTTTTATTGGAGAGATAAAATAATATCTTGATCAAAAAAGCATTATGTTTGGAAGAATAGCAATGTCATAGATTTTTAGTTATTGGCTATGCTGTTTTCTCTCAATTCAATTTATATGAACTGGATTAATCACTAAGATTTTAAATCTTTTATCGAAATATGGACAGGGATACAAAAAAAACTTCAATTGAAGCATTTGGTATATTGTGAGAGAATTTCTTTATTATTTTAGCTTCAAAAGAAAAGGAATGAAAAGTACAAGCTCATTGAAGCATCAGTGGAGATTGCTAAAGATTCTAATCAATTTACATATTAATCAATAAACTTGCCAATTATTTGGAGATTGATACATTATTTTTAATGTCTAAAAAAGCACTGTTAAACTAATCGGTTTCTTGCTTTAAGAAAGCCGATATAAATTCTAGGAACAAGAGTAGTAAAAAATGCTTGTGTGATGTGTAGACAGATTTCTCACGGGAGCATTTAAGTAATAGCTTTCGTTATTCAAAGCACAAGTTTTACTTTCATATGCGCAATGGTCAGATTTTTGTGTATGAGACCGAAATAGAGCTTTAAAAATTGACATGAGATGTGCGAGCTGTCTCAATCAAATGAGGGATTAGGGTCAAACAAGCATCAAGGTATTGCGATAATTTCAGAAATAAAAGCTATGATTACTGGTATTTCTGGTTTTTTCCTAAGAGAAGATGAAAAAATGTTCATTGTTGAACATAAACCTTGGGCTTTTATTTTGTTTGTACGCAATATTGTGTCGGAAGATGATGTGAAGGTGCTTACCATATCTTTACGTGATGTAAGTGGACGTGATAATATTTTATTTTTATTGATCAGAAGGGGGGGAGTACAACATTTGCTTCCACTTCCATCTCTAACTCTAGTAGCTCATTATCCATCAGCTGCACTTTGGGGAAAGTTTATAAAAAAGATTAAGATAAGGGAATTTGTACTGCATGGATTATGTCTCGACTTTATGCTTTTTGATTTAATGAAATTTGGCATCAATGCCAATTTTCTTCCTGTTTTAGATGTTCCAGATGGAGCGCACGATATTATTGAACACGTACTTATGGTCAGGAACAAGAAACAGTTGTAGCTTTAGGGCGTGCAGCAGCAGCCCAGGGGTTGGTTTTGGGATAGAGGTATTTTACCGGTGATGAAAAACTATTCCCGGACATGGACGAGCGCTTTGCGATACGCATTTTAAATTAGCATGTGTCGCTGCACAACTTAATATTTTGGAAAAGTATGATTTTTTGCCTTTTTAAAATTTGGCTAATTTACCAACTGCGATGACTGCGCATATTGTCTATAAGGCAGTTGACGAGCGAGTTCCTGTAACGCTTTCTAAGAGAGTTATTGAGAATGTTATTCGTGAAAATATAAGTTTTGACGGGTTTTTAATGGCAGATGATGTTGTCAATGAAAGCTCTTTCAGGGAGTACGCTTTCAGAAAATTTTTCCGATTTAACACGTAAAATTTTTGCTGCAGGCTGTGACATTGTTTTTCGCTGTAATGGTAATTGGAAAAGATGTTTGCAATTGCGCAGATAACGCCATTTTTAAAAGACAAAGCATTAGAACCTGCGGATAGTCCTTGCAGTAGGTTTTTGCACTCAGACAGATCAGATGAAATTGCCTTGATAGAGGAATTTTCAAACCTTTTGACTTTTTATTTAAAGAGGTTTGTCATTTTTGATTTATCTGTGTTTGTTGGAATGCGCTGAGAAAAGTAGAGAGAGGCTAAAAAGTCAGTTTACAATAAAAACATGCGATTGCCTTTGACTTTAGAAGAAAATATACAAGTAAGATATGGCTATATTTGGTACATTCTTTACACAGTAGGCATGAACAATTGAAAGCAAATTTAAAAGCAGTGAGAGAAAGTGATGGGTAATATTTTTTCACCAACACATTTAATTGTGATTTTACTGATTGTCCTTGTGCTTTTCGGACGCGGTAAGGTTTCTGAATTAATGGGCGATGTGGCTAAGGGGATTAAAGCTTTTAAAAAGAATATGAAGGAAGAAGGAGAACTTCTCGAGGATAAACTTGAAATGTCCGACTATTCCAAAACAACAGATGTTAGACCTCAACAATCTCAGCCGTTATCGGTGAAGCGTGCAGCAGAACGCAGAAAAGGTTCTTCTTCCTTTAAAGAAGGCAAGGCGTCTGTTGCTAAAAAACAGCGTGGAAAGTAATAAAGACGCAATTACACACTCAATAATTATACATTATTTTTTAATAAGGAAGTCGAGTATAAGTGATGTTTGGGATTGATGGGCCAGAGTTTCTTGTGATCTTATTTGTTCTCATCATCGTAGTTAGATCGAGAGATTTACCGAAAATGCTAAGGACAATGGCAAAAGCAATAGCTTATGTACGTTCAACAGCGAATGAATTTCGTCATCAGTTTGATGATGCAATGAAACAAATCGAGCTCGATGATTTGCAAAAAACATTATCGGATATTAATGATCTTAATCCAAACAAGAAGTTGATGGAAATTTTCAATCCCATTCATGATGCAGTAGGGGATGTCCGCAATAATTTTGATGTAAATACAATGCACCATAAATCAGAAAAAAATAAAGAAATTGTTGGATATGATCAGAACAAAATCAATGAAGAGGTAACAGTATCTGTTGATTCTCAAAGTTCTGGAAGTATTTCTGTAATTTCTAAAGATAAAGAAGATGCATCATGAATGAGAGAGATGAAGTTGATGCCAATATGGCACCACTTTTAGAACATTTGATTGAACTTCGTCAGCGAATTATTGTTGCTCTGATCGCATTTTTAATAGCTTTTATGATGTGTTTTCTCGTCAAAGACTATATCTTAAATTTTTTGATATGGCCTTATCAGTGGGCAATGAAAATGTCGGGTGGTAATCCTGAAAGTATTCGTCTGCAATCAACACAAGTATGGGAAACTTTTTTAACGAAAATGAAACTTGCTGCTTTTGGGGCCGCTATTTTGTCATTTCCCTGTACGGCTTTTCAGTTTTATAGCTTTATCGCACCAGGTCTTTATAAAAATGAACGCATGGCTTTTTTACCATTTCTCATTAGTAGCCCTATCTTATTTTGTATTGGGGGAGCATTTGTTTATGCTCTATTAGCGCCGATAATGCTTTGGTTTAGTCTTTCTCAGCAATTTCTTCCAGGTGTTCATTTAAGAATAGAGTTTATAGTCCGTATCTCCGATTATTTGAGCTTTATGACATCGTTTATGCTGATTTTTGGTTTGATTTTTCAATTACCTCTTGTCACCAGTCTTTTAACGAACGTTGGACTTTTAACTTCTCATGGTTTGGTATCTAAACGAAAGTGGGCTATCCTCGTCTCTTTTGTAATTGCGGCGATAGTAACTCCATCGGATTTTTTTACTATGTTTGCAGTGGCTTTACCAACGATTGCTCTTTATGAGATTTCAATTTTAATTGCCTACTGGATAGAAAAGAGAAAAAATCCTCTTAAGAGAAGTTTATAACTTGTGCGATAAGAAACGAATAGAAACGATGCAAATGAGGAATTTGGATGCTTGATATTAAGTGGATTCGTGAATACCCTGAAAAATTAGATGAAGCATTGGCAAAGAGAGGCATTGAGCCACAAGCTGAAAGGTTAATAAAACTTGATCTTGAGCGGCGGTCACATGTTGCTAAAGTGCAATCCGCACAGGAGCGTCGCAATGCGGCTTCAAAGGAAATAGGACAGGCTTTAGCTGCGTGTGATCAGACAATGGCTGAACATCTTAGAGCTGAGGTTGAAGAGATTAAAGTCTTTCTTTCTTCTGCTACAACAGAAGAAAAGCGATTGACAGAGAACTTTGAGAGAGCTCTTTCAACACTCCCGAATATTCCATTGGATGATGTTCCATTGGGTAAAGATGGAAGTGATAATGTTGTTATTCGACATTTTGGTACACCTGTGATGTTTGATTTTACACCAAAGGAACACTTTGATCTTGGTCAAAATCTCAAGCAGATGGATTTTGAGCGGGCAAGCCGTTTGTCGGGTGCACGTTTCACAGTGCTTTCAGGGGCATTGGCCCGGCTTGAACGCGCATTGGGTCAATTTATGCTTGATGTGCATGTTGATGAACATGGTTATACAGAAGTTTCGGTACCTCTTCTTGTTCGTGATGAGATTGTTTATGGAGCAGCTCAGTTGCCGAAATTTGCTGACGATCTCTTTCGGACGACAGATGGTCGGTGGCTTATTTCTACAGCAGAAGTACCGTTAACCAATTTGGTAAACAATGAAATTCTTGAGATATCAGATTTGCCACTGCGCTTTTCTTCTTTGACTCCTTGTTTTCGCTCAGAAGCTGGATCTGCAGGCCGTGATACACGTGGTATGTTGCGTCAACACCAGTTTTGGAAGGTAGAAATGGTATCAATTACTACTGAAGAGCGGTCTTTAATGGAACTAGAACGTATGACGGAATGTGCAGAAGATGTATTAAAACGGCTTGGTTTGCCTTTTCGTACAGTGGTTCTTTCTACTGGTGATATGGGATTTGCTGCCCGTAAGACTTATGATATTGAGGTGTGGCTTCCTGGCCAAGGATGTTATCGTGAAATTTCCAGTTGTTCAGTTTGTGGAGATTTTCAAGGGCGGCGCATGAATGCTCGGTATCGTAAAGAAGGTGATAAAACATTAAAATTCGTTCATAGTCTTAATGGTTCTGGTACAGCTGTTGGTCGTTGTCTTATTGCCATTCTTGAGAATTATCAGCAGGCTGATGGGTCGATTATTATACCAGATGTTTTACAACCTTATGTAAAGGGTATGCGTTGTATTACTGCTTAATTTTGCAAAAGGAAAAACGATATAAGTTTATTGCTAGAAAATGATGGCATGCAAACACAAAGTTTTGCCATTTTAAATGAGATAATGGGGGCGTGTAATCATGTAACTCCTTTGTTGGAGATCGGATGATACTATGAATCAAAAGGGTATTTTACGATTTCATGAGGAGTTGGCCGGTCTTGTGCTGAAAATGCGCAGCAAAGGAATTGATGATGTTCGCTTTTTTGCAGCATTGGAGAAAGTTCCGCGGCAGCAGTTTGTGGCTTCTCCTTGGTGTAACAGCGCATATGATAATAAAGTTATCCCAATTGAGTGTGGTGAATATATTGAGCGTTTGGAAGAGCAGCTTTTGATCCTTTTTGCTTTATCGTTGAAAAAGAAACATCGCATCTTAGAAATTGGTACGGGTTCTGGTTTTTGTACTGCCCTTATGGCATGTCTTAGTGAACGTGTAATAACAATTGATCGCTATAAAACACTTATTGATTTGGCGCGTCAAAAATTTCAAACTTTGGGAATTGAGAATATTGTTTTACGACAGTTTGATGGAAGCCGTACTGTTACAGGTTTTGGATCGTTTGATCGTATTCTTATTTGGCCATCACGCTCTGATGAACCAAAGGAATTTTTAGAACTTTTAACTGAAAATGGCATTCTCATTCAAGCCATAGGACCCGATGAAGGGGTACAAACGATTACGCGTTATACAAAAATTGGTAGCCGATTTGAGTGCTTAGAAATGTTTCAAGTGCGCTATCAACCCTTTATTGAAGGTATTGCGGAAACACTTTGATTTTCAGAGTGTAGGTACTCCCTCAAGCATTTCATCTTTTGCTTTATAGCAAATTCAGTTTGATTTTACCGTAAAGATATTTTTGAATAAAATATCTTAGTTTTAACTCTTAGGTAATATTAAAAAGTTCTAATAGAGTAATTTGAGTATTGGCGAGTGAGCAAAACTATGTATTTAAAAGTTTTGGGTAAGATTTTCTGTTGTAATCAAGGGATAACCCTTTTAGCGATGATAACGATTCTTGCGGGGTGTAGTTCTGGTACACAGCGTTTCGCTAATATTTTCTCTCATCATACGGTTTCTAATCGGTCCAATATGTCTACAACGATCCCTACAGATCCGGGAATGCTATCGTACGGTGGCGATGTAATACAAAGCACTGAATTGCCACCTGTGGAGCCAAGTAATAATTCATGGGCTGATGACAGTGCTTCATATAATTCTCCACGACAAGACGGGACGCTTTCTCCTGATGGTCGAATTATAGGGACTCCGCCACGCAATCTTGGAACAATTTCTCGTTCAATGAATAATACTCCTCTTTTTCGGCGAAACTCTTATATCGTTCAAAGTGGGGATACATTATTAAGCATTGCACGGCAAATAGGGATCAGTGTTGAGGCATTAAAATTAGAAAATGGCATAAGCAATAATAATTCTATTTATATCGGTCAGGTGCTTATGATCCCAGGCAGGCGTACGGTCGCAACTTCGAATGCTCAAAATGATGATAGGGTTACATCAACAGAACCTTCATCCAAATCTCAAGTCAGGTCTTCTATACGATATCAGAAAGCTCCATCTACAGATAAAGCTCCTATAATAGCCATGCCTTCTTCAAAGATAAACAGGTCAAATGCTGAGCAGAATTCTTCCACACAGATGCCTTCATCGAATTATAAAACGGATGTTTTGAACACTGTAATGAATACGGATAATGGTGTGACTCCACAAGCTACGGGAATTTCTAAGATGCGTTGGCCGGTACGAGGGCGTTTATTGAGCCAGTTTGGTCAAAAGAAAGGGACGGCAACGAGTCGAGGAATAGATATTGCTGTACCTGAAGGCTCATCGGTAAAGGCAGCGGAAAATGGTATCGTTATTTATGCAAGTGATGGGTTAAAAGAACTCGGCAATGTTGTTATGATTCGACATGAAAATAATATTATCACTATTTATGGATATAATAGCAAGCTTGTTGTTAACAGGGGGCAAAGGATACGGCGTGGTGATGAGATTGCTAAGTCTGGTGTTTCAGGAGATGTTAAAACTCCACGTGTTTATTTTGAAGTACGTAAGAATTCTTTACCTGTTGATCCTATCGAGTATTTAGAAAACTAATTCATGATGGCTTTATTTTAAAAGTTTATAATTCATATAGTTTTCGAACAAAACAAGCAATGTGATTAAATCAATGGTATTTCAGCAAAAAAATTCACACATTTTAGGAGAGCGATCAGTTGTGCTCATTGGAAAGGAAGAAAATTGTTTTACATCATTTGTTTTTCCAGTTAGTGAAGATGCTTATATTCATGATATACAAAACGAGAGAAATAAATCTGTTTTTTAAAATTTTTTCTCGTTGCCTTCTATCTCTTAAGGATTTATTGCCTTTCGATAAAGCTGTGAGTACATTGTGTAATTATCGCTCGATAGATCCTTTAGAAGCTTTTTGCAGCCAAAAGCCTTGTTTTAGGAGAGTGGCAAGTACCTGGAGTTTAATCTATAGGAGATAAAAATGTTTATTACTAATGCTTATGCTCAAGTTGCAGGGGATGTTTCCAATGGGCCTTCACTTGTTACTTTTGTCCCTTTCATTTTGATTTTTGGAATTATGTATTTTTTTATGATTCGCCCTCAACGTGCGCAAATGAAAAAACGCAAGGAAATGCTTGATGCTGTGCGTCGTGGTGATACCGTTGTAACGGGTGGTGGTATTATTGGCAAGGTTACGAAAGTTTATGATGAGAGTGGTGAATTAGAGGTTGAAATTTGTGACGGTATGCGTGTTCGCGTTATTCGTTTAACATTGTCGGATGTTCGCGTTAAAGGAGAACCCATTTCGGAAGAAAAATCAAAACCTAATGCTAAAGTAAAAACACAAAAAAAATCTGAAGCTAAAATTGTAAAGAAGGAACGTGTGGGTGCATCTAAAGAGAAGAAAGCTGTATCAAAGGAAGGAAAAGCTTAAAGTATAATTGTAATTTATTATGTTCTTTTGCAATTGATTTTTATAAACAATGTATGGCCCTTTTATAAACATTTCACTGTATAAGTTGTTTGATAGTCGATAAACGAACATAAAATTTTGTTTTTTGCGGGTTGTAAAAGAAGAGTTATTTCATTTGTGAGGTAGTGTGATAATTTTCATTGTCCTTTGAATAAAAGCATTATTTTGTTGTCTTATAGAATTTGCTTGTTTTTGAGAAAAGAAGTTGAGATAAACTTTTCTTTTTTAATAAATGTGTTTCAACAAATATGAATATGCTATTGGCTGCATTTTATTGCAAACTTTTTCATAGTCTCTGTAACAAGTTTCATATATTGCTTATTGTATTATTAGGGTGATATTTTTGGATGAAAGATTTTGCATCAACAGTGCTATGTAGGTATATGATTAATATACCAATGTTTATTATTGGTTCTTTGTTGACTTTTAGGGGTGAAGGGAAAAAAACGCAATTGGGTTTTTAAAATAAAGGACACTGAATGATGTTTCATGCAATTCAAATCCGTGAGGCGCATTTTCCAGGACGTGCACCCATTGATGCTTATGGAAATGGGGGCTTTCGTTTTGCTGATATGTCACATAGAGGTTCTATTATTTGTCTACCATCAGGTATTTATGGTATTGATATGGAAGGGCCTATCCCTACTCAAAAGGATATATCTCGTGTTTTAGAAGAGTCAGATAAGATTGAGGTTTTATTGGTAGGTACAGGGGTTGAATTATTGCGATTACCTGAAAAGTTACGGATACTTTTATGGGAAAAGCGTATTTCATCAGATACAATGAGTACAGGAGCAGCAGTACGTACGTTTAATATTCTGTTAGCTGAAGATCGTGCAGTTGCTGCCTTATTGTTTGCGGTAGAATGATCAATTTTCTTCCTTATAGTCTTAATATATTACGTGCTACGGATCGTGATCGTTATATATCAGTTTTATTTGCGCCTAAAAAAAAACGTAGAGCATTAGCTGCTCTTTATGCTTTTAATGCAGAAGTTGTTCGTGTTCGTGAAAGTGTGCACGATCCCCTTATTGGTGAGATCCGATTACGCTGGTGGTATGATTCTATCGCTCATAGTGAAATGCAAAAGGGTGAAAGTAATCCAATTTTGAATGATTTGTTTATGGCAATCACTCTTTTTAATTTACCTAAGACAGCTTTTTTACGTTATTGCGATGCAAAGATTTTAGATCTTTACCACAATCCAATAGCAACTCTTCATGATCTTAAACTCTATTGTGGCGAGACGGCAAGTATAATTTTACAGCTTTCTTGTCAAATATTAGATCCTGATGCGGCACAAGATTTTACAGATGCCTATGAACAGGGAGGGATTGCCCAGGGATTAAGCGGCGTATTGCGTCTTTTATCATTCATGCAATCACGATATCAATATTATTTACCTTCTGATATTCTCAAGGCTGTAGGGGTAAATAGGGAAGAGTTGGAGTCCGATCGTATTAGCAATGAACAAAAATGCCATATAATTGAAACTATGGTAGCATTATCACAAGATCATTATACTAGGTTTTACGAACATTTTAGTGCTTTGCCTAAAACTTTGAAACCAGCATTTCTCCCATTAGCAATTATACCCGCATCTCTTCAAAAGGCAGTACAATTGGGAGCAGCAGTTTTTCAAGAAAGCGCAACTTTACCATTACTTCATCGTTATTGGTTTATAACAAAAGCAGCGATAAGCGGTAATCTTCCAAAGATATTGTAGAATAAATGAATATTAATAGAGAGAGAATCAATAAAGCTACGGACAAATTTTTTTGTCATTTTAGAAACAGCACTGACGTGTGGAGCGGGATGATCTCAAAAGAGTTAAAATTTTTATTTATAATATGAAAATATTGCGTATTTGTTCATTTGTTGTGCATATTTGGTTTAGAAACTTGCATCAGTAGATGCAGAGAACGCAAAATATGAGATCAAATAATACATCAACTGGTTTTCTAATAACATTTTAAATTTTTATACTCAGCGCTTTGGATATATTGGTAGTTGTTTTATTTGCTGATAAAGCATGATTTCTGTTTCGATGATGGAAAAAAATTATCTTTACAGCCACAGAGAAATTTTTGGCTGCGGATAGACTGTGAAGATATAAGTGATCACCGTTTATTATGATAGACACTTAATAGTCCAGCTTGGACCAACAATATTTTTTATACACTCAAAGAACCATTTTCTAAATTTCATTCGCATATCTCTTTAGTGCTGTTCGATAAAGCTGTGAATTACATTTATTTTTCTGTAAATTTGCGAATTTGCACGAAATCCGATTATTATACAGATTTTATTCATGTCCCAAAATGAGACAAGAAGCAAATTGCCTTGCTTTTTTACTTGTAGGCAAAGTGCTGACTGCAATTATTATTAAATAAATGCTTAAAATCATTTGCAAAACTTTTACTGAAGAGCCTGGAAGATTTTATGAGAGTTAGCGCTATTAATTTTTAAAGGATGTTTTTTATTCGCAACTTGTAGCATTTCTAGCTTTAGATCTTCTCTTATCATCCTATCTATATTGGTACGAATATCAGGTGAAAGGGTCTGAGCAGTGAATTCTTTAGGCATAGTTACTTCCTTTATTTGATAAAGGATGCGGTTTGTTGCAACCGGACCTTTTACTATGCCATAATGACCTTTTGGATCAGAAAATAATGCTTTAACGCCTTCAAGTCCAAAGATTTCAGATGAATCTTGACGCCGAAGGGGTTGTGTCGTTTGTTTTGTAACACCAAGTATGTGGGCGAGGGAAACAAGACTTTGTCCTGCAGTGAGCTGCTTGAGAGCATCCTTAGCTTTTTCATCAAGAAGGCGTTGGACTTCTTCACTTTTCCATTGGACAATAGCATCTTGTTTCGCTTCTTCAAATGTTTTATCGCGTGCAGGGATGATCGTATCTACCTGATACCAGAGATATCCACCTTCTTGGAGAGAGAGTGGATCAAGATCAGCACCTTCTTTTGATTGATAGATGGAGTTTAATAAAATATCTTTCTCAGGTAAATCCATGAGGATTGTGCCTTCACTTGTTTTCCCTGTTTTATCAATGGTGATTGTCCGTAGAGGCAATTTATATTGGTCAGCAAGCTCTTTGAGAGAAGCTCCTTCAAAACGCGCATTTTCAATTGCTGTATAATTATTACGCATATCATCTGTAGCACGATTTTTGGCAAGCATTTGTCGAATATTTTCTTCTACGTTTTCAAAGGGAATGGGACTTGAAGGTACAATACTTGTTACGCGAATAATAACCGGACCTTGTAAATCATTTATCACAGCACTGACTTGCCCTTGTTTGAGTTCAAAAATCTCAGATGCTAGACGATTGGGAAGTTCACTTTCTACTAAAGGGCCTTTTTTTATATCATTGAGCGTTTTTTTTTCAGCTTTAACTAAGTCATCAAAACTTAATCCATCAGCTATTTTTTTTGCCGCATTATCGGCAGCTTCACGTGTAGGGAATCGCAATTCTTCAATCGTGCGTTTTTCAGGAGCTATAAAACGTGAAGTATTTTCGGTATAATAGGCTCTGGCCTCATCTTCTGAGATATCTTCAGGTTTTATAAATTTAGCGAGTTTCATAGATAATAAAGAAACAGTGCGGTATTCTGGAACACGAAATTCATTCTTATGTGTTTCAAACCATTTTTGTAATGTTTCTTGATCAGGGTCAGAAATTGTTTTCTTCTCTTTTAGATCAAGAACGAGATAGTCGGCGATACGGGTTTCTCCTTGATAAAGAGCAAGTGCTTTGTAAAAGAAATCTGGCGCTTTCATGCCTGAAAGCGAAGCTGCAATGAGCTGTTTACGCTTCTCTTTTTTGGTATAATAATCAAGGAAATTACTTTCACTGATATGTAATTGCTGAAGATAGTTACGGAACAAATTCTGATTAAAAACGCCATTTATTTGAAACATATTATCAGCACCAAGGCTACGGGCTATTGCATCTTGCGAAAGATTGATTTTCATTTGACGCGTTTCTTCATCAAATAGCACATCTTGTTGTAATTGACTAAACACAAAAGTGGGGATTTGGTATTGCTGCATTTCATTTGGTGTGAACATTCGTCCAAGATGAGAAGCGAGTGCTAAACGTAAGCTTTGATCAGCAAGCGCGAGATGATAATCATCGACAGTTATTGTAGATTCTCCAGAAGAGATAAGGTCTCTTTCACTTTTTGTGTGTAACTGTGGTATCCCCCATAAAAAGATGAAGCATAAGAGCAAACTAACGAGAAAAATTCTAGCAACCCAAGAATTCGTGGCGTTTCTTATGATGTTAAGCATCGTTCAATTCCATTTTTGGCATGAATTATCATCAAAGCAATAATAGAATTTGCAATAAAGATGCGTAAGATGCAAGCTTAAAGACTTGCTTTTGTTTTATAATTTGATACCTAAAGATAAACAATGTGTTGTAATAGCGCTTGAGGTGAAAATATGTCTCCAAATATTCGACCTTTTATTGCTGGAAATTGGAAAATGAATGGAACTGTTGAATCTCTTGGAGAGTTGCGTGCTATTGCTGCTGGCGTTAGCTCTGATTTAGGCCATTTGTTTGAAGCACTTATTTGCGTTCCAGCAACGCTTTTATCGCGTGCTTCTGATGCACTTAGTGGTGAAAATCTTCTCTTGGGGGGGCAAAATTGTCATTTTGATGATTGTGGTCCTTATACTGGGGATATTTCAGCTTTTATGCTTAAAGAAGCAGGAGCAAGTCATGTCATTATTGGGCATTCAGAACGTCGCACAGTTTATCAGGAAAGTGATGCAATTGTTTGTGCTAAAGTGCAAGCAGCGTGGCGGGCAGGTCTTGTTGCTCTTATTTGTGTTGGGGAAACATTGGAAGAGCGCACAAGTAATAAAGTGTTCAATGTGCTCACGCGCCAGCTTGAAGGATCTTTGCCAGATGGCGCAACAGCAGAAAATGTCATTATTGCTTATGAACCTGTATGGGCTATAGGTACTGGCAATAGCCCGACTTCAGCAGTTGTTGCAGAAGTCCATGATTTTATTCGTCATAAGATGTGCTCTCGTTTTGGTGATGATGGGAGAAAGATGCGTTTGCTTTATGGTGGATCAGTAAAACCATCTAATGCATTCGAGCTTTTGAGTACTGTTCATGTGAATGGTGCTCTGATAGGTGGAGCAAGTTTAAAAGCGATTGATTTTTTAACTATTTGCGATGTTTATCGTAAATTATAAAAGAAGAATCTTGGTTTTCCCTTGGATTGTGTGCAATTTATGTGTAAATAGCCATAAAGAGTTATTTGAAGAGCAGGATTTATGCAAACAGTACTTATTGTTATCCATTTTTTGGTTGTTATTGCTTTGGTTGGTATTATATTAATCCAGCCTTCGGAAGGCGGCGGGCTTGGTGTTAGCAGTGGTTCGGGGTTGATGAGAACGCGTGGGAGCAAAAATGCATTATCTCGTTTGACAGCTATCCTGGCATGCTGTTTTTTTACAGTATCCATTGGACTTACTGTAGTAGGGAGTATATCGAACTCCAGTTCTGATATTTTGAAGCGTATACCAATTAATTCAGAACAAAATTCTACAAATAAAGACGCTTCAGAGGCTATTCCATCCTCAAATGGCAGGTCCCACCCCTCTATTCTTGAGCAGCTGGGTGGCGTTTCGGTTCCATCTCAGGAACAAAATCAGCCTACAAATTCTGCAATTGAAAACCCAGTTCCATCGCTTCTTGAAAATCCAGTCCCTGGTAGTGCTACAAAGTAGTTTTTTCAAGAGAGTATAACTTAAAAAGGTGATTTTTTCACCTTTTTTATTTTATAGAAGAAAAATTATTTTTTTTTGCATTTTTTTCTGGAAAAATCATTATAAATTGCTTATCACTATAAGCCCATGGCACGTTATATTTTTATTACTGGTGGTGTGGTTTCTTCTCTTGGAAAAGGCATTGCAGCAGCGACGTTGGCTGCGCTATTGCAGGCACGTGGATATCGCGTACGGCTTCGCAAACTTGATCCTTATTTAAATGTTGATCCAGGTACGATGTCACCTTATCAACATGGGGAGGTTTTTGTGACAGATGATGGCGCAGAAACGGATCTTGATCTTGGTCATTATGAACGTTTTACTGGGCATTCTGCAAATAGCCAAGACAATATTACAACAGGGCGTATTTATCGCAATATCATTGAACGGGAACGACGCGGTGATTATTTAGGGGCAACAGTTCAGGTTATTCCTCATGTTACGGATGAAATTAAGAGATTTATTACTACCGGAAATGAAGAATTTGACTTTATTTTGTGTGAAATAGGTGGAACGGTTGGTGATATTGAGGCAATGCCTTTTTTGGAAGCGATTCGTCAACTTCACAATGAATTACCAAGACAGAGTGTTATCTATGTGCATCTTACATTGATGCCTTATATTTCTTCGGTGGGTGAATTAAAAACCAAGCCGACACAGCATTCTGTTAAGGAGTTACAATCAATTGGTATTTCTCCCGATATTCTGTTGGTGCGTGCAGATCGACCTATTCCAGAAACAGAGCGGTGCAAATTATCACTTTTTTGTAATGTGCGTCCAAGTGCAGTTATTCAGGCATTGAATATGCCAACGATTTATGATGTGCCTATGGCATATCATAAAGAAGGGTTAGATTCAGAAGTTCTTTGTGCTTTTGGAATTGATCCGACGCCTAAGCCAAAAATGGATCGTTGGGAAGATATTGCATATCGGATTCATCATCTTGAAGGGGAAGTTACAATCGCTGTTGTTGGAAAATATACGGGATTGAAGGATGCTTATAAATCTCTTATTGAAGCGATTGCACATGGTGGTTTAGCCAATAAAGTAAAGGTTAATATTGAGTGGATTGAAGCAGAGCTTTTTGAAAAAGAAGATCCTGCGTCTTATTTACAAAAAGTTCATGGAATTTTGGTTCCTGGTGCTTTTGGGGCGCGTGGTGCAGAAGGTAAAATTCAAGCAATTCAATTTGCACGGGAACGTAAAGTTCCGTTTTTAGGTATTTGTTTTGGGATGCAATTGGCTTGTATAGAAGTTGCGCGCAATATTGCAAAGATTGAGAATGCTTCATCAAGTGAATTTTGTGAGACAAAAAATCCGATTGTAGGTTTAATGACAGAATGGCTCAAAGAGGATGTGCTTGAGAAACGTGCAAAATGTGGAAATCTCGGTGGTACAATGCGTCTTGGTGCTTTTGCAGCTGAATTAAAGGAAGGTAGTCATATTGCTAAAATTTATGGGATGACCAGGATTCTCGAGCGGCATCGTCATCGTTATGAGGTGAATGTTGATTATAAAGACAAGCTTGAACAGTGTGGTTTGATCTTTTCTGGTATGTCTCCAGATGGTGTTTTGCCAGAAGCGATTGAATATGCAGATCACCCATGGTTCATTGGTGTTCAATATCATCCAGAATTGAAATCACGTCCATTTGATCCACATCCACTTTTTTCTTCTTTTATTGAAGCCACTGTAGAACAGAGTCGATTAGTTTAATTCAAAATTTGATTATTTACTTTTTAAGGAATAAAATGTTTCAACCAAATACCATTGTGAAAGTTGGAAATATTGTTTTTTCAAATGAAACGCCTTTTTCATTAATTGTGGGGCCGTGTCAGATGGAAAGTCGGGATCATGCTTTTGAAATGGCCGGTCGGATTAAAACAATTACAGATCAAATTGGTATTGGGTTTGTGTATAAATCGAGTTACGATAAAGCCAACAGAACATCCTTGGGTGCGGCTCGTGGTATTGGTCTTGAAAAAGCGATGGCTATTTTCTCTGATATCAAAAAGGAGTTTGGCTGTCCGGTATTGACCGATGTCCATACAGAAGAGCAATGTGCAGCTGTTGGTTCAGTGGTAGATGTTTTACAAATACCTGCTTTTTTATGTCGTCAAACAGATCTTTTGGTAGCAGCAGCCAAAACGGGGCGTGTTATTAATATTAAAAAGGGTCAGTTTTTGGCTCCGTGGGACATGGAGAATGTTTTAAAAAAGGTCACTCAGAGTGGTAATCCACATGTTATGCTTTGTGAGCGAGGCACTTCATTTGGTTATAACCGACTTATTTCTGATATGCGTTCATTACCTATTTTGCGTTCGTTTGGAGCTCCTGTTATTTTTGATGCAACGCATTCTGTTCAGGAGCCGGGTGGTCAAGGTGATTCATCTGGGGGACAACGTCAATTTGTTGAAGTTTTGGCGCGTGCAGCTGTTTCTGTTGGGGTTGCAGGTATTTTCTTAGAAACGCATCAAGATCCAGATAATGCACCTTCTGATGGACAAAATATGGTTAAAATCGATCATTTACAAAGACTGCTTGAGACTTTAATGGAATTTGATTATCTGTCAAAAAAGGTGAATTGAATAGAGAATATTTCGCCATTATGTTGTTTGACTTAAATCGAGACTTTTGTTGGATTGGATAAGGAAACTCACATGACTATAATTGTCGATATCATTGGGCGTGAAGTACTTGATAGCCGAGGGAATCCAACAGTAGAAGTTGATGTTCATTTGGAAAATGGGATTGTAGGTCGTGCTTTTGTTCCTTCAGGCGCATCTAAAGGGGCCCATGAAGCTATAGAACTTCGTGATGGTGGGATACGTTATCAAGGTAAAGGTGTTGAAAGAGCGGTTGCTGCAGTAAATGGTGAAATTCTTGAGGAACTTGTTGGGCGAGATGCAAGAAATCAAATCGCTATTGATCAAGCAATGATTGCTTTGGATGGAACACCAAATAAAGCGCGTCTCGGTGCGAATGCTGTTCTCGGCGTTTCATTGGCTGTTGCGAAAGCAGCAGCAGAATCATTGTGTTTACCTTTATATCGTTATATTGGTGGTACACAAGCGCATGTTCTTCCAACTCCCATGATGAATATTATTAATGGTGGTGTCCATGCTGATAACTCGATTGATTTTCAAGAATTTATGATTATTCCCGTAGGTGCGTCTACGCTGAAAGAAGCAGTTCGCTACGGTGCTGAAATTTTTCATATGTTAAAAAAGCGCTTAAAAGATGCGGGTCATAATACCAATGTTGGTGATGAAGGTGGTTTTGCCCCCCAGTTTAAAAGTGCTGAGCAAGCAATTGATTTTATTATGGAATCTATAATAACCTGTGGTTATAAACCAGGGGAACAGATTGCACTTGGTTTAGATTGTGCTTCAACCGAATTTTATAAAAATGGTTCGTATTTTTATAAAGGTGAAGGCAAATGTCGTAATACCCAAGAACAGGTCGATTATTTGGCGCAACTTGTTAAAACTTATCCTATTATTACGATTGAAGATGGGATGGCTGAGGACGATTGGGAAGGTTGGAAGTTACTCACTGATTCGATTGGTAAACAATGTCAGCTTGTTGGCGATGATTTATTTGTAACAAATTCAGCGCGTTTGCGCGATGGTATCAAAATGGGTGCGGCCAATTCTATTCTTATTAAAATGAACCAGATTGGCACGTTGAGTGAGACACTTGATGCTGTAGAGACAGCGCACAGAGCAAGTTATCGTGCTATTATATCGCATCGCTCGGGCGAAACGGAGGATTCTTTTATTGCGGATCTTGCTGTTGCAACCAATTGTGGACAAATTAAAACTGGTTCGCTTGCCCGTTCGGATAGATTAGCAAAATATAATCAGCTCATTCGCATTGAAGAAATGCTAGGGGCACAGGCATGTTATGCTGGTAATTGGCATTGTTGATGGTTATAAGCGTAAGATGTTTTTAGATTATGATATCATTTAAACAGAATTATGAATTCTAATTGTTTTCTCAAAGATATATAAGCAACAATTTTATAGGTGATAAAGATGAGAGGTGTGATTATTAGTCAAGATCAAGGGGCTTATCTTGTATCGGGTGATGATGGTAAGCGTTATCAATTTGCGACTTGGGATTGGTTGGGAAAAAATCCACCGAGGGTAGGGGACACCGTTGATTTTGTGTGTGAGGGAGATTCTGTTAATTCTGTTTTTCCATTGTTAAAACAGGGTTCAGAGCACTCAAGAGTAATGTTCGCCCTCATTTGTTGGTTTGCTGGTATATTTGGTGTTCATCGTTTTATGGTTGGTAAAGTTTGGACTGGTGCTTTAATGCTTATTCTCTCTTTATCAGTTGTCGGGTTGATAGTTACTGGGATTTGGGCAATTGTTGATTTTATAGTCATTGTGGCTGGGAACTTTACTGACAAAAATGGGTATAAAATCACGAGTTAGTGGATACTGTGTGTTTATAATATAAAATGCAATAAAGGAGAGAGCTTACTTTTGTTGTAGTAAGAATATTAAAATGTATGGTGACAGGTTACTTCAGTGTGTGAATTTGGTAATAAGATATAAGATATTAACCAAAATCGTGTAGAATTGGGAAAAATATTAAGGTGATTATGCTGTAAAGACTGTGTTCTTTTATGTGGACAAAACAAAAACCCAGATCGATCAAAATGCGCTTTGTACTTCCACTTATGACAGTGGGAGTTGTCAGCTATTTCAGTTACCACATTTATCATGGTCAGTACGGATTGTATTCATGCAATGAAGTTAATCAACATATTGTCGAATTAGAAAAGGAACTTCATAAGGTAGAAGCTGAGCGGATGTTCATTGAAAAGCGTATCTTTCTTTTACGCAATGGGCATATTGAAAAGGATATGCTGGATGAATATGTTCGGAAGAATTTAAACTTTTCCAAGCCAAATGAATTGACAATTTTAACCCCCTTAAATGATATTAAAAGTTAATTAGGAATCGCTTAATTTCAAAAAATATTTTAAAACAATCGTCTATGATAACACTTCAGCTGATTGATAATGCTTGTAACTTTTGTTCATAAAGGTTATTCCTAAATAATCATAAAAGGGAGTTTAATATGGCAGAACGATCTAAAAAAAATTCTGCATCAGTGGTGCACACTGCATTATCAAACACCACAAAGAGAGCACAAATAGCGCGTTTTACAAAAGAAGAGGAAATCCATTCTTATCGTGAGATGCTTTTAATTCGTCGTTTTGAAGAAAAAGCAGGGCAGCTTTATGGTATGGGGCTTATTGGGGGATTTTGTCATCTCTATATTGGACAGGAAGCTGTTGTTATTGGAACGCTAAAGGCAGCAAAAGAAGGTGATCAGGTTATCACGTCTTACCGTGATCATGGTCATATGTTGGCGGTTGGGATGAGCCCGCGTGGGGTTATGGCAGAATTAACGGGGCGTCAAGGTGGCTTTTCCAAGGGAAAAGGTGGCTCGATGCATATGTTCTCTAAAGAAAAGAATTTTTATGGTGGGCATGGTATTGTTGGTGCACAGGTTCCTATAGGCTCAGGTTTGGCATTTTCGAATCAGTATCTGGGTAAAGATAACGTGACATTGGTTTATTTTGGTGATGGTGCTGCAAATCAGGGGCAAGTTTACGAAAGTTTTAATATGGCTTCGCTTTGGAAGCTTCCAGTTGTTTATATTATTGAAAATAATCAATATGCGATGGGAACGTCAGTTGTCCGTGCATCTGCAGAGATTGATTTTTCCCGTCGTGGTCTTTCTTTTGATATTCCAGGTATTGTTGTTGACGGTATGGATGTTCGAGCAGTAAAAGGAGCTGCTGATGAAGCAATTACTTGGGCACGTTCAGGTAAGGGGCCAATCATTCTTGATATGCAGACCTATCGCTATCGTGGACACTCCATGTCTGATCCAGCGAAATATCGCTCAAAGGAAGAGGTTCAGAAAATAAAAGAGGAGCAGGATCCGATTGATCAGGTAAAGAATCGGATTCTTACACAAGGTTTTGCAAGCGAAGATGATTTAAAGTCCATTGATAAAGAGGTGCGTGCGATTATTGCAGATGCGGCAGATTTTGCGCAAAGTGATCAAGAGCCAGATGCTTCTGAGCTCTATACTGATGTTTTAGTTTGATGCGAGGGAAGCAAGTATGTCTATTGATATTTTGATGCCTGCGCTTTCACCAACGATGGAAGAAGGTAAATTATCTAAATGGCTCAAGAAAGAAGGCGATAAAGTTAGCTCTGGTGATGTGATTGCTGAAATTGAAACTGATAAAGCAATGATGGAAGTAGAGGCTGTTGATGAAGGTACTCTGGGCAAAATTTACGTGCATGAAGGTTCTGAAGGCGTAAAGGTTAACACCGTTATTGCAGTCTTGTTAGAGGAAGGTGAAAATCCTGAGAATATTTTGCAACCTGCTGCTACTGTACAAGAGCTCGGAGGGGGATCTCCTTCTCTTTCTTCATCAATGCCGGAGCCTCCTACTTTTGATACTATTCCTGATTCTGATATCCCCACGGGGACTCGAATGGTTACGATGACAGTACGTGAAGCGCTTAATCAAGCTATGGCTGAAGAGATGCGACGTGATGAAATGGTTTTTTTGTTAGGAGAAGAAGTCGCACAATATCAAGGTGCTTATAAAGTTAGTCAAGGTTTATTGGAAGAATTTGGTGCACGCCGGGTTATTGATACACCAATCACAGAACATGGTTTTGCAGGGTTGGCCGTTGGTGCTGCGTTTGGAGGGCTGCGTCCCATTGTCGAATTTATGACATTTAATTTTGCTATGCAGGCGATTGATCAAATTGTAAATTCTGCAGCAAAAACGCGTTATATGTCTGGTGGGCAAATGTCTGTTCCCATGGTTTTCCGTGGTCCCAATGGTGCAGCTGCGCGTGTTGGTGCTCAGCATTCTCAGTGTTATGCTGCATGGTACAGTCATATACCAGGTCTTAAAGTTATCATGCCTTACAGTGCGGCAGATGCAAAAGGTTTGCTGAAGGCTGCTATTCGTGATGACAATCCTGTTATTTTCCTTGAAAATGAAATTTTGTATGGTTATCAATTTGAGGTTCCCCAAATAGATGATTTTATTTTGCCTATTGGGAGAGCGCGTGTTCATAAATCTGGTCAAGATGTTACGATTGTTGCCTGTGGGATTGGGATGCATTATGCGCTTCAAGCTTTGCCAGAAATTGAAAAACTTGGTATTGATGTTGAATTGATAGATTTACGGACCATTCGCCCGATGGATCTTCCGACAATTCTTGCTTCAGTCAAGAAAACAGGTCGCTTAGTAACAGTTGAAGAAGGCTACCCTCAGTCGTCGGTTGGAACTGAAATAGCAACGCGTGTTATGCAGCAAGCCTTTGATTATCTTGATGCGCCAGTTGTGACGATTTCTGGTAAAGATGTTCCCATGCCTTATGCGGCAAATCTTGAAAAATTGGCTTTGCCTAATACCGCCGAAATTATTGAAGCCGTTAAGACTGTGACTTATAGAGTATAACGGAGGAAAGCACTATGCCCATTAAGATTACGATGCCTGCGCTTTCACCAACGATGGAAGAAGGGAATTTGTTAAAATGGAATATCAAAGAGGGGGATAAGGTTTCCTATGGTGATGTTCTTGCTGAAATTGAGACAGATAAGGCGACAATGGAAGTTGAAGCTGTTGATGAAGGAACAGTTGCTAAGATCGTTGTTCCTGCTGGAACGCAAGGCGTTAGAGTGAATAGTTTAATTGTTGTTTTAGCAGAAGAAGGTGAAGACTTAGCTGAGGCAGCAAAGGTTGCAGAAAAAGCCCTTTCCTCTATTGCAGTGATAGAATCAAAGAGAGAAAAACAGACAGATTCAAAGTCAGCACAGATGTCTCGTTTATCATCAGATCGACAAGTAAGACAGCAAGACGGACGTCTTTTTGCTTCCCCCTTAGCGCGGCGATTAGCAGCACAAGAAGGGCTTGATTTATTATGTATTTCTGGAAGCGGTCCACATGGGCGTATTATCAAGCGCGATATAGACAAAGCCATGAGTAGTGATGCTCTTGAAGATTCTTGTTCATTACAAAATAAACAGCCGGTAGCGACAGATAGTGCTGACAAAAAGATACTTCAACTTTTTAAAGAAGATGAATATACATTCATACTTCATAGTAATATGCGAAAAACAATCGCCAAACGTTTGGTGGAATCAAAGCAAAAAGTACCACATTTCTATGTGACGGTAGATTGTGAACTCGATGCGTTATTGGAGCTTCGTACGCAATTGAATGCTGCTGCTCCGATGGTTAAGATGCAAGGAGGGTTTAAACCCGCTTATAAGCTTTCAGTTAACGACATGGTTATTAAAACCGTGGCACTTTCTTTAAAGGCAGTTTCTGATGCAAACGTATCTTGGCTTGAAGGTGGAATACTTCATCACAAACACTGTGATGTTGGGGTGGCTGTTTCTGTTTCGAATGGGTTAATTACGCCAATTGTTCGCCATGCAGAGGAAAAATCTTTGTCAATTATCTCTAATGAGATGAAAGATTTTGTAAAGCGTGCACGTGAGCGCAAATTAAAAATGGAAGAGTATCAAGGAGGAACAACGGCTATATCAAATATGGGCATGTATGGAGTGAAAAGTTTTTCTGCTATTCTTAATCCGCCACATGCAACGATTTTTGCGATTGGTGCGGGTGAAAAACGTGCCGTTGTTAAGAATGATGCATTAGGGGTTGCAACAATTATGTCGGTCACACTTTCTGCTGATCATCGTGCTGTTGATGGTGCATTAGCAGCGGAGCTTATGCGGACCTTTAAGAAAATAATTGAAAATCCATTGGCAATGTTAATTTGAGCTGTTTAAAAACGCTTTACGTAAATTGTGTGAGATATAGTATGTTATGTGATACAAGCAGTTGAGAGAGTGTAAGTAGTTTTATTGCCGTTTTTTCTTATCTGATAAAGGCATGTATAGTGAGTTTGGTATAAAAAAATACAAGAAAATTCTGTTGTGTTGGTTTTCAATCTTGAATTTAAAGAGTGCATATCCGTTTTGTATGTATCTATGGAGGAACTGTTATGGCGAATCTTTATGATGTAATTGTGATTGGCTCTGGGCCTGGCGGATATGTGACTGCAATTCGTGCAGCACAATGTGGCTTCAAGACTGCGATTGTTGAACGTGAACACCTAGGGGGAATTTGCTTAAACTGGGGGTGTATTCCAACAAAGGCGCTCTTACGTTCAGCGGAAATAAAGCATTTTTCTGAACATGTAAAGGATTATGGTCTAAAGATTAACGGTTCCATTGAAGCAGATATCAAAGATGTTGTGGCACGTTCACGCAGAGTCTCAGCGCGTTTAAATGCTGGTGTTGGTTTTTTGATGAAAAAAAACAAAATCGATATTATTTGGGGTGAAGCAAAGCTTACTAAGAAAGCGAAAGAAAGCCAACTTGCAGAAATTATGGTTTCTTCATCATCCAAACCGGTTATGCAACCGCAAAATTCAGTCCCTAAAGAAACATTAGGAGAAGGAACTTACCAAGCAAAGCACGTAATTATTGCAACGGGTGCACGTCCTCGTTCCCTTCCTGGTATTGAGCCAGATGGAAAGCTCATTTGGACTTATTTTGATGCTATGATTCCACATACAATACCAAACTCGCTTTTGGTAATGGGATCTGGGGCAATTGGCATTGAATTTGCTTCTTTTTATCATGGTATGGGAGCAGAGGTGACTGTCGTTGAAATGATGCCTCACATCATGCCAACCGAAGATATTGAAATTTCGGCATTTGCTCGTAGACAGTTAGAGAAAAAAGGCATTCGCATTCTTAGCCAAGCAAAAGTAACAAGGGTTGAAAAAGCTTCTAATTCTGTTACTGCATATATTGATGTGAATGGTAAGATAGAAACAATCACAGTGGATCGGTTGATTTCAGCTGTCGGGGTTCAGGGTAATATTGAGAATCTTGGATTGGAAGCATTGGGTATAAGAACCGACCTTGAATGCATTGTAACCGATGAATGGGGTTGGACAGGTGTGAAAGGTATTTATGCTATTGGTGATGTGGCCGGTCCTCCTATGTTGGCACATAAAGCAGAAAAAGAAGGCGTGATATGTATTGAACATCTTGCAGGTTTGAAGAATGCTCATCCGCTTGATAAGAAAAAAATTCCAGGGTGCATATACTGTACACCGCAAGTTGCTTCTGTAGGATTTTCAGAAGCGGCAGCAAAAGAAGCAGGCTACGATATCCGTGTTGGTCGTTATTCTTTTTCGGCTAATGGCAAGGCTATTGCTTTGGGTGAAGATCAAGGATTAGTGAAAACTATTTTTGATAAAAAGACAGGACAGCTTCTTGGTGCACATATGGTTGGGGCAGAAGTAACCGAACTGATACAAGGTTTTGTTATTGCCATGAATCTTGAAACAACCGAGGAAGAATTGATACATACGGTCTTTCCACATCCGACATTATCGGAAATGATGAAAGAAAGTGTACTGGATGCTTATGATCAAGTTTTAAATGCTTGATGGCTGAATTATATGAAAAATTTTTTATTTTGTGATTTTTCATCGGCGGTCCATATCTACAAGGCAGAGGCTTAAATGGTTACGGTTGTTGATAGAGTTACGAATAGACGTTTGCGTCATCCTGAAAAGATGCATCGTCCGGATACAAGCATTCAGAAAAAACCAGATTGGATTCGTGTGAAAGCGCCAACATCAAAGATATATAAGGAGACGTATGATATTGTACGCGCTCATAAATTAGTGACGGTATGTGAAGAAGCGGGTTGTCCAAATGTTGGCGAATGTTGGAGCCAGCGGCATGCCAGTTTTATGATTTTGGGTGAAATATGTACGCGGGCTTGTGCTTTTTGCAACGTTGCAACAGGTATTCCGCTTGCAGTCGATGATAATGAGCCAGAACGTGTGGCGGATGCTGTTGCACAGATGGAATTAAAACATGTTGTGATTACATCTGTTGATCGTGATGACCTTGCTGATGGTGGTGCACAACATTTTGCAAAAGTTATTTATGCTATTCGTCGAAAAGCTCCCAAGACAACAATTGAAGTCCTCACACCTGATTTTCGCCATAAGGATGGAGCTTTAGAAATTGTTGTTGCTGCTAAGCCTGATGTCTTTAATCATAATTTGGAAACAGTTCCATCTAAATATTTAAAAGTTCGTCCAGGGGCGCGTTATTTTCATTCGATTCGGCTCTTACAACGTGTTAAGGAACTTGATCCGACGATCTTCACAAAATCAGGAATTATGGTTGGACTTGGGGAAGAACGAAATGAAATTCTTCAATTGATGGATGATTTACGCTCTGCTGATGTTGACTTTATGACAATTGGGCAATATTTGCAACCTACACGAAAACATCATCCGGTTATTCGTTTTTTTCCTCCTGAAGAGTTTGAGTCTTTTGCCAAGATTGGTAAAGTAAAGGGTTTTTTGCATATGGCTTCCAATCCTCTAACGCGTTCATCTCATCATGCAGGGGATGATTTCGCAATTTTGCAAAAAGCACGTGATGAAAAATTTGCTTTACAGAGATAATTATGCCGAATTTTACAACACATCGGCAAATTGCCCATAGCGCCCGTGAAATGTTTGATCTTGTTTCGGATATTGAACATTATCCTGAATTCTTACCGATGTGCGAAGCTTTAACAGTACGTTCTCGCAAAAAATATAAGGAAAAGACATTGCTTCTTGCTGACATGACAGTTGGCTATAAACTTTTCCGAGAAACTTTTACAACCCAAGTATTTCTTCAGCCGAAGGAAAAGTTCATAGAGGTTAAATATATTGATGGTCCATTTAAATATCTTGAAAATCGTTGGGCCTTTTATAACATTGAGAATGCCAATGCATGTAATGTAGAATTTTTTATTGATTATGAATTTAAAAACAAAATGCTTGGATTAGTAATGGGTTCAATGTTTGATATTGCTTTTCATAAATTTACTGATGCTTTTGAAAGACGTGCTCATCAGATTTATGGTTCTTCATTGGTGTAATCTGTTCAGTTGATTTTGTTGCATGACACCTATTTATCGTATGTCATAAACCTGTGATTGTGGTGACATGAAATCTAGAAATCGAATTGGAGGAAATGTCATTGGAGAGATTCTAAGATCATTTTCAAGGCATTTTCAACGGTTGCATGACGGATAGCATTGCGATCAAGATCCTTGAAGTGCATTTCTGTGTGCAGAGTTTTATAATTTTTGTAAGCAACTGCGAAGTGCACAAGTCCTACAGGTTTATCGAGACATGCTCCTCCTGGACCTGCAATTCCTGTTACAGAGACTGCAATTCCAGCTTGTGAATATTTTAATCCACCCTTGGCCATTGCAAGAGCAACTTCTTTTGAAACGGCGCCGTACGTTTTTATAAGTTCAGCGCATACGCCAACAAGGCGCGTTTTAGATTCATTTGAATAAACAACAAATCCACAATCAAGTACATCGGATGATCCCGCAATATGAGTGAGATTTGCAGCAATGAGTCCCCCTGTACAAGATTCAACGGTTGTTAAAAGCAAACCTTTTTTGCGACAAGCTGTAAGAACTGCATGTGCTTGCTTTTCACAAAAAGATGTCATTTGGGAATTTCTCCTGGATAAAGGACAGTGGCCGTTGCAAGAGCAGCAATACCTTCTTCACGACCAATAAATCCGAGTTTTTCATTTGTTGTTGCTTTAATGGAGATCCGATCGAGTGAGAGTGAGAGTATATTCATAAGATTTTCTGTCATTGTATGACGATAAGGGCCGATTTTAGGGGTTTCGGCGATCAGTGTGATATCAACATTGGCGATACGGCCGCCTGCTTGTTTAATAATCTTAAGAGCATGACGTAGAAAAATTTCTGATGGTGCATTTTTCCATTGCGGATCAGAGGGAAGAAAATGTGTGCCAATATCCCCTGCACCTTGAGTAGCGAGCAGGGCATCTGTGAGTGCATGAAAAGCGACATCAGCATCGGAGTGTCCCTTTAATTTTTTATGAAAAGGAATTTTTATGCCGCATAATATAAGAGAAGTTCCTTCCTCGAAAGAATGAACATCATAACCATTTCCGGTGCGGATATCAGGAAACATTTGCATTTTTTTCTTGAGATATAAATGTGCAGTATCAAAATCTTCGTGCCATGTAATTTTTATATTATGAGAATCTCCAGGGATGGTATGCATAGGAATCCCAAACCATTCGGCAATTGCAGAATCATCGGTAAACTCTTTTTTGCAAGTTTGCATTGCTCTTTCATGGGCAGCTAAGATGCGTTCAAAGGGAAAACACTGTGGAGTTTGTGCACTATAAAGATGGGTATGTGGAATTGTTTCTAGAACACGGTGTGTGCTATTTACGCGTTTGAGAGTATCAGAAACAGGGAGAACAGGAAGAACGCCTTCTTGATGATTGACAGTGGTATGGATTTTCTCAAGGAGCTTGTTTTCGATAAAGGGGCGTGCGCCATCATGAATATGCACATACTTGGGCTTAAACTTTTTGAGAGCATGAAGCCCACGTAAAGTGGATATTTGACGTGTATTACCTCCCTCAACAATGATGAGCTGCTCTTTAAAATCCGCGATAGCTTGCTCACAGATTTGGCGGTCTTCTGGATGAATAACAAGGATAATCGTTGTAATGGCTGGATGCTGGCAAAAACAACGCACGGTATGACAAATAACCGGCTTTTGTCCTAAAAGTCGGTATTGTTTTGGATTTTTTTGTAAAGATCCTGCTCTTTTACCGCGTCCAGCGGCTAATATTATCGCTGCAATAGAAATGTTTCATTTCCCTTCGTGTTGTCTTTTACTTGCCTTTCGCAATGATTTCAGTTGATTGTTTCATGGTTATCAATCTTTAGTTGGTTTCGAAAGGAGCGGCGTTGCAGATCAGCGAGAGATATCATTGATAATACATCAAAAAAAGCATTTAAAGCTTTTTGAAGTGCGGTATTTAAGCCACAAAAATCTATCAATGGGCAGTTAGATTTTGCAGTATTGAAACATTCTGCCATGGAAAAGTTATCTTCCGTTACTTTCACAACATCGGCCACCGAAATCTCTGCTGCAGGTTTAGCCAATTTAATGCCACCATTGCGTCCTCGTACTGTTTGTATAAAACCTGCTTCAACAAGTGGTTGAAGGATTTTAAATAAAAAAAACTCAGAAATAGCGTATGCTTTAGCAATGTCTGGAATACGGCTTAGAGATCCTTGATTATCTGCACAATACATGAGCATCCGGAGGGCGTAATTTGTCTGTTTTGTTAACCGCATTTCATCTCCTCTGTAAAATATCACCGAACGCGCTTTATTTTAAAGATATTTCAGAAAATGTAGAAGTTCTTTCTTCACTTGCTAGATTGGCCATATTTTAGATATGGTATTGGTATTGTCAATTTTTGTCACAAGGGATTATATGGAGACAATAGGATAAAGGTAGTGTAAGCTAATTATGAATACAACATCTGTGATGAATCTCCAAGACATAGAGCAAAAGACTTATAACGATGAGTTATATCGCTTAAGTAAGGTGTATATCTTTTTAGGTATCACAATCATTGTATTGGCTTTATTAACAGCGTCTGTTTCGTTTATCATTCTTATTGGATTAACCCCTGTTGTTCCCAGTAGAGCTGTCACCCTCATTCTTATAGGAGTTAATAGTGTTTGGGTTTTAGGGCTTGTGATTATTGTTTTTTACGAGATGATTCCCATCATCCGTGCATGGCGCTCAAGGCGTGCAGCCTCCCGTCTTCATGTGCGTCTGATTTCGTTGTTTGCACTTGTTGCAACAATGCCGGCTGTTGCAGTCGCTCTTGTATCGGGACCTGCACTGAATTTAGGACTTGATCGGTGGTTTGATACGACAACACGGCAAATTGTAGGTTCTTCTATCGATTTAGCAAATGCTTATGCGGATGAAATGCTGCAAAATTTGAAAAATTTATCTTACGCTATGACCTTTGCCCTTGATAATAAAAAGCTTTTAGAGCGTAATCCAGCTGAATATCGGATGCAATTAACGCGTCATGCTATCGGACGCAATTTGCGTGGTGCATTTTTGTTAAGTTCTAGCGGAACTGTTTTTATATCGAGCGATCTTGGTGATGAGGATAAACTGCCTATTCCACCTTCCAATCTTATCGAACGTGCAACCAGCGCAAGACCTTTTTCTTTTCAGCCGGGGGTTTATGATTATTTTGGCATTATTTTAAAATTTACCAATATTCCAAATACATTTTTGTATCTGGTGCGTGACGTTGATAAAGACGTTTTATCTGCTTTGCGTTTGACAGAAGTTAATACAGACCGTTATCGTGATTTAAATGAAAATCGTTTGCTGACGCAAATCGCATTTGGTATGCTTTATCTTTGTCTTTTCTTTAGTTTATTCTTATCAGCCATTTGGTCTGGTATTGCTGTTGCTGATCGCTTGGTGCGTCCTATTCGTCTTCTTATTGGTGCCGCTGATGATGTAGCTTCTGGAAATATGGAAGTCTTTGTGCCAGTGCGCGCGAGGGATGGGGATATTGGACAGTTATCAAAAACTTTTAATTACATGGTTAGTGAATTGAAAAGTCGGCGTAATGAGTTGATTGCAGTTCGTGATCAAATTGATGAGAGAAGGCGTTTTTCTGAAGCTGTTTTGTCTGGTGTAACAGCGGGTGTGGCTGGAATTGATAATAATGGCGATATTACAATTATCAATCGGTCTATTGAAACGATGTTTGATATTCGCTCTGAAGAAGTTATTGGACACAGTCTTTTATTGTTAAGCGCTGAAATTTGGCAAGTTTTTCAGTTTGCAAGTTCGTTAGATCGTAAAAATCATCGTGAGCAGGTAACTTTAAGTGTTGCAGGACAAGAACGTGTTTGTAATGTGCAAATTACGATGGAAGAGAATGATGGACAGGGGCAATCTTGGGTTTTAACAATTGATGATATTACAGACCTTGTTGAAGCACAACGTTCATCGGCGTGGGCAGATATTGCACGCCGTATTGCACACGAAATCAAAAATCCGCTTACACCTATTCAATTGTCGGCTGAACGTATTCGTAAACGTTACAACAAAGTTATTACCCAAGATCGGGAAGTTTTTGATCGATGTATTGATACGATTATTCGACAGGTTGGAGACATTGGGCGTATGGTTGATGAATTTTCTTCTTTTGCGCGTATGCCCAAACCGCAAATGGATGTTTTAGATATACGTGGATTACTGCGTGAAGCATGTTTCTTGATAGAAGTTACCCGACATGATATTCATTTTGAGCAAGACTTAGGAAGTGTACCACTTGTAGGCGCATTTGACAATCGTCTCATTGTGCAAGCTTTTTGCAATGTTATCAAAAATGCGAGCGAATCTATAGATTCAGTCATGCGAGAGGAAAGCATTCACGGTCATATTCTTGTACGTTCTTATCGTCAAAGAGGATGTGTGGTTGTGGATGTGATTGATAATGGTAAAGGGCTTCCTAAAGAGCAAAGGCAAAAATTATTAGAACCTTATATCACAACGCGGGAAAAAGGGACAGGGCTGGGATTAGCCATTGTGCGTAAAGTTATTGAAGATCATGGTGGTTACATGGAATTGCATGATGCACCAAAGAGTTTTTATGAAGGTCATGGAGCGATGATCCGTTTGATATTTCCGGCGGATGGGGTTAAGCAGAGTAGTATTACACAAGCCATAAATCATAAGATAGGGGAATGAGATGGTATCAGATATCTTAATTGTTGATGATGAAGCGGATATTCGTGAGCTTGTTGCTGGTATTTTAGATGATGAAGGCTATGAAACGCGTATTGCATGTAACTCTGATGAAGCATTGGCACAAATTAGTGAGCGTATTCCAAAGCTTATTTTTTTGGATATTTGGTTGCAAGGAAGTCGTCTCGATGGACTAGCGCTGCTTGATGAAATTAAAACGCGATACCCTGCTCTTCCGGTGGTTATGATCTCTGGTCATGGTAATATTGAGACGGCTGTTTCTGCTATAAAACGAGGAGCATATGATTTTATTGAAAAGCCTTTTAAGGCTGATCGATTGGTGTTGGTTGCGGAACGGACTCTGGAAAACTCAAATTTAAAACGAGAACTTTTAGAATTACGAAAACGTTCGAGTGAAACATCGGAACTGCTCGGAACCTCAACTATTATGAAACATTTGCGTCAAATCATAGAAAAAGTAGCACCGACCAATAGCCGCGTTATGATTACTGGACCTTCTGGTGCTGGAAAAGAGATGGTAGCACGTGCTATTCATGCGCTTTCGGCGCGTTCGAATGGTCCATTTGTTACAATAAACGCAGCAACGATCACTCCGGAAAAAATGGAAATAGAATTGTTTGGCAGCGAAATGGAGGGGGGAGAGCGCAAGATCGGTGCATTAGAGGAAGCCCATGGTGGAATACTATATCTTGATGAAGTTGCTGATATGCCAGGTGAGACTCAAGGTAAAATTCTTCGGGTGTTGACAGGACAGACATTTGAGAGGGTTGGTGGCACAAAACGTGTCAAGGTAGATGTTCGTATCATTTCCTCAACAGCGCAAAATCTTGAAAATCTTATTTCTGATGGGCGCTTTAGAGAAGATCTTTTTCATCGTCTTTCGGTTGTTCCCATTGCTGTTCCACCACTTTCAGCGCGTCGTGAAGACATTCCAGAACTTGTCCGTCATTTTGTTAAAACAATATCGCAGCAAGTTGGTATTAAGCCGCGTGAAATTAGTGATGATGTTATAGCTATTTTGCAAGCGCATGCTTGGCCAGGTAATGTGCGGCAGCTACGCAATAATATTGAGCGTCTTCTCATTCTTGTACGTGATGGTGATGATCCAATAACAACAGAGCTTCTTCCTACGGAAGTGAGCGATTCTTTGCCGCGCCTTCAAATGGATTCAGATGAGAATATAATGGATTTACCGTTGCGTGAAGCACGAGAATTGTTTGAAAAGAGGTATTTAGAAGCGCAGATTGGACGTTTAGGTGGAAATATATCGCGTACAGCTGAATTTATAGGTATGGAACGTTCAGCTTTGCATCGTAAGCTTAAGGCACTTGGAGTTTCATAGATTATGCGTGTTATTATTTGCGGGGCGGGACAGGTTGGTTATGGGATAGCAGAGCGTCTTGCTGCTGAAAATCACGATGTTACGGTTATTGATATTGAAGTGAGATTGATTGAAAAAATTCGCGATACGTTGGATGTTCGAGGTTTTGTTGGTCACGGGGCGCGACCTGAGATACTTTTGGCTGCTGATGCAGACAAAGCTGATATGTTGATTGCAGTAACTTTATTTGATGAAGTCAATATGGTGGCTTGTCAGGTGGCTCACTCATTGTTCAATGTTCCAACAAAAATTGCACGTATTCGTTCACAATCCTATTTAGAACCGCGCTATAAGACGCTTTTTGCTCGAGAGAATATTCCCATTGATGTGGTTATTTCGCCAGAAGTTGAAGTTGGAGAAATGGTTCTGCGTCGTATTGCTTTACCGGGGGCAATAGATGTTCTTTATTTTTGTAACGATGATATTGTTGCGTTAGCATTAGAATGTATGGAAGATTGTCCGGTTATTAATACACCTTTGCGTCAGTTAACAGAGCTTTTTCCAGATCTTCGGACGACTGTTACTGCTATTAAACGTGGTTCAGAATTGTTGGTAGCGCATTCAGAGACGCAATTACGCATTGGCGACGTGACTTATCTTGTTGCTGCTCGTGATCAGATGCGCCGTGCAGTTGGGCTTTTTGGTCATAAAGAACAAGATGCTCATCGCATGATTATTGCGGGAGGAGGGCATATTGGTCTCTATGTTGCTCAAGCTATTGAAAAGCGCCTTCATAAATTAAGGTTAAAAATTATAGAAGCGCAGAAAGAAAGAGCGCTAACAATTGCTGATCAACTCGAAAGAACAACCGTTTTGTATGGTAATGTCTTAGATCCAGTTATTCTTCAGGATGCTGGAATTGATCAGGCCGATTTAATGATTACATTGACTAATCAAGATCAGGTTAATCTCTTAAGTGCTATTATCGCTAAAAGACTGGGATGCAAAGCCAATATGGTGTTAATCAATAATGTTGCTTATCAGGAGTTTAGCCGCGCAGTTGGTGTAGATGCATATCTTAATCCACATAGTGTTACGATATCGAGAATTCTGCAACAAATGCGTCGTGGGCGTATTCGTGCTGTTCACTCGGTTTTTAATGGTCGAGCAGAAATTATTGAGGCTGAAGTGATGCAAACCTCTTCCTTGGTTGGCAAATCATTGTCAGAGCTCAATTTATCAGATGGTTTAAGGATTGGTGCGATTTATCGCAATAAAACAATAATACAGCTTTCGGCAGATACGCGCATTTTGCCTGGTGATCGGATAGTGATTTTTGCTCTTGCTGAGTGTGTTCATGATGTTGAACAACTTTTTCGTGTAAGTTTAGAATATTTTTGATATATTGCCTATGGATATTTGCACTTTTTGGTATGGCGGACAACTAAGACTGGTTGATAGGCTTTGTTTATCCTCAATGGTTAAAACTGGGCAGCGCGTTAAGCTTTTCAGTTATGATAAAGAAGTGGGCAATCTGCCCGTTGGTGTTGAATTGCATAAAGCCGAATCAATTCTACCACGTTCAGCAATTTACCGCCTTGATCCAAATTTTTCTGATAGTAAACCAGGGTGTACGATTGTTCAATTTTCGGATTTTTTTCGTGTTATGTTAATGAAATATCAGCAGGGCGTTTGGTTGGATACAGATGTTTACCTGGTTAAACAGTTTCATCCAGATGCTGATAAAGTTTGGTTTGCAAGAGAAAATGCTTTAAAGGTAGGTGTTTCTGCACTTTATTTTCCACCAGATAACCCTATTATAAGGGTGTTTGAAGATTATTGGGCAGGCACAGAAATTGTTCCTGAGTGGCTTGGATTTAAACGTCGTGTTTGGAAGCCATTTTGGTTGAAGAGGAAAAAAATGCCGGTTTTACCTGGAAATCTTGGAGTTACGATATTTGGCAATGATGGTATTTCGCGATTGGCTAAACGGTATGATTTTTTTCATGAAGCAAAGCAAAAGGGAACTTTTTATTATTGGACAGGGCGAAAAACTGAATATATTTTTGATCCAACTTTTGGCCTTGAACCGCTTGCAGATCCATGTTTTATAGGATTCCATATCCATAGAAAGGCAAAAACTACTCAAAAACCTCAGGAAGGAAGCTTTTACCATTGGGCAGTGTCTCGTATTCCTGGTGCTCATGATTTGTTCAGGTAGAGCTGTTATTGCTATTTTAACTATTGGGATTTTAATGTTGCTTGAGCGGCCGTTGATTTTGGCTTGCGTCGGAAAGAAGTGTTATATGGATAAAAGCGTTAAATGCGTGAAGAACGATTGTTATATGAACGGAAGTAAAAACATGAGTAATCCAATGAAAACAGCATTAAGTCTTGTTCCTATGGTTATTGAACAGACTAATCGCGGCGAGCGGGCCTATGATATTTTTTCCCGTCTTTTAAAAGAGCGGATCATTTTTATTAATGGGCCCGTTGAAGATAGCATGGCAATGCTTGTTTGTGCGCAATTGCTTTTCTTAGAAGCAGAAAATCCTAAGAAAGAAATTAGTCTTTATATAAATTCGCCAGGTGGTGTAGTAACATCTGGTATGGCAATTTATGATACTATGCAGTTTATTCGTCCTCCTGTTTCTACGCTTTGCATGGGGCAGGCAGCATCTATGGGATCATTACTTTTAACGGCTGGAGCGAAAGGTCATCGTTTTACATTGCCGAATGCACGTATTATGGTGCATCAACCGTCTGGTGGTTTTCAAGGTCAGGCTTCAGATATTGAACGGCATGCGCAAGATATTATAAAGATGAAACGGCGTTTAAATGAGATTTATGTTCAACATACGGGTCAGGATTATGAGGTTATTGAGAGGACTCTCGATCGTGATCATTTTATGACAGCGGAAGAAGCTAAGCAATTTGGTTTAGTTGATGACGTTATACAGTATCGCGCAGAAACTGAAAAAGAAGAAAAAGATTAAGAGTTTTTATAGAAAAAATCAGATACTTAAATAAAGAGTTTTAAAAAATATCGCGAGAATAAGAGAAAACCACTTAAAGATGATATTATGACACACATGATTTTATATATGTCTTGTAGTTATCGTTATGAAAAACCTCCTTTAAAAAGATGAAGGCTTCATATATCCTGGTGAAAGGAAAGTAAAATGAGCAAAATTGGCAATAGCGGGAGCGAATCAAAAAATACTCTCTATTGCTCGTTCTGCGGCAAAAGTCAGCATGAAGTGCGTAAGCTTATCGCGGGGCCTACTGTATTCATCTGTGATGAATGCGTAGAGCTTTGCATGGATATTATTCGTGAAGAAAATAAATCTTCTGGGATTAAGGCGCGTGATGGTGTTCCTACTCCACAGGAAATTATAACAGTTCTTGACGATTACGTTATTGGTCAGCAGCATGCAAAGCGCGTTCTTTCTGTTGCTGTTCATAATCATTATAAACGGCTGGCGCATCAGTCTAAAAGCAATGATATTGAGTTAGCGAAATCGAACATTCTTCTTGTTGGTCCAACGGGATGTGGTAAAACTTATCTAGCACAAACATTGGCACGTATTATCGATGTCCCTTTTACGATGGCAGATGCGACTACTTTGACTGAAGCAGGCTATGTGGGTGAAGATGTTGAAAATATTATTCTAAAGCTTCTTCAAGCTGCTGACTATAATGTTGAACGTGCACAGCGTGGCATTGTGTATATTGATGAGGTCGATAAGATTTCTCGTAAGGCTGACAATCCTTCTATTACAAGAGATGTTTCAGGAGAAGGTGTTCAGCAAGCGTTGTTAAAAATTATGGAAGGAACAATTGCTTCTGTTCCTCCTCAGGGTGGGCGTAAGCATCCACAGCAAGAATTTCTTCAGGTTAATACAACAAATATTTTATTTATTTGTGGAGGTGCTTTTGCTGGTTTAGAGCGGATTATTTCAGGACGTGGTGAGAAAACTTCTATTGGTTTTTCTGCTACCGTTAAAGCACCTGATGAGCGTTGTGTTGGTGAGATTTTTCGTGACTTAGAGCCTGAAGATCTTATAAAATTCGGTTTGATACCAGAATTTATTGGTCGTCTTCCCATTGTAGCTACCTTAGAAGATTTAGATGTTAATGCGCTTGTTCAAATTTTGTCACAACCAAAAAATGCGTTAGTGAAGCAATATCAGCGTCTTTTTGAGATGGAAAATGTCGAATTAGCATTTCATGAAGATGCTTTACGGGTCATTGCCAAGAAGGCGATTGAGCGTAAAACTGGTGCGCGTGGCTTACGCTCTATTATGGAAAAGATACTTCTTGAGACTATGTTTGAACTTCCGACTCTTGAAGGCGTTCAAAAAGTGGTTATTTCGAGTGATGTCGTTGATGGGAAAGCACGTCCTCTTTACATTTACTCAGAACGTGTAGAAGATAAAGAAAATGTATCGGCATGATATTATTATACGATATGAGAAGTGGTAATAAACACCATTTGAGGATAGATGTTTCTGGATGTTATATTCATAATGCTTGATTTATATGTTTCCAGTCACCACTTCATCTATTGTGGAGAGCTGGAGGCTTTTCTAAGGGTGGCTTGTGTAGCGGATTGATCATAGGCTCCAGAAAGGAGAATTATGCAGTATATTGATGAAAAGACGGATGGGGTAGGAGGAGAAGTTTACGCTGTTTTACCTCTTCGTGATATCGTTGTCTTCCCACATATGATTGTTCCACTTTTTGTAGGTCGAGAAAAATCAATTCGCGCTCTTGAAGAAACGATGGCGGTTGATAAACAGATATTATTGGTGACGCAAAAAAATGCTTCTGATGATGATCCAAAATCGGAAGATATTTATGATATTGGTACATTTGCTAATATCCTTCAACTTTTAAAGCTTCCTGATGGAACTGTAAAGGTTTTGGTTGAGGGGACTGCGCGTGCAAGAATTAGCCAATTTATGACAAATGAAGATTATCATCAGGCTTGTGCAACTGTTACAGAGGAACCTAGGAAAAATGATGTTGAGATTGAAGCTCTTTCAAGGTCGGTGATTGCTTATTTTGAAAATTATGTAAAGCTTAATAAAAAAATTTCTCCTGAAATCGTCAATGCGATTAGCCAGATTGATAATCCTTCTAAGCTTGCCGATACTATTGCTTCCCATTTGATGATTAAACTTTCAGAAAAGCAAGAAATATTAGCACTATTACCTGTGCGTGATCGCCTTGAACGTGTTCTTTCTTTCATGGAAGGAGAGATTTCTGTTTTGCAGGTTGAGAAGCGTATTCGTTCCCATGTTAAACGGCAAATGGAAAAAAACCAAAGAGAATATTATCTCAATGAGCAGATGAAGGCTATTCAAAAAGAGTTAGGAGGTGGTGATGATAGCCGCGATGAGCTCTCTGAGTTAGAAGAACGTATCACGAAGACAAAACTTTCAAAGGAAGCGCGCGAAAAGGCTGGGGCAGAATTCAGAAAATTACGGAATATGTCTCCTATATCTGCAGAGGCAACAGTTGTGCGTAACTATCTTGATTGGTTATTATCAATGCCTTGGGGTAAAAAGTCGAAGATTAAAAACAATTTAGACTTTGCTGAAAAAATCATGAATAATGAACATTTTGGTCTTGAAAAAGTCAAGGAGCGAATTGTTGAATATTTAGCAGTACAGAGTCGGGCATCAAAAATAAAAGGTCCTATTATTTGTTTGTTAGGTCCTCCTGGTGTAGGAAAAACATCACTTGCTCGCTCTATTGCAAGAGCGACGGGACGTGAATATGTTCGTATCTCCTTAGGAGGTGTGCGCGATGAAGCAGAGATTCGTGGGCATCGCCGGACATATATTGGCTCTATGCCCGGAAAAATTATTCAGTCTATGAAAAAAGCTAAAAAATCTAATCCGCTTTTCTTGCTTGATGAAATTGATAAAATGGGGCAAGATTTCCGTGGAGATCCTTCATCAGCTTTATTGGAGGTGCTTGATCCTGAACAAAATGGTACTTTTATTGATCATTATTTGGAAGTGGAATATGATCTTTCTGATGTCATGTTTATTACAACTGCCAATACTCTTAATATTCCAGGGCCGTTAATGGATCGGATGGAAATTATTCGTATTGCTGGCTATACTGAATGTGAAAAAATGGAGATTGTTAAACAGCATCTTTTACCAAAAGCATTGAAAGATCATTGTTTGACTAAAAAAGAGTTCAACGTTTCTGATGGTGCTATAAGGTCGATTATTCAATTTTACACACGTGAAGCGGGTGTCCGGAATCTTGAGCGTGAATTAATGAAGGTGGCACGTAAATCGGTTACAAAAATTCTTAAAACGCAGCAAAAATCTGTAAAGATTACAGAAAATAATATTAATGACTTCTTGGGTGTTAAGCGTTATCATTATAAACAGATTGAAGGTGAAAATCAAATTGGCATTGTTACTGGACTTGCATGGACCGAGGTTGGGGGAGAGCTATTGACCATTGAAGGTGTTATGATGTCAGGTAAAGGCAAAATGACTGTAACTGGAAATTTGCGTGATATCATGAAGGAATCAATTTCAGCAGCAGCGTCTTATGTGCGTTTTCGTGCTCTTGATTTTGGTATTGAGCCACCACTTTTTGATAAGCGTGATATCCATGTTCATGTTCCAGAAGGCGCTACGCCAAAAGATGGGCCATCAGCTGGGATTGCAATGGTAACGGCAATTGTTTCGGTATTAACGGGGATAGCTGTACATAAAGATATTGCGATGACTGGCGAAATCACTTTACGGGGGCGTGTTTTACCAATTGGCGGATTGAAAGAGAAATTACTTGCAGCTCTTCGAGGAGGTATAAAGAAAGTGCTCATTCCTGAAGAAAATGCAAAAGATTTGATTGATATTCCCGACGATGTCAAAAACAACATGGAAATTATTCCAATAAGTCATGTGAGTGAAGTTCTTAAACATGCTTTGGTTCGTTTCCCTGATCCTATTGAATGGACAGAGTCTTCTGCGGTGTCTGTGCCCATCAGGACAGAAAACGATACTGAAGGAATACAGATTGCACACTGATTCACTCTCTAGTTTTTACTGTATTTTCAAAGAACCAGAAGGAATTTTCGTGATTTTTTCTCTGTTTATTTTGAAAAAAAGTAAAAAAATCCGTGAATAACTGTGATTATTGCTAAAAAACAATGTTTTGAATAAAAATAAGACTTCTGTTTGCTGTACTTTTCAATAAACTGACCAGTGACATGATTAAGTTGTGTCATCTGGTAATATAGGGAAAGGAAATGTTCAATGAATAAAAGTGAATTGGTTAGTTCCGTTGCTGAGAAGGCAGGTGTTTCGAAAGCACAGGCTGGTTCTGTTATCGATGCTTTTATCGCTTCTGTAACAGAAGCTTTGGCGTCAGGGGGAGATGTTCGTCTTCCAGGTTTTGGTTCTTTTGAAATTTCTCATCGTGCTGCCACAAAGGGGCGTAATCCTTCGACCGGCGTTGAAATTAATATTCCAGCGCGTTCTGTACCAAAATTTTCTGCAGGAAAAACTCTTAAAGAAGCTGTTAATAAAAAATAAGTTGAGCTACACTAAAAAACCCAGCTTATTTATAAGCGGGTTTTTTTACATGCTTTTCATGTGAAGTTTTGTAACATAGCTTTTCTTGAATTGTTTCAATGTCTTTAAAAGATGTTTTTGGAGTTCCCATAAAACATTGTATGCGGAAATATATTTTTGTTTTAACATTTTTAAATAAAATATTTGACTGTAGGAGATCGTGTGGATTGTAAGGAGCAGCTTTAGCTTTTTGTCATGCGGAGAGCTACAATGTTTCTGCGTAGAAAAAATTATAGCCGTAATGAAACAGCCTGCATTGTTTGGGAAGCTGATGTCTATAAGCACAAGCAATAGATGGGATTTGATTGCCTTTATTGTTGCAGTATATTTCCTATGATGACCCGTTTTTGATGATTGAAATGTGTTTTGGATTTGTTTTTATAATGGTTATTTGTGGTAAGAAAAAATTTGAAGCTTCTATACTGTATAATAAATGATAGATCATATATATTAAGTGTTTATTGGCTGAGATATTCGCAACATAAAAAGTTTTTTGTTGTTTGTTTAGGGTTATAATAACATCTGTCTAACAGTCCAGAAGGATGATGCTAAGTATGTATCTCATGAAAAACAGAGATAACAATTGGTTTAGGGGGGGTAATTTAAGGGCTATTTTTCTTTCCATCAGTTAGCCACTGAATACAATTATCGAGAACGCTAGCAGTTATAATTTGTTTTTTGTTAATTTTTTTTGCTTAACAAGCATTTTCCTGATTGATAAACACAAGCAATAGATGGGAAAAGTCCAAAATTAACATTCATTGATTAAAAGGATTTTCTTTCTGTTTCTTCTCTTCAGCTACAAGGTGTCTGCCAATATGGTTCAAAAGAGTTCCCAATGCGGTAGCTGGTGGTGGTAAGGAAGAGCAGTTATGGTTATACTCAGCGGCGGCAAAACGTTCGGCGAGAAGTCCTATTGCAGATAATTCTACATAACCTTCACACCCCGTAATTTGCTCAGCAAAGCCGTAGTTGGGATCTTTGTTCTAAACGGAAGGGTTTGATCAAGAATGATCGGTGAGTTGAGATAGGTATTGCAGTGAAAGCGCCCACCAAGGCGTGCGAACTTTGCTTTTTCAAGATCAGAAATCACTCTAAAAATGCGAATTTGTTCACAATATTTCAGTTTTGTTTGAAAGCCGACCATATTGTAAGAGGGTTTCAAGCTTATTGTCTTGGCGTAATTGGACAAGGGCGTAAACTTTAACTGTGGGATTATAAGCATTGGTTAAATCCATAGATTTTATGCAATCATGCTTGAGGGTTTCAAGTCCACGCTCAGCCACAACTTCGATTGGGGTAGTAAGCACCCATCAAAATAGGGTGTTTTTTCAAAGTCACAGAATTCTGTTTTTTTCGCATTTTTCAACACTTGAACAAATGCCTTCATATTGTTCTTTATAAGGGGACAATTAAGATAATCCTTTCCTGTTGGCTCAGAACCGATTTTATTATAGCGCGGTTGATTCCGACAAATATCCATGTCAATACTATCCGGTATAGGTGCGTGATAGCATCAAAAAAAGAAAGTACTTCTGTTCCAGTTATTGTTTGAATTGCTGTAGCGAGTTTTGGTGAGGTAAGAGGACCCGTTGCAATGATAATGTGAGGTCAATCCTCAGGAATCTCTTGAATTTCTCCATGTTTTATAGTGACAAGAGGGCGATTTTCGAGTGCTGCCGTAACAGTTTTTGAAAATCCATCGCGATCAATAGCAAGTGCGCTTCTTGCTGGTATCTTATTGGCATCTGCAGCCTTCATAATCAAGGATTTTGCTAATGGTATTTCAGTATGTAGAAGGCTTACGGCATTTTTTGAGGAATCATCAGAACGGAACGAATTTAAACAGACCAGTTTTGCAAGCTTATCGGTTTTATGAGCATCAGGTTTTTTTGGAGCTGCATTTCATGCAAAATAACGGGGATCCCTTATTGAGAGATTTGCCAACTTGCTTTGCGACCTGCTAGACTCCCAACGATGATATGAATTGGAGTATTGAATTTATTTAGTATAATTTTCTTTTAGCGGAAGCAGTTCTGTCTGAAAAGCATAGATTTTTTTTGTAATTTGTAAGAACGGCATGTATTTGGGTTTTTGAATATATTTGTTTGCTTTTTTTTTTTAATTAATGCTATAGAAACACTGCTTGTATAAGGTTACAGGTTTGTAAATTTGAGCGGATGTGGCGAAATTGGTAGACGCACCAGATTTAGGTTCTGGCGGGAGACTGTGGGGGTTCGAGTCCCTCCATCCGCACCATTTTCCTCTTCCCTTGAATTCTCTATGATATCATCTGATAGCGCCTTATCTATCATTTTCTCCTTAATTAGGCATGTTTTGCCTTCTCAGTTCTTGTGAAAAAGCGTTGATATTTTGTGTTGTGATTTGTTTGATAAAGAGGGGCATTTTTTTAAAAACGCCCTCAGAGTTTAAATGACATCACAGAGTGCAAACGGTGTTGCTGTTTGTCTGTAGCGTAGACAACAGCATCAGTCACTATTGTTGTTTTGCAATATCATCTAAAAAACAGCTATATGCCGTGCTGTGTAGGATAAAGTCGTGATTTATGATGCCACAAAATACTCACGTTCCCTTTCTTTCTTTAATGTAGAAAATTTGGCAATGTGTTCAGAGATGTCTTCACAACGATTAGTTTCTGGTTCGATACGAAAGATCTGAATAGCATTATCAGCATTGTCGATAAAATCGATTGAGATTTAGCAATGTTTTCTACCTCATCACGACACATAACTAAGAAAATTTCATCTGAATTTATCGAAATAGGTTTGCTCACAACAGCCTCCATACTTGCCTATTGGCAACGGTTAATTCTTAAAATATGGAGACATGTTTAATATGCATAATGCATACATATCAACAAAAATACTCGTTATGTGTATTTAGCAGACAAGGTAATAAAAATTCCTTTTATAGGATTTTGATTAATAGAAGATTCTCTGCAAAAAGGAGAGAGGAAAGGATCATGAAGAAAACAAAAATGATATGGAATTAAATAATGCAATTAATTTCTTATGTTAGTTATAAAAGGAAAAAAGCTTTCATTTTTTTTCATCGTCATTTAGGCGATTTAAAAGGTGAAGAATTGTTTCCTTATCTGTCTGACTTGTTTTCTTTAGCAGATCAATGATTTGCTCTTCAATAGGTTTTCCGACTGTAGAGATTGGAAAAGAGGGGCCATCTCCTTCTTCTCCAGTTAATAACCATCCCTCACTAATTCTAAATGCTTTTGCGTATTTTTTAGATGCGCGTGATATTCCTCTAAGTCCTTGCTCATGTTGTATATAGCTAGAGTAATTCCATCCAAAATATCTAGCTGCTTCTTTAGCGCTTCTAAAACCACGTACTAAACGGGCTTTCATCAATCTAGAGGATTGGTCTGTTATTTTATCGAGCATTTTTATCTCCTATATATACTCATAATGCATACTTAATTTCATGAATGAGATAAATGTAAAACAATTGCAGAAAAGCCTTAATCTTACGCTGAACGAAATGGCGGTGCGGTTAGGACAATATGGCATTGGGAAAAATATGGTGTTTCTTCAAGAGAGGCAGTTGCTTGTCTTTTAGAAGCTTTATGGGGTAGGGAAATATCTTCAACGTGGTGCCTTAGTAGAAAGTTCCGGTGTTTATGCGGTGTGTGTGCATACTGAAACTTTACAGCCTTAAAATGAGCATGGCTGTAGAAAAAATATGAATTCACGGAGGATGTAATTTGATTTTATGAAAAAAAATGATTTTTTCATATAGGAAATTACAAGGTGGTGCAGAAGAAGCAAGCGAGAATGATGCTGGCAAAGCTCATGTTGATCTCATCCCACCGTTAGCCTTGATTGAGATTGATCGTATTCTGGAATTTGGTGCAAAGAAATACGGCGCAAACATTGGCGTAAGGGTATGAATTAGAGCCATTTTTATGGAGTTGCTTTACACCATTATTATCATGGGCTGGGGAAGAAGATAAAGATGTTGAGAGTGATTTATCACACTTAGCCCATGCGGCTTGTTGCCTTCTTTTTTTGATAAAAGTGCGAAGCTAAAAAGATAGGTTGTGATGATCGTCGTCAGAGTAATTAATGGAGATTCAAATCAAATGAGTTGGAATGAAGTTTTATTGGTAGTTTTAGTTGTGTTGTTGCTTTTTAGTGGGATCATATTTCGATTTGCTTTGTATTATCGCAATCAGATTAAAAATCTTAAAGATGAACTCGAAGAGAGAAAGCGTAAGGTTTTAATAGAAACTAAAGCGATAATTGATCAATGTGCTACGGATCTTAAAAAATATGATGCGGAAATTAAAATACGCGACGAGAAAATTGAAAAACTAAAACAAGAGCTTCAACATCTCGAGGAAGAGGGTAAGGCAACCTCTTATATGAAATAAGTGAGGAGCGAAAGATGAAAAAAACACCGCGTTATATTTTTAGCGCTTCAGAGGATTTAGTATATATGCGATAGGTTTTCCAGATAGCTGTACGCTCGTTTTTGGTAATTCTGATTGGAGTTTTTCTTTTGATGAAAACAACCATTTAATAGCTAAAAGCGCTCTAGGACCAGCGTTATACGTAGAGGTACATGGTATATTACACAAGCTTTCAAAGAGAAGTTTCAGGGATTATTTCAGAAACACAATCAGCAGTCTACACGTTCAATTTAGAAGTGCTTCGTAATTGATATGATTTTAATCGGTCTGTCGCGACTTCCATTTCATTCCACGCTGCTTGAATTTTGTTACAAGGTTCTGCGTGTTAAGCACATAAGCACATCTGCCATGAATTTAGATTACAATATACAAAACCTGGTGACAAAGTACAGCCAATAAGTTATGTGCAAGTAAAAGTAAAAATGGCGGAGGGGGTGGGATTCGAACCCACGGTACAGTCTCCTGCACGCCGGTTTTCAAGACCGGTGCCTTAAACCGCTCGGCCACCCCTCCAAACTGAATATGCTTTTTTACAAAGTTCTTGCAAAAGGTCAATCATTTAAATCTACTTCTAAACGTTTTTAATAAAATTACTTGAATGCCAATCAAAAATAAGTCTTAATTCACCATTTTTTGAGAATTATGTTTAAATCAGTAACCATATTTTAGGGTGGGGAATTTTTTTAAAAGGAATAAAAGGTTAATATGACGCTTGTGACAAAATTATATATTTTTCTCAGCTACTGAAACAGTAAAAATTCTCGAGAAAACTTATTTTTTTGTCCAAAATAGTTTTCTCCTTTTCTGGTCTAATTATAGACTCCTTTCATATAAGATTATAGAAAATTATACGAAAAAAATCAGACATGAAGCCTGTCCATAGACTTCCATTTTAGTTTACGTGATCGTAATCACAAAAAACTCAATTCCCTATCTAAACTAGCAAAGTCTATCTTATGATACAACATATGGAAACATAATGTTGTATTGTTATGGAAATGGTCAGATGTTGCAGATATCACATGTATTTAAATTAAGATAAAATAGCTCCAGCAATTTCACTCCACTTGTAATGGATGAAGATTTATCACTCACCCCTAATTTGTTCCTGTTTTGCAGGTTTGATTTTAAAACTTATTTTTCAATTCACAGATTAATTTCTATTTTAGCTTGCGATTGAATAGTTTTTTCTGATTTAGAATAAGATGTTCAAAATAAAGAAATATTACATTATCAAATAATTTTATTCGATATGTCACTTTAGAATAGCCATTTTACGGCTCTATGCAAAAATGTTGTGGGGATGACATCTGATGCACTTAAATTCATATATTGCAAAGTAATTATTACTTGTTTTTTTATCTCAACAGGAATGCAAGTATAAACAATAAAATCATCTTTATATTGTGGACTGCCTATTTGCTAACACTTTTCTGTAGGGTGGCTACATGAATAGTTTCAAATTAGCTCGTTCGGAATTTAAAAGCATAAAAAATACCTTACCCATTAATCGTAATGACACAACACCTTTCAAGGTGGGACTGATTTAATTCGTAGGGACTTTAGAAAATCTTATTCTCTAAGTGTTCAATCTTAGAATAAATAATAGAAAAATTATATATAAGGTCCATGGTGGGCGATGAGAGGTAATCAGCTCGAATCGAAACCTTATCCCAAGATCAACCATCCCTTCATGAGCAAGAGAACGTTCCCAAAAAAAGCCAAGCGGTCTAGAACAGATCGAGGCTGTCGTTTGCCTGATAATTTTGAACCTGATTACGATTTTTTTAATTCGGGTGGTGTCTTCAGAGCAAGTCAAAGTCGAGATTGCTAAATTTCAGGATTATTGGAAATCCAGGTAGGAGAGGATGTACCAAAACTGATTGGTAGACAGCATGGCATAATTGGGTGCGAAAGACTATGGAGGATTTAGAGAAAACGAAAAACATTAGCAAAAGCGGTGGAAATTATGGAAATTACCCTCAAAAGCAAAAAAGCGTTGGTGAACGTATCTCAGACAGCATCTTTGATATCGGATTTCGGATTACTTTGAAGCATATTCACGCCATGATGGGCCATGATGACTTCGGGATTGCCCTTGGTTTTCAAAGCCGGTAGTGTGTTAACGAAAGCAGGAAGAGATTGCTTTACAGGCTTGTGATCGGCTTCAAGAACTGCTTGCAGTGAAAGCGGAGAAAGAGGATATCGCAAAGGCGATTCGTATGCTTTCGTATGGTTTGAAAATATCTCAGTATGTTGATCATGAGGAGATGGTGCTTATTTATGGAATGGTTTTGGAAGATGTTTCTGCATGGTCCCTGATGACAGCAGTAAAACTGATTTTATATGATAAGATAGACAGCTTCAGCTGATCCGATACGTTTTTTTCAAGCACGCGGGAGTTTGTGAGATTATGCCGTGGTTTAGAAAACAATCTTTTGGTACGAGCGAGGGTTGTTTGTAAGGCCTGTTTTGAATAGCTATGAAAGCAAGGCGATAAGAGAGAACTTACAACCACTAACGCTTTGTTTAGAAGCAAGAATTGGAAAAGGTTTTAAAGGGTATTGGAGGAAGCGTGAAGAAGATTAAGGGTACGCAAAGTGGTGGAATTTCTATTTTGCACAAGAGTATCGAATTAGATATGTATTTAAAATCGACAAAAAAGCACCATACAGAGCAAACAAGTGATTTTGTTACAGCTTATGAAGTGCAAAGTAGCTCTGTATGGTTAAGTTTGAGGCAAATAAGCCAATTTGAAATTAGAGAGTAATATAATACACTTTTAACTATCTGTTCTTAACAAAAAGTAAACAGAAAATGCAAAAAATACACAAGAAGTTTATTGCAACGGGGAGTGGGAGTAGCAGAGTATTTTTACAATCTTTATGAATACCCTGATAATACGAGAGAGTGTGAGGAGTTTGATGGTGAAATACTATGATATGCCTGAGAATGCCGGATTACAGTACCAAAGCGCAAGTGAAAACATGGCTTTATAGAGGGGAGGATTCCTAAAAACGCTCTGAGTTGTGAGTCTCTGATAGATGAACCTTAACGAAGACATTAAACAGTGTTCAGTGAAAGCTTTTGTGAGGATGAAGATGCGGAGATAATAGCATAAGCGCTTAATAGGCAATCAGGGAAATGTAAAAAGAAAAAAAGAGCAAAAAACCATCAAAAGTCGCTTGATAAAGTTGTAGTTTGGTCACCAACTTCATTCCTACAAGATTGATGTATTGGAACTTAAACTATGAAACGTGTAGTGCTGGAATTTCACGGACATCTATTTCATGGTCAGCGTACCAAGCGTTATAGGCTGTTTGCATACGTAGCCATAAGGGTGATTCATTGCCCAACAATTTGCAAATACGCGCTTGCGGTTGTTTCTATAACAGGGCGTTGTCTTTTAAGAATACCATGCAAGTGTTGGCATGATATTTGTAGAAGAGGGGCTTGTTTCAGTTTTACTGATGTCTAAATGTTCTAAGGCTTCAGCTAAAATTTCTCCTGGATGAGAAGAGCAGCGGTTAAGTGTGTATAATCATAGGGGAAAACCCCTTTTAAAAAACTTAATGGTATTGTTCCAGATTAATCCGTGTTGCATGGCCATTAATAAATTCAAATGTAATACACCATGGTTCATTAACGTGTATTGTGTAGCGAGTTGATATAAATCCTCTAAGCATATGGAAATTATAACCTAGGAAATTGAGGTCACTTAATTGAGAGGCTGCTTCAGGAGTATCCAAATGTCGTATTATTCACTGCTGAAATTTGTTATCAGTTTTGCTTTCCCCTGTTTCTAAAAGAGATTTTAACCCTTTGTTTTAAAATACCTTTATCATAGTAAACTGAAAAATTTTATATCATATACAATACAATATAATAAGTTACAATTATCAATAAATATGTTACACATAACGATAGTATTTAAAAAAAATTATAGCTTAAAAAAAATCCGTTAATTGACTTTAACTGTGATACACGCTTTGCTTTTCCAAGCAACCGTGAATCTACAAAACAGATCATCCAAACCGCGTGCATTGGTCAGGTTTGAGTGATACCATATATTGGATGGTTGGTGAGAAGAATTTTACCAAGACTTCCCTGATGATGAAACTGTAGGGGGCAACAGAAACAACAAATCCAATCATCTTTATGCATTCGGCAATCTATGCAGGTTCTTTTATTCGGGGCTCTAAGATTATCTTCAGTTTCTAAAAGATACAGGACAAGCGCGGTGCGAGGAGTGCAGAAGCGATAGCCTTTTGTAGCAGTGATGCGTTTTTTTGTTGATGATGGTGGCTTTTATCAGATGGGTTTTGAAAATGTTGACCGAACTGTTTTTACAACTTTTGATAAGTTTGCGTGATGGGATGTAAGGTGTGATTGATCCGGTTTATAACCATATTTACTGGTCATTGAAGAGTGGTAATAATCAACAAATCACCTTTTTTATGATTGGGATTTGCAAAAATGCTCCACCATTCATGGACATGCTAGTCAATCTCTTTTCGTCTTTAAAGCTGTTGCTCATAAGGAGTTAACACGTCCCTAAATTTTCTGTGTTACTACTCTAAAAGTTTAACGTGTGTTTCTGTGCAGATAAGATACAATTTGTCTCTTTCGATTTAATAAGTCAGCAGTTAATTTTGTTTGAAGGGGCTGTCAAGGCAACTTGTCTAAGTCCCTTTGAGTAGGTGTTTGTGGTATGATTCGCTAAAGATCTTTCCTCAATCAGAAGGCTCAATAACGTATACAGTTTATTCATGTTCTGACTGCTTTTTTTATCTTGTGACATGGAAGATTAATGTTTCTGAACGAACAGGGGGGGAGTATATTAAATGCCTCATAAGTTCTTACACAGAGCACATTGGCATTTTTCCTTTAACCCTTTGTCTAGTTTCTGTATCGCTTTGCGTGTAAAGCTATTGGATACTTCTAAATCGGAAAGGTAAACAGCTTTCCTTAGCTACACGCAAAAATGTCATGCAGATGAGATTTTATGCACGAATCGATGTGCTCCAAATTAATCAGTGTCTATTTTTTCATTCTTTTAACTTTGATTGTAAAATATAGCTACATTGTAATTTTATATCCAACTATTTGGAAAAAATTTTGCTCTAATAAAAATTGAAAAAAAAGATCATTGGGTAATATAGCTTATATCAGGAGAAAAAACATTCTTGAGAACAGAAGAAAATGCTTTTAGAAAGGTTTTTCTAATAAAATCGCCTAATCCATTTTAGCTGTGAAATCGTTGGCAAATTCGCTAGCACTTTAGAAGTGTTTTTCACAACAGGACTTACCAGAATTCAAACAATTGCTAAAAAAGTTGGCAAAAAAGAACGCCCTTTTTAGGACTACGTTCGAAAATCCTATTCCCTTATTATTTACGCACCCCGTATCTTTAAAAAGGTATATAAATTAACTGGTGGGCGTGACAGGGATCGAACCTGTGACCCCTACGATGTCAACGTAGTGCTCTCCCGCTGAGCTACACGCCCATTAATGGTATTGCATACACCACATAGAATTGGAAACGTCAATGCCTAATTTATTTTCTCTTTAACCAGTTACGAATAACTTGAAAAAATATCCCTTCTAAGCAGCTATAAGTATTTTTTCAACTTCATTAACGAGCTCACGCAAGTGAAATGGCTTAGAAAGCACTTTTGCATCAGGAGGGGCATCGCTATTTGAATTGAGTGCAACTGCTGCAAAGCCTGTAATGAACATCACTCGTAAATCAGGATCAATTTCAGTAGCACGTCGTGCTAGTTCGATTCCATCCATTTCTGGCATCACAATATCAGTAAGTAGAAGAGAAAATGGTTCTTCTTGTAAACGTTCATATGCGCTAACACCATTATCGAAATCAGCAACTTCGTAACCTGCACGTTCTAAGGCCTTTGCTAGAAAGCGGCGCATATCGTTATCATCTTCTGCGAGCAGGATTCGTTTCATGATTATCTTCCAATTACTCCATTCGTCAGAGTTTTTTGCCGCATTAATTATACAATATAGAGTATTTATAAAAAAAGTGGTAAAATACTCATAATTGGAATAAATGACAAAATGGTTAATTCTTAAATATTTTTCAAAAATACAGAATATGAGTTGTGAGTTAGTTAAATTCGAAATGTATGTGACATTAAAGAAGGAGCAATGTTGAGCATTTTAAGCGCGATTAATCACAAATTCTATTTCTTTTTGTTTTCCTTTTTATCTTGATTAGAGCTTTACGGAAGGGCTTATGGGAATGTTCATTTTAGAAACCGTCTCTATTAGGAGATGAGAAGGATGTTATGTTGGTTTACTATTTTTTGAGAAGTGACAGGAGGGGGAGTTTTTATAGCTGTTGATTTTTAGAATATTTGATTTTCCTTAAATAAATAAAAATTTTTATTTTTCTATGACATAACGTGAAAACAAAGTTTTTCTGTAAGAGATTAAGAACAGAGCTTCTCTATTTTGATTTGGGTGACTGTATCGTGGTGTATCAAGATTGTTCTGTCAATCATTGTCATTTTTTGCAAATTGAGATTAACTCTATAGAATTATTTAAGTGCTTTTTGATATTTTGTTTAGGAATGACTGCAATGAGGCTGAAAAATGGGAAGGTTCTGGGCTTTTAAGTCTCCATATAGCAATTTCTTTTTTTATCATGGAAACTCGTTTGAACTATGCAAGATCCAATGAAGCATATATTGAAGCTTAAGTGTTTAGTTTTTAGATTGGTATCAATAAGAGATTGGCATTCTACATTCTAAGAGAGCTTTTCTTATCGCGATCATGTCTGCATTTGCTCCTGGATTCTTTCATCTATTCAGGTTTCTTAAGGGTGTTATCTCTAATAACCACCCAACCATAATTAACCGATTATAGCGTTTAAACATTTTAAGATTTTTTCATTTACTCTGTTGTCCCCTTCTAAATTACGATCTTGTTAAAAGATGTTATCTTATGGCATGTTACCGGGAATAAATGCATCAAACGCAGCCCAAAATTGTTTTTGGTAATCTTCTTCATGCATGATTGTATCGAGTTCAGCCCCCGTAATTGTAATACTGTCTGTCAGATGCGTATGTTGACATAATTGGCGCACTTCAATGTTATTGGCAATATTATTTTGATTGGCAAGAACAAACAGTGTTGGGAGTTGTAAATGACCATTAAGGATGTTCTTTTTCATTCTATCAATTGCATTAAGTACTGATGCCATCCATCGAGATGTAGGAGGTTTTATAAGGAAACCAGGGGATAAAGGTGCTTCATTGGTGTGAAAAAATTGTGGTTTTTTTTGTTTTAATTTTTTTCCACCTTTAGCTGGTAAGAATCCAAGACCTATATCGGAAAGAAGCTGTGTTAATTTATGCGGAAAGCTATTTGTTTTATTGCCGAATGGAGCAAAAAGGGGAGAAACGCAGAGCATTCTATTAAATTTATGGTTAATAAGATCCAATCCACTAAGTGCTATTAATCCACCTATACCATAGGTTAGCATATAGTAAGGTGGCGGACAATCATGATAAACAATATTTTTAAGAAATTCACTTAAGTCATTAATATCATTATTAATATCAAAATAATTATGTCGAGTCTTTTTTCGTTTATAGGGTTGAAATCCTTCGTGATCAAACCAATCAAATATTGTTGTATAAAAACCGCGGTTCGAAATTTCATTCATTGGTAGGAAATATTCTTCTAAAGCATTTGCATAGCTTTTGAGAATAACAATGGTTCCCTTGGCTTTTTCCATTTTGGGATGCGTTATTGCAAAACGAATTTTGCGATCAATAGCTGTTTTAAGATAGCTATTGTGGATATCGGGAAGAGGGGAACCCCAGTCTGTAGGATAAAGAGGTATTTCCAATTAGAATCCTTATAGTGTCTTTTACAACTTATTAGTGTAAACTGAAAGGGGAAGAGAACTTACATTAATATAATGATGATGAGGGGTTAAGAAACAGTTATGTTGTTTTCGTATGTTTTGATGAATTAAAGTGAAAAAGAGTTGAAATAGGAAAGAACAATTCCCAAATAAGGAGTGCGGTTGCCATTTACTGGGACCGCGTGGTTCACTGGCAGGTTGGCCATTTGGGAACGTTGTGAGTCAATCATAGTCGCTCTAAAGGAGGGCAATATTATGCGTCAAGTAGATTTTTCACCATTTTATCGTTCAACAGTAGGTTTTGATCATCTTTTTAACTGGTTTGATTCTAGAACACAACCGGATGATGTTTCTTCTTATCCACCGTACAATATTGAGCGTTTAACTGAGGATTCTTATAGAATTTCTATGGCTGTTGCCGGTTTTTCTCAGGATGAAATTGATATCGAAACACATTGCAACCAGCTAATCGTTAAGGGTGAGAGAACATCTGAAAATGACGATGAAGAACGAGAGTTTCTTTACCGAGGCATTGCTTCGCGTGCTTTTGAGCGGCGTTTTCATTTGGCTGATCATGTTAAGGTTATTGGAGCAGAACTTGGCGATGGCCTTCTTCATATTCAGCTTAAAAGAGAAATGCCGGCTGAACTAAAACCCAAAAAGATAGTTGTTCAGGCGTCGTCATCTGTTGCAAATGTTGCAAAAAATGTTAATGATCATAGTATGCCTAAAATAAATTTAGAAAATGGGCGAGCCAAATAATTATAAAGTTTTTTAAAGAATAAAGTGACGCGAGACAAAGGTCTCGCGTTTTTATGTTCTATTGACGAACTTGTTTGAATAAAAGTTGTCTATCTCTAATTGAGATAGTAATCCTAGCTGTGTATCGTTTACATTGAAGGAAATGAAGTAGATTTTCAAAACGTTCCGCATATCTTGTAGACAATACAATAAGCACATTCTCGATTTACTGATATCTTTGAGGGAAAAAATGGTCGGAGCGGCGGGATTTGAACCCACGACCCCTTGACCCCCAGTCAAGTGCGCTACCAGGCTGCGCTACGCTCCGAACTGTGCAAAACGACTAAACGACTGTTTCTTTAAAGGCAAGAGAAAAATGAACAGAATAAAATCTAAAATGCTTTTGCCATTTAAAAAAAAGCTTATTCGAATAAAAACAAAATTTTGCACGTTAATTTTTCTTTGTTGATTCAGGATACGGAATAAAGCTGTCAAGCTCTTTTGATTATTTTTTGATTTTATAGTGCTCATACGCATATATTTGTTTCACTATTTTACGTGGGTAAAGATGAGAAAAGTTTTATGCTTCTAGACAAGTGGCATTTTAGAGGATCTATTAAATATGAGAGAAAAATAATATTCTTTTAATGTTTCTGTTTATCCATCGAGAATCTAACAAAAAGGTGAATACCTTTACAAGTATTGTAGCTGATACGCAGTATTGAAGTGCTTTTTTTTTCCGTTTTTGATTTTTTAAAGAGAGCTATTAATGTGGATAACAAAAACAGCAAAAATCCAAATTTTTGGATATGTGGTTTTTGTTCTGATAAGAAAAAATCAAAGCATTTCAATTTATGTCTTTTTGTTTTGTTTTTTGTATACCAGATAATAAAATATTGTAGATGAGATACTACAGTATTTGTTTAATAAGAAAAGAGTAGACGATGAGTCGTTTTTCGGTAGTAAATTTGACGCAAGCCGCAATGGATCGTGTTAAAGCGGTTATGGACGCAAAAGATGCGCGTGGTATTCTTATTGGTATCAAGAAAGGCGGCTGCGCAGGAATGGAATATACAATTACTCTTATAAAAGAAGAGGTTCCAGACGCAGATGTTGTTGAAGTTAACGGTGCTCGTGTTTTTATAGCACATGATGCAGTCTTATTTTTATTAGGAACACAGATAGATTATGAAGTGACAACACTTCGTTCCGGTTTTGTATTCAAGAATCCAAATCAAGTCTCAGCATGCGGATGCGGTGAATCAGTGGAACTTCGTCCTGCTTTGCAAAGTCAATTAAACGAGAGATATGAAGCTTGATTGATTTCGGTAAGATTACATTTAGTGAGTCAAGAATTTTCTTGATTTTTTAGGTTGATCCAAGCCGGAGTTTTCCTTACTTTGCATTTTTATCCTTATTCCAAAGAATTTCCATTTCGTTCAAGGATTGCGTCAGCTAGTTTTTTCGATTGAGCAGATATACTTTCTTCACTATAGGTAAAATGAATTTCAGAATTTTGTATTTGTTTTTTTAAGTGCTTTTTGTGAATCAATATTTAAATGACGTGCGAGATTAAATAGGGTAAAGTAGAGATTGCCCAATTCTTCTTCTATATCTGATGTTTTGTCATTTTTGATTGCATCGTTGAGTTCATTAAGTTCTTTTTCGATTTTTGCAAAGATTTTATGGCTTTCATGCCAATCAACCCTCACTTTAGCAGTTTCTTTTTGTAAAACAAGCGAACGCTTCCTGATCATTTGCTGGCTGAATCTTTTTCACTTTTGCAAGAGTGTTTATTGCAGAATTGGTTAGTAAGCTTACTTCTTCGGAGTATTTTTTTGTTCAGCTTGTTCTATTTTTTATACGCTCCCATTTATCTTCTAAAAAACCACGTTTTTTGCTCTGCATTGCCACAAAAATGTGAGGGTGGCGACGAATCATTTTTTCCGTAATCGCATAAACAACATCATCAAAAGCAAAGCTGCCTTCTTTTTGTGCAATCCTAGCATGGTAGACCACTTGTAGAAGAAATTCACCGAGTTCATCGCAAAGATCCAGTCGGTTTTTCTGTTCAATGGCATCGATAACTTCGTAAACTTCTTCAAGCATATAAGGGATGAGGGATTCAAAAGTTTGTTTATATTCCAGATATAATCGCCGTCACGATCTCGTAATGCTGCAACAACTGCGGTAAGATCTTTGATATCTTTTGACGCTAACATTTTTAGCTCCTCTGCAAACGAGATGAATGGGTTAGCTATCCCAACGTCTGTGTAACCACATCCATTGCCCTGGATATTCACGTACCCAACTTTCAACAATATCATTTAATTTTTGCGTGGAAGCAGCTATATCAATTTCATTTTTTTCATCAAGTGGAAGCTTTATACGTTCATACAACTCTAAACGATGGCGTCCTTTAGCTAAACGGATGCTGCGCGCTGGATAAATATCACAATCATATTGTCGTGCAAGTTTTATAATTAAGGGGTTTGTTTTAAGTGGTCTGTTGAAAAATGTTCCCAAAACACCTCGGCGAAATTTTTGATCAACAAGCATGCCAACATTTTCACCTTCTGCTAACTTAGTGGCCAATGCCCAAGCTGCACCAGCTTTGGATGGGACGAGATGTCCCATTAAAGCTTGTCGAGCTTTAAGGATGCGTTTTGCAATATAGGGATTATTGGGTGATCTAAATAATACTGTAACATTTACATCAAAACTTTGTGCGCATATAGGGAGAAGTTCGAAGTTTCCGGTATGGGCTGTGAAAAAAATGTGCGGTTTTTTTTCATTTTTTAATCTCTCAAATATTTCAGCGCCTTTAACCTCAATAAGACCTGGCTTCTCTGCACGAGGATCAAAGTCAAAAATTTTATCAAGAAAAATATATTCAGCTAAGCACAGCCCTATATTCTCCCACATTTCTATTGCAATTGCATGGAGTTCTTTTTCTGTTTTTTCTGGATATGCTGCTCTAAGGTTCGTAAGTGCGATTTGATGACGAGAGAAAAGGGGACCGAATGTTTTTGCAAACCAAGAAAAAAAAGAAAATCCGATATAAGCAGGAAAATGTTTTAAAATGAATAAAGCGCTGATGAGCAGATGTGCCCATAACCAATAAAATGAATTTTTAGCTATGATTTTAATGTGATACATAAAAATTTTAATATAAAACTTCATTATGATTTAATCCATTTTAAGAATAATTTTACCAAAAACATTACGGCTTTCCATTCGTTTTAAGGCTGTATCAATTTCTTCAAATTGAACAATTGTATCAATGACAGGGTGTACAACTCCTTGTGCCATTTTCTGCATGGCGTTTTGCATATTTTTTACACGGCAGCCAAAAGAACCAAATATCTTAAATTGTTGTTGGAACAACTGCATGAGATTTAGTGGTGCTGTAACTCCAGAGGTAGAACCACATGTTACTAAGCGCGCTCCTCGTTTCATACACAACAGAGAACCGTTCCATGTATTGGCTCCTACATGCTCAAAAACAACATCAACACCTTGTTTTTTGGTTAGTTTACGTACGACACCTTCAAAACGATCTTTACAGTAATTAATAACGTAATCCGCTCCAAGAGATTTTGCTTTTGCAATTTTTTCATCTGAACCGACAGTTGTGATAACTGTACAGCTCATATGTTTTGCCAGTTGAATGGCCGCTGAACCTATACCAGAACCACCTGCCTGTATCAGAATTGTTTCTTCTGCTTGTAGTTTTGCGTTATCGAAAAGCATATGCTCTACCGTGCCAAAAGTAATTGGAGCAACAGCTGCTTGCAGTTCATTACATTTCGCAGGAGCGGGAACTAATAGACGCGCTGGTAAATTTACAAACTCGCAGGCAAAGCCGTCAAGATGAAAACCGTAGATGCCTTTTACATGACTGCAAAGATTATCACGTCCTTCATGGCAGGCTTTGCATACTCCACAGGTGTGTGCACCATAAATTGAAACGATTTGCTCAAGTTGTAAATTTTCAACATTATCCCCTAATTGAACAACTTCACCAGAAGCTTCTGCACCAATTATGAGTGGCATTTTTCTTTTAGCAAAGGCCATACCCCGCCATCCCCATACATCAATATGATTAAGAGCAACAGCTTTTATACGCACTGTTACTTCATTGGGGCCGGGTGGTGGTGGCGGGGCAATATGAGTGATTTCAAGCCGGCGCTCATCAAATAATTGCAGTGCACGCATTATCATCCCCCTTAATATGTTATGTTATTAGGTTAAGTATTACAAAGTTTGGTTGTTATAAAAGGATTATCCTTTATATGCTGTAATAACAAGACTAGTATTCTGTCCGCCGAATCCAAATGAGTTTGACAAAACCGCATTGACACGGGCTTTGCGGCTATGATTAGGAACGACGTCTAAAGGGATAGCAGGATCAGGATCATTGTAATTGATTGTAGGGGGGATTATTCCCGATTGAATGGTTAACAGTGAAAAGACAGCCTCTATGGCACCGGCAGCAGTTAATGTGTGACCAATCATTGATTTATTGGAAGATACTGGAATGTGTTCTAAAACGTCGCCAAAAACTGTTGATAATGCGAGATGCTCCATCTTTTCATTTTCAGGTGTTGAAGTTCCATGGGCATTAATATAATCGATCTCATTTATGGTTATTTGAGCATCATCCAAGGCTTTGCGAACTGCTTCAATTGCAGGTGATGCATCGGGCTTTGAACGTGTACGGTGAAAATCATCTGCTGTTTCACCGCATCCAGCCAAAATTCCCAAAATTGTCGCATTACGTTCTAATGCGCTTTTAAGAGATTCAAGGACAAGAGCACCTGATCCTTCTGCCATAACAAACCCATCGCGGTCACGGCTAAAGGGTTTTGCTGCTTTTTCTGCAGGATCATTGTGGGTTGAAAGAGCAGATAATAACGAAAAGCGAATAAGGGATTCTGCTGAAACTGAACCATCTGTTGCAATTGTGAGAGCGCGATCTGTCTCTCCTCGTTGAATAGATTCAACACCTAATTGAATCGCTGTTGCACCAGATGCGCAAGCGGTTGAAAGCGTAACGGGAAGCCCCTTTGTTCCAAATTTTTCTTGAAGCTTTGCTGCAATTGCACCAAATTGTGTTGTTTCAAACAGCGTCTCATGAAGTTGATGGCTGCAAACTTCAAGAAGATGTTTATAGGAAGGTACATCATTTAATACTCCCTCTTGGTCAAGAGTAAAACGCGCGTTCCACTCAAGC